>JBGSTT010000265.1:0-6600 GCA_041736385.1 Rhodoglobus sp. | reverse complement strand
CGCGAGCAACGTCGGTCTGCGACCTTCCCTCGAGTACGACAGCAGTGATCACAAGACGGGCTTTCGACATCCCCCGAGCGTGGCCGAGAAGTTTCCTATGTCCCGAGAGATGCGTTTCCTATGTCCTGAACGAACACACCTCCGTCTCCGCAAGAAAAATGCTGGTCAAAAGTTTTTTTCGTCCGGAATGCCGTCGCATTGGGCCGGAGCGCAAACGACTCAGATCGCCTCACCGCCAGGTCCCCGCGCAGCTCGATTGTCGTCGAGGGTGACATCGATGCTTACGATGTGCCTCGACCTGTTGGTGTCGGGAAGAGGTGGTGGGTGGCATCTTCATGCGCGATGCGTCGCAGACCAGCGAAGAGTGGGTCGCCGAGGATGCTTCCAACAACCATGAGCTCTGCTAGCTCGTCGGGCTCGGAAAGCGCTGCAAGTGCGTGAAGGTCGGCGGCGGCGGCGGTGAATGCTGCGGCCGCGTAAGCGCCCAGATACCCGTCGGTCAGATCGAGATCGATGGCGTGCAGCCCGTCGAGAGCTCGCGCCGCGGCGTCGATGCCGGGATTGTCGAGGGAGAAGCTCCACCCCTGGGATAGCGCAATTCGAATCACGTGATCCCGCGACAGACTGGAAGGGGTGGATGCGGGCGTGCGCGGCGTACTCATCGCGCGCTGAGCGAGTTCGAAGGTATTGGCGATCGACGCACCGTCCGTGTCGACCGCCCGCAGAACCTCCTTCGTCGCCGCGATCGACAGGCCTCCCGTCTCAAGTAATGCCCGGATGAGGCGCACCCGCTTCACGTGCTCTTCTCCGTAGTCGACTTGATTCGGAGAGGTTCGCACTCCATCGGGCAGGAGTCCCTCGCGTTGGTAGAACTTTATGGCGGACAACGGAACCTTCGCGCGCGTAACCAGCGCAGAAACTCTCATCGACGGATAGTAACACTATTCATCCGCGCAGGTTTCTGAACCTTCCCCCACGCGAAAACCCAGGACGCCCGAACTCCAAGCAGAGCAGGGCCGCAACTTGTGCCTCACACACGAATACTGTTACTATCCGATATCTTTACTATCCGATACGATTACTATCCGGTGTCACCCTCTTAGATTGAAGGATTCAATGTCCGTGTCTTCCTTACGCCCGTCCCGCGTTCGTCAGTCATTTGTCGAGAAGGTGACCTGGCATCGACCGCTGTTATGGGTTGCGATCGCCATGGGTGCATTTGCGATTGTGAGCATTATCGGCCTGCTCGTTGACCCGCGGACGGTAATGGGTGCGCCGAGTTGGGCAAAGCCGTTGAAGTTCGCGATCTCATTCGGCCTCTACACCCTGACGCTGGCGTGGCTCATTGGCATGCTTCAGACTTTCCGACGTATGGCGTGGTGGGCCGGAACTGTCACCGGGGTGTTCTTGATGGTCGAGATCGTGATCATCTCGGGTGCGGTATTCGCTGGGGGAACCAGCCACTTCAACTTCACCACCCCACTCAACACGGCGCTGTATCAACTAATGGGTGTATCGATCGTGATCGCGTGGGCCGCAGCCCTGCCGGTCATTGTTGTTTTGTTCCGAACTGATCTCGGCGATGCCGCCCGCACCGTGGCAATTCGCACCGGCTTCGCCATCGGGCTGGTCGGCATGGGATTGGCGGTGCTGATGACGCTCCCGACGCCAGACCAGACGTTGGACTATCAGGGAGTGATCGGTGCCCACACCGTCGGGGTGCCTGACGGTGGACCAGGGCTGCCCCTCCTCGGATGGAGCACGGTGGCTGGCGATCTCAGAATCCCGCATTTCGTGGGTATTCACGCTGTCCAACTTATCCCGCTCGCTGCGATCATCCTCGAACTCTTGGCGGCTCGCGTTCCCGCTTTGCGGCATGTGCGGGTGCGCCGCAACGTCATCTGGATCGTCGTCAGTCTTTTCGTCGGCATCCTCATCGTGCTCACGATTCAAGCGCTCGGTGGTGAATCCATAGTTCGTCCTAGCGGGACTGTGATAGCGGTCTCAGCAATTATGAATCTCGGCGCAGCAACAGCGACCACAATCGTCATCCTTCGCCACCAAACAACCTCAGAATCAATGGGCCGAGCCCCTCGGGTGGACGCGTGACGGCCCGACGAAAGGTCCTCGCAGCCTTCTACTTCGGCGTAGGTGCAGTTGGTCTGGTGGGTACGTGGACCTGGAACCTGATCTCAATCTCTGAAGGCCGTAACTTTGTCGGCGACTGGGTCTCAAGCGGACCGGCGGTCGCCTCGCTAGCCCTCGACATTTTGATCGCCGCCATCGCGGCATCGATCTTCATAATCGTCGAAGGCCGCCGGCTGCGGATGCGTTTTCTCTGGGCCTACGTTGCCCATATCCCGCTCGCTGCGCTTGCGTTTGCGTTTCCGCTTTTCCTCGCCATGCGCGAGCGAACACTCCACACACTGACCAACTCAACACAGAAGGAAACCACAAAATGACAAATTACCTCATCGCTGGAGCCGGACCCGTGGGCACTACCCTCGCGGCTTGCCTCCTCGCTCGCGGAGACAGTGTTCTGGTCGCCACCCGCTCTGGGGTGTCGGTCGCCGGCGCCCAGACCGCAAAGGTGGACGCTACGAACGCGACCGCGTTCGCTGCGGCCGCTCAGAACTGCGAAACCATCTTTCTGGCAACAAGCCCGAGCCAATACCACCGGTGGCCACAACTCTGGCCGCCGATGTTTCAGGCGGCAATTGACGCCGCCCGTCGAAGTGGGGCGAAACTGGTGATCGTTGGCAACCTCTACGCATACGGGGAAGATTCTGCGATGCCCATGACAGAACGGAGCCCCCTTCTAACGCAGGAGACCAAAGGACAGGTGAGGAAGGATGGCTGGGAGCTCGCGCTCGCAGCACACCGGCGTGGCGACATCCGGGCCGTCGAAGTGCGCGCCAGTGACTATTTCGGCCCTCGTGCGGAGAAGACGGCACAACTTGGAGCAGGCTTCTTCAGGCCCGTCATGGCTGGGAAGAAGGTGAGCGTATTCGGCAGCGCAACCCAGAAGCACAGCTGGACGTTCCTCGACGACTTTGCAAACACACTGATCGCAGCCTCAGACTACGAGGGCGAATGGGGCCGACCCTGGTTGGTTCCAAGCGACGAGCCACTCACACGCGAAGAGATTGCGGAACGAATCAACGGCCTCACGGGGAACGCGGCGAAAGTCGCCTCCTTCGGGTCGCTTCTTCTGGGAACGCTGGGCATCTTTTCGCCAGGAATCCGGGCGGCGAACGACTCCGCCTACCAATTCAATCGACCGTTCGTGATGGACGCCACTGAGACCACCAAACTTCTCAGCGTGACCGCAACGAAATGGCAAGAAGCGCTGGCAAGGACGATCGCCTGGTATCGCGAGAACCCGGCCTAGAGAACCGAATCCGCCGCCGTCGGCTCGATCTTGGTGATGACATCGAAAAGCACACCGTCACTCGGCGTCGACATCCGATACTTCGAGGTGGATGAGGATTCCGGCCGCGATGGTGCCGCGGTGCTACTCGCGCACAGTTTCGTGGGAGGCACAAAGCACGGCTAGGTACTCGACTGCGGAAGTGTGGAGAACTTCCCGCACCGAGATACCTCGACGTGGTACTCTGATTGCATAAACACCAGCCCCTCTGCCTTCGGGTACGGGCTGGTTTTCTTATGTAACGAGGTAGCCGGTGGAGTACGACAAGCCCCACCTCGAGCTGTCGCAGCAGGTTGAGAAGCTCGCTGGTAACGGGCTTCAGATCTCAGATCGCGATCGGGCGGCGCGGTTCTTGGAGACCGTCGGCTACTACCGTTCGAGCGCGTACGCGTATCCGTTCCGCGAGCTTCTCGGGGAGGGGGACCCGCGAGACACATCCGTCCAGTTTCGAAGCAACGCGTTTATTGCGGGAGCACAGTTCTCTTGGATCGAAGACATGTGGCGTTTCGACAGGGATCTGCGACTTCTGGTCTTGGATGCCGTCGAGACTGTCGAGATTGCCCTGCGGTCCAAGGTCGGGTATCACCTCGGGCTTCGCCACAAGTTCGGGCACCTTGAGGTCGAGAATCTCGATCCAGAGCGCACGAGTCTGCCCGACACCGATGAGCCGGAACGATCGACGTTCGAGGTATGGCTCGAGCGCTATGTCGAGCATCAGCAACGGGCTGCGAAGTCCGAAGACTTCATCAAGCACTATGTGCAGAAGTACGACAGTCGGCTGCCGGTCTGGGTCGCCACTGAAATCATGGAGTTCGGGCAGCTCGTTCGACTGTTTGGGTTCATGCCCGACGCCGACCGGTCGCGTGTCTCTGCGGAGCTAGGCGACGTGTCGGGTGCCGTTCTCGTTCGTTGGATGAAGGTCGCGAACTACCTTCGCAACGTGTCGGCACACCACGCGCGTTTGTGGAATCGGAGCCTCACATACAAAATCGGGCGAATTCCGGACAACGCGCCTCTGCTGATCCACCTGAACGATGACCCAGACCGAAAGAGTCGCGTTTACGGCATGTGTGCGATTCTGGCTCAGTTGACATCGGTTATCCGCCCAGAGGACAGATGGAGTGCGCGCTTGGTCGAACTACTCGATAGGTTCCCGAACGCGCCGCCGGTCTCTCCCGAGACCCACATGGGGTTCCCCATAGGATGGCGGCAACTCGCAGTTTGGGCTACTGCATCCGGCTGAACCGGACCTGATCTCGAGTTCGTTGCGCTCCTCACCCTGGCGTCCTATGGCTTGCACTCCAACAGCCAGACGCCAAGAACTTCTGTCGTACTCAAGGTGCGGCGGAACGGGTTCAACTTCGGCACGGACGACGTGTCCCACGAGCAACTCTGGAACGAGACGGGACCCCAACGCAGCGAAGCGTGATCCAGAAAGTAATGATCCTAGGCATCTCTGGAGAAAGCCTCACCGGGCGGCCACACCTCGGGCAGGTCGAAGAACTGCCCAGGGGTGACCGCCGGTTCACTGGTTGCCAACTGGTTGCCGACCAGAGTGATGACCTCCCCCGGCAACCCGATGTTGCTTGGTAGCCTGTGAGTCGGTGTCGGATGCAGCCACAGACTCACGTCAGCGGTGGGAAAGTGCGTTGGCTGGAGCTGGTTCACGACCAGCACTCCCGACACATTCGAGTGACGCCATGCTCCTGGCGTTCCGAAGTAGCCGTCGGGTTGTCGGATGAGCGTCCCATGATCGTCCGTGTCGTTGGCCGAGATCTGGACGGCTTCGTGACCCCAAAGTGCGTTTGCGGTTGCACATCTATCGCGATCGAAGTTGTAAACGCCGACTGCGATTATCAGCGCCTCCTCGAGCTTGCCGTAAGCGCTGTGTTTGCGAGCCAACGCCTGTTTGAGCGGCGAGCTATCGTCCACGAACCCGACCGTCGCGGGGAACACGCCGATTGACCGGGCCGTGGGGCCGCTAGGACCGCCCGTCGGGCGGGGGAGCGCTGTGAGACTCACAGTCCACCCATCGCTGGCCCACTGGAACACAGGACGATCACGGATGTCGCTACGAGCCGCCGGATCTAGTGTTGCAAGCCAAGTCCGAATAGCCATCCTCAGTTTCGAAGCCGGTGGAGAGGCCACTCCTTCCTCTATGTGCTCGAACCAGAGCCACCAGTTTGCATCGCCCGTTCGTTCTACGACGCTGTAGAGCCGAGCAAGTCGCGCCGCCCTCGCTTGCTCCGCCGGACTGGGCGCGGGTGCTATCGCTTCCAGATAGAACCCACCACCGTCCCGCGCGGCGAAGAAGTCTGGCCGACGACCCGAAGCCGTCGAAGGGTGCACAGTTATGGCGTAGCCGGCTCGACGAAGTGATTCATGAAGGTAGAGCTCGAGGTAGGCGCTGTTGAACTGGTAGTCGTTGCCAGCCCTAATCCTCGCGCGAAAGTCTCGATAGTCCCCGTCAGGAAGTTGGCCCGCCCAGTTTTGAATGCGCTCCCGCACGGATTGCCAGAACTCCCCGTCAATCCGATTGAAGAACGCGAACGACGACTCCTCATGACCCTTAGGCGCCGTCGTGAATCGCTCAATCTGATCGAAGACGGGCGGCCGCATGAACCATGTCTACAGCGTGCGACCGTCGCTGAAGTTCCCCGCGCTGGGCGCTTGCTCCATGTGTCCCCCGTGGGTACCCGAGAACCAGATAATGCGGTGCGGGAGGCGTTTCCGGGAGCCTCGAGGGGCATAGAGTCGGCTCCGATGAGGAATCGGCGACCCTGCTAAGGTGGAGAACCCGTAAGGGTTCCGAGGGTTCAAATCCCTCCGTCTCCGCAAAAAAATCCCTAGTCAGAGTGGGGTTTTGCGTGACTTCTTCCCCTCGATCGGCTGGGCGGGGCGAGCACGTGGGCAGGCGAACGCGTCGCTCTTGCGACAGAACCGCTTGATCGCCACCCGGTTCCGACTGCTCGTGGCTACGTCTACGAGGTCGACAGTCGCTAGGTTTGTCACCATGTCGAGCTGCTGTGTTGGAGGTTGGCTCCTGTGAACCTCCGTTCCCTGAACTTGACCGCGGCGATCCTGCACCTGGCTCAGGCGGTCGCGGTCATCGCGATCGTCCTCCAGGCTCAGGCGCTGCTGCTTCCGGTCACCCTCACGTATCCAACCGG
>JBGSTT010000247.1:0-3371 GCA_041736385.1 Rhodoglobus sp. | reverse complement strand
GGCATCCGCACCGTTAAAGCGTGCGGTTCGACCCACGCGCGCACCGCGGTTGCCTCGCCGAATTCATCGCCGTCGAGCTGGAATTCTTCCGGTTCCTCGATCGTCATGTTCAACTCTTTGCCGGTGAGGTACTTGACATCCCGAACGTCTTTCGAGAGGTCGATGATTCTGCGGCCGATCGCGCTCTTGCGCAGAACTCCGTTCTCCCACGCCACCTTGTTCCACACGTTGAGCCAGCCGAACGGCCCCCGGGGTCGCAGCGCGGCGATGTCAAGGATGCCATCGTCGAGCTTTGCCTCCGGCATCAACAGGAAGCCACCAGGCAGCAGGCCACAGTTGCCAATGATGACGGTGTGCGCCGTGAGGGCTCGTTCTGCACCGCCGTCGAGACGGTACCGAAGTTTCACCGGGCTCAGCTCAGGGATAGAACGCGTAATCCCGTCAACGTAGGCAAGCCAGCCAACCGCCTTCTTGAGTTTCGTACTCGTGTTCTTGATCATCTTCGCGTCGAGACCGATACCCGCCATCACCAGGAACACGTGTTCTTCAGGCACGCCGCTGCCCTCAGCACGCTCGATCTCGACAACGCCGATATCGATGATTCGATCGATCCCACCGAAGGCGATCTCGAGACTCTCTGCAACGCTCGACACCGGGAGTTCGAGGTTGCGGGCGAGCAGATTTCCGGTCCCCAACGGCACGAGGGCGATCGCAACTTTGCTGCCCCGTAGCCCTTCGGCTACCGCGCGCACCGTACCGTCGCCACCGGCGACGATGACAAGCGAAGCGCCTCGCCGAAGTGCGCTCGCTGCTGCCGCCTGACCGGCATCCGTTTCAGTGGTTTCGAACCACGCGGTTGTTCCCCAGCCAGCCGTTGAAGCAGCGGCACTGACCGCCGCCCGCAGTTTCTCGGTGTCGACCTTCGTGGGGTTGTAAACGACTGCCGCACGCGGTCTTAGGCCGCTTCGAGTGGATGCCACAATCAAACGGTACGGCATAGCCTCAGCCATGCGATGGCTAGGCTGTACGGGTGATCGACCCCCAGTTCTTGCGTGATGACCCAGAACTCGTCAGGCGGTCACAGCAGTTTCGGGGCGCTGCCGTCGAGTTGGTGGATGCGGCCCTGGCCGCCGACATCGAGCGCCGCGCCAGTATCGCCGAATCCGAGAACCTTCGGGCTGAGCAAAACCTTTTTGGCAAAACCGTCGCGGCAGCGCCATCCGAGCATAAGAAGCAGTTGGTCGCCGAGGCTCAGTCGCTCGCAGCCCGCGTCAAGGCTGCGCAGCAAGTTGCCCACGACGCCACGGCGGAGTTCACCAGGATCATCGGGTCGATCGGCAATGTCATCATCGATGGCGTGCCGGCCGGCGGAGAAGAGAGCTGGCAGCTTGTGCGCGAGGTTGGCACTCCAGCCGCCTTCGACTTTGAGCCACGCGACCACGCAGAACTTGGCGAACTGCTCGACGTGATCGACATCCCGCGTGGCGTCAAGGTATCTGGCAGCCGCTTCTATTTTCTCAAGGGGATGGGCGCCAGACTCGAACTGGCTCTGATGAACTTCGCTCTCGACACGGCGATCGATGGCGGCTTCGTTCCGCTCATCACGCCAACCCTCGTGCGCCCAGAGATCATGGACGGCACCGGTTTCCTCGGGCAACACGCTGACGAGATTTACTATCTGCCAGCTGACGACCTCTATCTCACCGGGACGAGCGAGGTCGCGCTCGCCGGCTACCACTCCGATGAGATTCTCGATCTGGGCGCAGGACCACTGCGTTACACCGGCTGGTCGACCTGTTTTCGGCGCGAAGCTGGCTCGGCTGGCAAAGACAACCGGGGCATCCTCCGCGTGCACCAATTCAACAAACTGGAGATGTTCAGTTACGTGCTGCCTGACGATGCAGAAGCCGAGCACTTGCGCTTGCTCAGTTTCCAAGAGCACATGCTTCAGGCGTGCGAATTGGCCTATCGGGTCATCGACGTTGCGGCTGGAGACCTCGGGTCAAGCGCTGCGCGCAAGTACGACGTCGAAGCTTGGATTCCGACTCAGGGTGCCTATCGCGAACTCACGTCAACAAGCAACTGCACCACTTACCAAGCGCGACGGCTCGACATTCGGTATCGCACCGACACGGGCAAGACCGCGCCGGTTGCGACCCTCAACGGCACCCTCGCCACCACACGCTGGATCGTCGCGATTCTCGAAACGCATCAGCAGGCGGATGGCTCGGTGATCGTTCCAGAGGCCCTTCGGCGCTACCTCGGCGGGCTCGAACGTCTTGAGGTGCCAGCGTGACTCGACAGTGGCTTATCGCGCTCGACATCGACGGCACCGTGTTGCGCGAAGACGGCGTGATGAACGAGGTCGTCATCGAGGCAGTGCAGCGCGTTCGGGACGGTGGCCACGAGGTGATGCTCGCGACCGGGCGCAGCGTCGCTATGACGCTGCCGATCCTTGATCGACTCGGCATCGCCCCGCAGTACGTTGTGTGCTCTAACGGTGCGATCACGTTGATTCGCGATGCAGACGCCGAGACCGGGTATCGACGCTTCCACGTTGAAACCTTTGATCCGAGCCGCGTGTTGACGACCATCCGTTCGAGCCTCGAGAAGGCTCATTATGCGGTGGAAGACGAGCACGGCCATTACCGATACACCGGCTATTTTCCGGATGGGACCCTCGGTGAAACCAGCGAGAAGGTCGACTTCGCCGAACTGATGACTACCCACGCAACGCGGGTCGTGGTGATTTCGCCGGAGCACGAGATCGAGGACTTCCTGTCGGTGGTCGAACGAATGGGACTACATAAAGTCAGCTACAACGTCGGCTGGACGGCGTGGCTCGACATTGCGCCAGACGGTGTCAACAAGTCCACCGCGCTCGAACGGGTGCGCGAACTGCTCGATATTCCGCGCACACACGTGATGGCGGTCGGAGATGGACGCAACGACATCGAGATGCTGGAATGGGCATCCGTCGAAGGTCGAGGGGTCGCAATGGGCCAGGCGCCGAGCATCGTGGTCGAGGTCGCGAGTGAAGTGACTGGAACTGACCTCGATGACGGCGTCGCGACACTGCTGGCCAACTTCTAGACGATCCTCAGGGTCACGGTCGTCCGATCGGTTACACTCATTTCTTGGTCAAGCCGGGAGGGCTGTCCGAGTGGCCGATGGAGCCAGTCTTGAAAACTGGTGGGCAGAAATGTCTCGTGGGTTCGAATCCCACGCCCTCCGCTCGGACTGATCAACCCAACTGCACCGCTACGAAAGGGATCTGTCATGAGCGAGCTGCGTCCGCGCTCCAATAGATCGACTCAGTCGCAGGGCATTGCCCGCCACGGTCAACTGAAGAAGTCGAACCCCTGGCCCAC
>JBGSTT010000239.1:0-2359 GCA_041736385.1 Rhodoglobus sp. | reverse complement strand
GGAGGTGGCGGCGGTATCGCACGCGCAGGGCGAGCCACGCCGCGTCGCCGGAGAGCGTCTTAACCGCGCCGATGAGGTCGGCTCCGTAGCTGGACGGCGGTTGCTTCAGCGGCGTGCCCAAAGCTGCCAGTTGCTCTGGGTGGCGCGCGAGGAAGTCACTGAGGCCCGCAGAAGCGCCGAGCACGCGGATGAGGCGCGCCGCGGCATCCTCGTCGGCGATCAGTTTCGCGAGCTGCTTGGGGGCTTTCACCTCCAGGACACCCAAGAGCCGAAGGGCTTGATCGGGGTCTGCCGCTACCGAGAAGAGCGGCACGAGGTCGGGCGCCGCGAGCGCATCGAGTCGATCGTTCGTCTCGCCCAGCTCGGAGAATCCGAGGCGGGCGAGTTCCGTCAGCGTGGTCGGGGTGCGAACGATCGGAGGGCGTGACATGTGCCAGGGCTACAGCGTCTCGAGATTGCTCTCCAGCTCGTAGGGCGTCACCTGGGCACGGTACTCGCTCCACTCACGGCGCTTGTTGAGCAGCACATAGTTGAACACCTGCTCGCCGAGGGTTTCGGCGACAAGCTCGGAATCCTCCATGAGTGACACAGCGTGGTCGAGGCTTGCCGGCAATTGGGCATAGCCGAGGGCACGACGCTCGGTATCCGACAGCTCCCACACGTTGTTCTCCGCCTCTGGCGGCAGCTCGTAGCCCTCCTCGATGCCCTTCAGCCCCGCAGCGAGCAGCAGCGAGAACGTGAGGTAGGGGTTCGCGGCCGAGTCGATCGCGCGGTACTCGACGCGCGCGCTCTGGCCCTTGTTCGGCTTGTAGAGCGGCACGCGCACCAGCGCAGAGCGATTGTTGTGGCCCCAGGTGACGAAGCTCGGTGCCTCGTCGCCGCCCCACAGGCGCTTGTAGGAGTTGACGAACTGGTTGGTCACCGCGGTGATCTCTGGCGCGTGGTGCAGTAGGCCCGCAACGAACTGTCGACCGATCTTCGAAAGCTGGTAGTGCCCGGCAGCATCGTAGAAGGCATTCACGTCACCCTCGAAGAGCGAGAGGTGGGTGTGCATGCCCGATCCGGGATGCCCGGACATCGGCTTCGGCATGAACGTCGCGTAGACGCCCTGCTCGATAGCGACCTCCTTGATCACCGTGCGGAACGTCATGATGTTGTCGGCGGTGGTCAGGGCATCCGCGTAGCGCAGGTCGATCTCGTTCTGGCCTGGACCAGCCTCGTGGTGGCTGAACTCCACCGAGATTCCGAGGTCTTCGAGCATCCGCACCGATCGGCGGCGGAAGTCGTGGGCCGTACCGCCGGGCACGTTATCAAAGAACCCCGCCGAGTCCACCGGCTCTGGCTGGCCGTTCACGAGCTTGGGCGACTTGAGCAGGTAGAACTCGATTTCGGGATGCGTGTAGAACGAGAACCCGCGATCAGCCGCTTTCGCGAGTGATCGTTTGAGCACGTTCCTCGGGTCGGATACCGCCGGCTGGCCGTCGGGGGTCGTGATGTCGCAGAACATGCGAGCGGTCGGATCGATTTCGCCACGCCACGGGAGGATCTGGAACGTCGCCGGATCCGGGTGGGCAAGCATGTCGGCCTCATATGCGCGCGTGAATCCCTCGATCGCGGAGCCGTCAAAGCCGAGCCCCTCAGCGAAAGCGCCCTCGACCTCAGCTGGTGTGATGGCGACGCTCTTGAGGGTTCCGACGACATCGGTGAACCAGAGGCGCACGAACTTGACTCCCCGCTCTTCGATCGTGCGAAGAACGAAGTCACGTTGCTTGTCCATGGGCTCCTCGGTGATTGCGATCGTGCTGGTGATTTGGCGGGAAATAGGCTTGGGCCCCGGCCTCCCATGAGGCCTTCCCCTGGCCTCCTGCGACGCCTCAGGCACCCCCATTAGGCTACTGGCTATGCCCTCGCTTCGCTTGGCTCTCGGCCAGTCAAACCCGACCGTTGGCGACATAACATCCAACAGCGAGCAGATTCTGGAGTTGTCGCGACGCGCGCTTGGGCGCGGAGCGCACATCCTTGCGGTCGGCGAAATGGCGATCTCCGGGTACCCCATCGAAGACCTCGCATCCCGCCCGAGCTTTCTGAAGGCAGCCAGCGCCGCGGTGCCCGCGTTGGCAACCCGACTGAACGACGAAGGGCTCGGCGAACTCGTCGTCGTTGTCGGGCACCCTCAAGGACCGCTAGAACCACGGTTGCTCGGCGCCAGCAACGCACCGACCGCGATCGCACAGAACTGCGCGAGTGTGCTGCACCGCGGTCATGTTGTTGCGCGCTATGCCAAACATCACCTGCCGAACTATTCGGTCTTCGACGAGTACCGAATCTTCATTCCGGGTGACGAGCTGTTGATCATGCG
>JBGSTT010000196.1:0-1741 GCA_041736385.1 Rhodoglobus sp. | reverse complement strand
AGCCGACGCAGTAGTAGCCCTCGTACTCTCCCGGGTAGATGTGTCCGTCGTCGTAGAGCTTCTGCAAGAACTTCGCCACGGCTGTCTCGTGGCGCTCGTCCGTTGTGCGAATGAAGTCGTCGTTGCGAATGTTGATGGTCTTCAGCAGCGGCTTCCACGCGGTCTCGACGAGGCGGTCAGCCCAATCCTTCGGGCTCGTGTTGTTCGCCGCTGCCGTGCGCAGAATCTTCTGGCCGTGCTCATCGGTGCCGGTGAGCAACCAGGTGTCTTCGCCGCGCTGACGGTGCCAGCGCGCGAGCACGTCAGAGGCCACCTCGGTGTACGCATGGCCGATGTGTGGAACATCGTTGACGTAGAAGATGGGCGTGGTGATGTAAAACGAGTCGCCCGTAGCCATTGGTCAAGTCTACGGATGCCGCGGCTCGTGTTACTGCGGCCGCAACCCAGAGGTGGCAGTAGGATTGAGTCCTACTGACCGATTGGAGATCCTGTGCGTACGACGCGCCAACTGAGTATCACTCTTCCAAATGACATGGCGGACGCATTGCGCGAACGCGTGAATTCTGGCGCCTATGCGAGCGAAAGTGAAGTCGTTCGAGATGGACTCCGCACGTTGTTCGCCCGGGACCAAGCGCTCGAAGCCTGGCTTCAGAGCGAAGTCGTCAGCGCCTACGACGCGCTTGTTGCCGATCCCTCCGCAGTTGTCGGTATCGACGAGGTGCGCGCGCATCTGTCGGCGAGGCACGACGCGCACCAGTGAATCGCTTCCGAGTAACATTTCGACCCGAAGCGCTCGCGCAGCTTGATGAGCTGTATGACTACATCGCCGAGGCGAGCTCTGCCGCAAGTGCAGCGGATTTCACACACTCGATCGTTGCCTACTGCGATGAACTTGCCGACTTCCCTCTGCGAGGTCGATCGAGGGACGACCTCCGCCCGGGACTGCGGATCTTGGGGTATCGAAGGCGAGTTGTCATCGCGTTCGCGGTGCTCGGCGAGTCGGTCGTAATCATCGGCATCCTTTACGGCGGGCGCGACTTTGAGAGCTTGCTCGGTGATGCAAGTCAACTCGAGTAGTTCCCCGCGGCTCGACCTGCCTTCATGCGTCATGCGGACTGCTCTTCGAACGCTCGGATGGTCAAACTTGAGCAGGCTGTTACGGTCGACCCATGGGTAACCCAATCGACTTCTACGAGGCGGAGACCCAGCTTTCGCAATTGCTCAGTCGCGTCGAGCTTGGTGAGGAGATTGTGATCGCGCGCAACGGCATGCCGGTCGCGAGGTTCGTGCCGATGGCTGTGCTCCCGAAACGTACCCCGGGCCGCTTCAAGGGGCAGTTCGTCATCGCCAATGACTTCGAGGACTTCACCGCGCAGGACGACCGCGACTGGTACGGCGCGTGACGGTTCTGCTCATCGCGCAAGCGAAGGCAGAATCGTTGACGCTCGCGAGCCACGACGAACGAGTGCTGCAATACGACATCGAATCCGTCAGCGGCTAGCGAGCGCGGCCTTCGACGTACCGCTCGCGAGCGAGTAGGTTGCTGCTGTGGACTACTCGATCACCGACATCATCGGCCAAGCGCTGCCGCTCGCCGTCGGTGTTGCGCTAAGTCCGTTCCCGCTCATCGCCGTCGTGCTGCTCCTCATGTCCCCGCGCGGCCGCGTCGCGGGCCCGAGCTTCGTCCTCGGTCGCATCCTGGGCCTGGCGATCGTGCTAACTGTCGTGATCGTCGCCGCGG
>JBGSTT010000189.1:0-5811 GCA_041736385.1 Rhodoglobus sp. | reverse complement strand
GATCACCCAGCAGCCGCTCGGTGGTAAAGCGCAGTTCGGTGGGCAGCGCTTCGGCGAGATGGAAGTGTGGGCGCTCGAGGCATACGGTGCCGCGTACGCGCTGCAGGAGTTGCTGACGATCAAGAGCGATGACATCCTCGGTCGCGTCAAGGTCTATGAGGCGATCGTCAAGGGCGAGAACATTCAGGAGCCGGGTATTCCCGAGAGCTTCAAGGTGCTCATCAAGGAGATGCAGTCGCTGTGCCTGAACGTCGAGGTCCTCTCGGCCGACGGCTCGACGGTGAATCTTCGCGACACGGATGACGAAGTCTTCCGCGCGGCTGAAGAGCTCGGCATCAACATCTCGGCACGGTTCGAGTCCTCGTCGATCGACGAGATCTAGGCGCTGCGGCGCCATCTCCCCCGATCATCACCCACGATTTCAGAGTTTCGAAGAGAGAAGAAAACTGTGCTCGACGTTCACGCGTTTGACGAGATCCGAATCGGCCTTGCGACTGCAGACGACATCCGTCGCTGGTCACATGGCGAAGTTAAGAAGCCAGAAACCATCAACTACCGCACGCTCAAGCCGGAGAAGGACGGCCTCTTTGGAGAGCAGATCTTCGGGCCGAGCCGTGACTGGGAGTGCTCGTGCGGCAAGTACAAGCGGGTGCGCTTCAAGGGCATCGTGTGCGAGCGCTGTGGCGTCGAGGTCACCAAGTCCTCGGTGCGCCGCGAGCGGATGGGCCACATCGAGCTTGCCGCGCCGGTCACGCACATTTGGTACTTCAAGGGCGTTCCATCACGCCTCGGGTACTTGCTCGACATGGCACCCAAGGACCTCGAGAAGGTCATCTATTTCGCGGCGTACATGATCATCTCGGTCGACGAGGATGGCCGTCACAATGACTTGCCTGGCCTGGAGAACGAGATTCGTCTCGAGATCAAGACCCTAGAGGGTCAACGGGATGCTCGAATCGCTGAGCGCCTCACCAGGCTTGAGGAAGACCTTGCCGCCCTGGAGGCGGAAGGCGCCAAGAGCGACCAGAAGCGCCGTGTCAAGGATGGCGCAGAGAAGGAGATGGGTCAGGCTCGCAAGAGCTTCGATGAGCAGATCTCCCAGCTCGAGCGCGTCTGGGACGACTTCCGCAGCCTCAAGGTCGGTGACCTCAAGCCGGAGGACTCAGTCTTCCAGGAACTGCAGGACCGCTTCGGAATGTACTTCGAGGCCTTCATGGGCGCTGAGGCGATCCAGAAGCGCCTCCAGGCATTCGACCTCGAGGCCGAGAGCATCGACCTTCACGACCAGATCGCCAACGGCAAGGGCCAGAAGAAGATCCGTGCGATCAAGCGACTGCGCGTGGTCAACTCGTTCCTGCAGACCGGCAATTCGCCGGCCGCCATGGTGCTCGAGGTCGTCCCGGTCATCCCGCCGGAGCTTCGCCCGATGGTGCAGCTTGACGGTGGCCGATTCGCGACCTCTGACCTCAACGACCTCTACCGTCGTGTGATCAACCGCAACAACCGCCTGCGTCGCCTGCTCGACCTCGGTGCTCCCGAGATCATCGTCAACAACGAGAAGCGCATGCTGCAGGAGGCTGTTGACGCGCTCTTTGACAACGGTCGTCGTGGCCGCCCGGTCACGGGTACCGGCAACCGTGCCCTGAAGTCACTGAGCGACATGCTCAAGGGCAAGCAGGGACGGTTCCGCCAGAACCTCCTCGGAAAGCGCGTCGACTACTCCGGTCGTTCTGTCATCATCGTCGGTCCGCAGCTCAAGCTGCACCAGTGCGGTCTGCCGAAGCAAATGGCGCTCGAGCTATTCAAGCCGTTTGTCATCAAGCGGCTCATCGACCTCAGCCACGCTCAGAACATCAAGAGCGCAAAGCGCATGGTCGAGCGAAGCCGTCCGCAGGTGTGGGATGTGCTCGAGGAGATCATCCGCGAGCGTCCGGTTCTGCTGAACCGCGCGCCAACGCTGCACCGTTTGGGCATCCAGGCGTTCGAACCTCAGTTGGTCGAGGGCAAGGCGATTCAGCTGCACCCGCTCGTCTGTGCGGCGTTCAACGCCGACTTCGACGGCGACCAGATGGCTGTTCACCTTCCGCTGTCGGTCGAGGCGCAGGCTGAAGCGCGCGTGCTCATGCTCGCCAGCAACAACATCCTCAAGCCGTCTGATGGCCGCCCGGTCACCCTGCCGACGCAGGACATGATTATCGGGCTTCACCACCTGACGACTCTCAAGGAGGGCGCCAAGGGAGAAGGCCGTGCGTTCTCGTCGGTGGCAGAGGCGATCCTGGCGTTCGATGAGCACACGCTCGACCTGAACGCGATGGCTCGTATCCGCCTTGAGAACGTCTACTTTGCCGAGGGCGAGGCTCCTGAGGGCTTCGTTCAAGGCGACACCGTCCTCATGCCGACGAGCCTCGGCCGCGCGTTGTTCAACGAGACGCTCCCGGAGGACTACCCGTACATCGAGGCCGTCGCCGATAAGGGCATGATTTCCTCGATTGTCAACGATCTTGCCGAGCGTTACGTGAAGGTTGACGTTGCTGCGGCTCTTGACCGCATCAAGGATGCCGGTTTCCACTGGGCTACTCGCTCCGGTGTGACCGTCGCCCTGAGCGACATCGTGACGCCGCCATCGAAGCCCGAGATCATCGGACGCTACGAGAAGCAGGCCGCCAAGGTGCAGGACCAGTTCGAAAAGGGACTCACGACCGACGCCGAGCGTCGTCAAGAGCTCATCGAGATCTGGAACAAGGCCACCGCTGAGGTTGCGACCGCAATGCAAGACAACTTCGCATCCGATAACAACATCAACCGCATGGTCTCCTCCGGTGCCCGCGGTAACTGGATGCAGGTACGCCAGATCGCCGGTATGCGCGGCCTGGTGTCGAACCCGAAGGGTGAGATCATTCCTCGTCCGATCGTGCACTCTTACAAGGAGGGCCTGACCGTTGCCGAGTACTTCATCTCGACCCACGGTGCCCGTAAGGGGCTTGCTGACACCGCCCTTCGCACCGCGGACTCCGGGTACCTCACGCGGCGTCTGGTGGATGTTTCGCAGGACGTCATCATCCGTGAAGACGACTGTGGCACTTCGAAGGGTCTCGACCTGACGATCGCCGCTCCCGGCGCTGACGGAACGCTCGTGCGTGACGTCAACGTCGAGAACTCGGTCTACGCCCGCAGCCTTGCTGAGGACGCCGTTGACGCCAAGGGCAAGGTGGTTGCCGCCGCCGGCAGCGACATCGGTGACGTGCTCATCGAGACGCTCATGGCCGCTGGCGTTGAGCAGGTCAAGGTGCGCTCAGTGCTGACCTGTGAGTCAGCGGTCGGCGTGTGTGCGGCCTGCTACGGTCGCTCGCTCGCGACCGGTTTGCTCGTAGACATCGGCGAAGCCGTCGGCATCATCGCGGCGCAGTCCATCGGCGAGCCGGGAACCCAGCTCACGATGCGTACCTTCCACACCGGCGGTGTGGCATCCGCTGATGACATCACGCAGGGTCTGCCGCGTGTCACCGAGCTGTTCGAGGCGCGCACGCCGAAGGGTGCCAGCCCGATCGCCGAAGCTGCCGGGCGCATCACGATCGAAGACACGGATCGCGCTCGTCGCCTGATCCTGACGCCAGACAATGGTGACGAGCCCATCGCCTACCCGGTGTTGCGCCGCGCGAGCCTGCTGATCGAAGACGGTCAGCACGTCGATCTCGGTCAGCAGTTGCACGTCGGAAACCTGGACCCGAAGGAAGTTCTTCGCGTCAAGGGCGTTCGAGCGGTGCAGTTGCACTTGGTCGATGGTGTTCAGGGCGTCTACCGCTCACAGGGCGTGCCGATTCACGATAAGCACATCGAGGTCATTGTTCGTCAGATGCTTCGCAAGGTGACTGTCGTCGATCACGGTGACACCGGGCTTCTGCCGGGTGAGCTCGTCGACCGGTTGAAGTACAACGACCTGAATCGTGCTGCGCTCACCGAGGGCAAGGCCACTGCTTCTGCTCGCCAAGAGGTCATGGGTATCACCAAGGCTTCGCTCGCGACAGAGTCTTGGCTGTCCGCTGCCTCGTTCCAGGAGACCACGCGCGTGCTGACGCAGGCCGCGATGGAGGGTCGGTCCGACCCGCTGCTCGGGCTCAAGGAGAACGTCATCATCGGAAAGCTCATCCCGGCAGGCACGGGTCTTCCGCGCTACCGCGATGTGTCGGTGGAGGCGACCGAGGAGGCGAAGGCCGAACGGTACCCGAACCGCATCTTTACGGATGACGCGAAGTTCTCAGAGGCCGATTTGAGCTTCGTCGACTTCGACAGCTTCAGTTCGGATGACTACACCCCGGGAACCTACAACTAGCCTTTAGATCCCGTCTTCGAGAGCCCCCGCCGTGAACTTGGCGGGGGCTCTCGGCACTTCGCGCTTCACATACTCAGTACCGTCGGCCACGACCGTCGCCAAGATCTCACGCCCACTCGGAAGGAGTCTCGCGGTGACGCGTCCATCGAGCGACGAACTCAGCACGTCAACGATTGCGGCGGATGCTCGTTCCAACTCGCCTTCGTCGAGAACAGCGTCACCGCTGTCGTCGAGAAGCACGACCTCAACTCCTCGAAGCCGTGCGGCACGCGCTGCCGTGATCACGTCGGCCCGCGCGAGCTTGGAAGCCCGCACGCCGTCGCGGAGCGCGGCTTCGGCGACGGCGAACTCGCGACGGTCATCGCGGGTCAGGGTTTCACCGTTGACCAAGCGCCGCAGTAAGGGGGCCGCAAACTCCTCGAGTTGAACGAGCCGGCGTCTGCGCTCGCTCGCTGCCGCACGATTGGCAGCCTCCGTTGAAATCCTCACCGTGGTCTGAGCGGTGAGTTGCTCAAGGCGGTCGCCGGTGCGGCGAAGACCGAAGGAGAATAGCGTGCCGACCAGTAGCACAGCCGCTTGGCGACCGAGCGCGGCAACCGCTGGCATGAATTCGTCGAAGACCGCCAGATCGATGGCAATGATGACGCCGGAGAGGATCGCGAAGCCGAGCCACGAGAGCAGAATTCGGCCTCGCAGCGAGAGGTAGAACAGCGTCAGAGTCGCCGAGCCAATGAACCACTGAGTGTAGCCGGGGCTTGTGCTTCCGTAGAGCAAGAGCGCCATCGTTGGTCCGCCCGCAAGGATGATGATCGACGCACCGAGCGGCATCCGTTCCCCGCGTCCCAGAACCATGACAACAGACACGACAGCGAGAGTGCCGAGTGCGAGCCACACTAGTAACGGATCCGTCACATCCCCGATCGTCCAGACCGCGAGCATTACCGAGATGGCGAACTGGAGAGCGATCATCCCTTTTGCCTTTGCGCCGGTAAGTTGCTGAACATCGACCCGAGTGGGTCTCGGGCTCGCAATGCTCATGACGCTCGCCAGGTGAGCGTCACGACGGTTCCTCGCCCCGGGGCGGATTCGACGCTTGCTCCACCGCCGTCAACAAGCGAAAGCCGATGGCGGATGCTCAGCAGGATCCCGAGCCGTTGTGGCGGGACCGCGCTCGGTTCGAACCCGATCCCGTCGTCGACGATCCGCACGGTCACCATCGTCTCCGACAGTGCGAGTTGAACACTGCGCTGAACGTCACGTGGCCCGGACTGGGCGTGAATGAGACTGTTGCGTATGGCCTCGCCCGTTGCATCCACAAGTGCCGCAGCCACATCAGCACCGATGCTCGCTGAGCGTGCCCCGATGATGCTGTAGCGCACACTGTCATCGAGACTGGCAACGGTGAATCGAAGCCGCGCGCTGAGCCCCTCCGCCGAGCTTGGTGCACTGTTTGCCGACGTGTCCAACTCCATGCTCGAGAC
>JBGSTT010000187.1:0-16686 GCA_041736385.1 Rhodoglobus sp. | reverse complement strand
TTCTCGGTGCTGATCACCGAGAGGTCGGGATGCGTCCTCGCATCCACCTGCCGTCGTGTCGCCTCGTCACCTTCTGGCGTCCCTGGGCTCATGAGTGCTGTCGCGAACGCAAAGGCCAGATTCGAGCGACCAGAGCCAGGCGGTCCAGTGATGAGCCAGGAGTGGGTCATCGACGAGTCATCAGAACCACCGACGGCGGATGCCGCGGCAGCCGCCTCGACGACCGCTATCGCCTCGGCCTGTCCGACCACATCGTTGAAGAAACTCATGGTTTCAGAAGTTTCTCGACCCGCTGCCGAATTGCGGCGGCGATGGATTCGACTGAGTCAGTGGCATCCAAGACCAGGAATCGCTCCGGTTCGCGTGCCGCGAGCGCAAGGTAGGCCGCGCGCACCCGGCTGTGGAAATCGATCGCTTCTGCCTCGAGCCGATCGTACTTGTTGCGCGTGCTCGCCAATCGGCCGGCCCCAGCGGCTGGATCGAGGTCGAGCAGAATCGTGAGATCGGGAATCAGGCTCTCGGTGGCCCAAAGCGAGATGCCGCGAACTTCTTCAGGGTCGAGCACGCGACCTGCACCCTGATAGGCGACAGAGGAATCGAAGTAGCGGTCCTGCAACACCATCGCGCCGCGCTCGAGCGCCGGCCGAACCTTCGTCGCGACGTTATGGGCGCGATCCGCCGCGTAGAGCAGTGCCTCTGCGCGCGGGGCAATGTACCCCCGCCGGTGAAGGATGATCTCGCGCAGCTCGAGACCCAGCTCGGTGCCGCCAGGTTCTCGCGACTCCTCGACCTCACGACCGATTGAGCGCAGCCAATCCATGAGCAAGCTTGATTGCGTCGACTTGCCAGACCCGTCGCCGCCCTCAAGGGTGATGAACAGGCCGCGCATCACTTCGCAGCCGTTGCTCGCTTGGCCGCTGGCTTCTTCTTGGTCGCGGTTCGTGTCTTCGGCTTTGCCGGGCCCTTCGCGCGCTTATCTGCTAGCAATTGCACGGCTCGCTCAAAGTCGATCTCTTCGACAGCCTCGCCGCGCGGAACCGTCGCATTGGTGACACCGTCTGTCACATAGACCCCAAAGCGGCCGTCCTTAATCTTGATCGGCTTGCCACTCTCGGGGTCGGCTTCGAACTCCATCAGCGCGCTCGATGCTGCACGAGCCCCGTACTTCGGTTGCGAGTACAGTTCGAGAGCTCCAGCGAGATCGATCTCGAAGATTTGGTCCTCACTGACGAGCGATCGCGTATCGGTGCCTTTCTTGAGGTACGCGCCGTAGCGACCGTTCTGCGCCAAGATCTCATTGCCAGAATCCGGGTCGACGCCGACGACGCGCGGCAGGTTCAACAAGCTCAGGGCCGTTTCCAGATCGATGGATGCCAGATCCATCGACTTAAAGATCGATGCGGTGCGCGGCCTAACGGCGGCAACCTTCTTCGGCTTCTTCTCCTTGAGCTCGCCGGTCTTCTTATCGAGCACGAACTCGGGCTCAGCAGGCGGCAACTCAGGTTCGAGCTCGGTGATGTACGGACCGAAACGCCCATCTTTTGCGACGATCTCCTTGCCCGTCTGCGGGTTGACTCCGATCAGGCGGTCGCCAAGCACCGGTGCGTCAATGAGTTCCCTGGCCTTTTCGGCGGTCAGTTCGTCTGGTGCGAGTGTCTCGGGAATGTTGACTCTGCGCGGCACATCTGGATCGTCGCTCGGCGCTTCGAGATAGGGGCCGTACTTGCCGATGCGCAACGTCACGTCATCGGCAATCCTGATCGAGTTGATCTCACGGGCGTCGATGTCGCCAAGGTTGTCGATCACGGTGCGCAGGCCGCGGTGATTCTGGCTGCCGAAATAGAAGCCATTGAGCCAGTCCACCCGGTCGGCCTCACCGTCGGCAATGCGGTCGAGGTCGTCTTCCATCTCCGCCGTGAAGGTGTACTCGACGAGGTCGCCGAAGTACTCCTCCAGCAGGCGCACGACCGAGAACGCGATCCAATTGGGCACGAGCGCCTGGCCGCGGGGGGTCACATAGCCGCGGTCGATGATCGTCGAGATGATGCTCGCGTAGGTCGATGGCCGCCCAATGCCGAGCTCCTCAAGCTGCTTGACGAGGCTCGCTTCTGTGTAGCGCGGCGGGGCTGAAGTCTCGTGGCCCTTGGCCTCGACGTCGACGAGTCTGAGGGACTGGCCCTCGGTGAGCGACGGGAGCGCGGTGTCCGGTGTCTCCGCCTGCTCGTTGCGCACTTCGTCCGTGCCCTCCTCGTAGGCGAGCATGAAGCCGCGGAAGGTGATGATCGTTCCCGTGGCGACGAACTCGGCGATGGTGCCAGAGGCGGTCGGGCCCGCACCAATCGTGATGGATGCTGTCGACCCTTTCGCGTCAGCCATTTGGGATGCGACGGTGCGCTTCCAAATCAATTCATACAGTTTGAAGTCGTTGCCGCGAAGCACCGACTGCAACTCGCTCGGCGTGCGGAAGGTGTCACCGGATGGGCGAATCGCTTCGTGCGCTTCTTGGGCGTTCTTGGACTTCGAGGTGTAAACGCGCGGAGCATCCGGAACCGACGCAGCACCGTACAGGGAGCGGGCCTGGCTGCGAGCCGTCTCGATGGCTTGGGGTGAGAGCGTCGGCGAATCCGTACGCATGTAGGTGATGTAGCCGTTCTCGTAGAGCGACTGGGCAACACTCATGGTCTGCCGCGCAGAGAACCGGAGCTTGCGGCCAGCCTCCTGCTGCAGCGTGGAGGTGGTGAAGGGGGAAGCCGGTCGCCGAGTGTACGGTTTCGACTCGACACTCGCGACCGTGATCGGCACAGCAGGTGCGCGAAGCTCGTCAGCGAGAGCGGTTGCCGCTGCCTCATCGACAACGATGACGTCGGCCTTGAGTGCGCCCTTGTCGTCGAAGTCGCGACCGCTGGCGATGCGCTTGCCATTGAGACGCACAAGTTTCGAATCAAACTCGCTCGGCTCGAGTTCTGGAGTCAGCTTGGCGATGAGATCCCAATAGCCAGCGGCAACAAAAGCCAAGCGTTCGCGTTCGCGATCGACAACCAGTCGAGTTGCCGCGGACTGTACGCGACCGGCGGAGAGTCCTGGCCCGACTTTGCGCCACAGCACGGGCGACACCTCAAAGCCGTAGAGCCGGTCGAGGATTCGCCTGGTCTCTTGCGCGTCGACGAGGGCAGTATCGAGCTCTCTGGGGTTCGCGATCGCATACTGGATCGCGTCCTTGGTGATCTCGTGAAAGACCATTCGCTTGACCGGGACCTTCGGCTTCAACTCCTGCAGGAGGTGCCAAGCAATGGCCTCGCCCTCGCGGTCTTCATCGGTTGCGAGAAACAATTCGTCGGCACCCTTGAGCGCTCGCTTCAAATCAGCGACCGTCTTTTTCTTCGCGTCGGAGACGACGTAGTACGGCTCGAAGCCATTCTCGACGTCGACCGAGAACTTTCCGAGAGAACCCTTCTTGAGTTCTGGGGGAAGATTCTTGGGCTCGATGAGGTCACGGATGTGACCAACCGATGACTGAACGTCATACCCGTCACCCAGGTATTGGGCTATCGTCTTGGCCTTGGTTGGCGACTCGACGATGACGAGTTTCTTCGTGCCGGGCACGGGGCTCCTTGTGGATTGGGGAAGGGAACGAGGGCACTGCCCCTGTCAGCGACACCATACACACACTGACCGGACTGATACCTAATCCGTACCTATCAGCGCGCCGGGCCCGCCGTCGCGCGCGCGGATACGGTGAGACCGATGACGGCCCGAGCTGCCTCGACCGTGACGACGAGTCCGTCAACTGTGCACCCGGCGAGCGATGCACCGTTGGCCTCAACGACTTGTGCTGCGCGCTCGCAAGGAAACCCGGCATGAATGCCGATCGCGGTGTCGGCTGCCGCCAGCGCCGCAGCATCCGCGGCAGCGGTCACGGTGTGCCGGGCCGCGATTGCCAGCGAGAACGGCAAAACCAGGCCGAGCAAGCTCACCATTCCGGCGACGAGCCCGATCGCAAGTACCGACCCCGAGCCGGCATCGCTCGTGCCCCCGATGGGTTTGTCTCGCATGGACGCACAGGTGCGCAACCACGCCCGGCGGTTCAGCGGCCACCGCCAAGCGCGCAACTCGATGCGCGAAGTTCGAGGCCAAGCAGCCCGATCGGCCCACCAGCCGCAGGCGCTGTCGCAGTGACACACTCCAGCTCGCCTAGCGTCCAGCGGGTTATCGCGAGCCCAGGCACGAGCCGACCGGCCGCGGATGCCGAAGGCTCGTCGTCGCGCGCGATCGACCGAGCGGTGAGGGCCGCGGCGTCCTGCACTCGAATCTGCTGGGAGGCAAGCTGGATCGCAGCGAGGCAGAAGGCGAGCACAAGCACGACCGATGGCAGGGCGATTGCAAATTCAGCCGTCACGCTGCCCGACTGGCCCGTCAAGAAGCGTCGATCGACGCCGTGCTGAGACGGTCGCATGTCAACCGATCGACAACGCACTGCGAACCAGATCCGTGAGGATGCCGCGCACCTCCTCCGATCGCAGAATAACGACGAGCAGTCCGGCAAAGCCAACCGCCGCCATGATGGTGATCGCATATTCGGCCGTGGCCGCGCCACGCTCAGCGCCGACCCTCAACCGGCGACCTGCCGCCGTGACTGCGGCCGTGACTGCCGCCGTGACTGCCGCCGTGATTACCCGACGGGTGCTATTGCTCGTGGTGGCAATCCCCCCTTTTGTTTGCACTGTCGTTTCCACTGTCGTTTCCACTTTCGTATCCGCTGTCGTTTCCGCTGTCGTTTCCAGGCCGATATCCATTTCCATCACCTCTCTGGCCCGAGCATCTTCAGTGTTGCAGCGGGTTTGGTCAGCGCCACCGGACTGCGAAGCAACTGAGGAGCCATTCAGAACTGTCCGACTGTTGACGAGACGACGGTGATTAGCATCGGCACCACGCCTAGCAAGACGAACGCGGGCAGCACACACAGTCCGAGCGGGAGCATGAGGCGCACGGTCAGGGCCGCTGCGCGTTCTTCGGCTGCAGAGCCAGCTGCACGCCTGACCGCTTCGGCTTCGCTTCTCAGCAGTTGACGAGCGGGAACGCCCGCCTGCTTCGACAGCCGGATCACTCGCTCGATTGTGCTATCGATCGCCGAGGTGCTCTCGTGGCTTGGGCCACGGCCATTGGCCTCACCGGCAGTACTTGGCTGCCGCAGTAGGAAGCGATGGAGGCTATCATCGAGCATCGCTTCAGCGCGTTCGATCGAAGCACCGCCGCTCACTGCGATCGCAAGCAATTCGCACTCGATTCCCGGAGTCATCGAGCTCGGTTGGGCCTGCGCCACCAAACGCTTGTTCCAGCGAACTGCAACGACGAGCAGTGCGGCGCCGCCGAGCAAACACAGCCATCCGACGACGCTGCCAACAAGCACGCCTAGCGTGTCGAAACCGAGTGCGAACCCCAAGAGAACGCCGATCGGCGGCAGCGCGAGCACGAGTCGTGCCGTAGCGACGGGAGCAGCCAGGGCAACGTCAATGTCCCGTTGGACGCTTGCGAGAGACCGCAGTGAATCGGCATACGCCGTGAGCACCGGGGCCAGCGGCGCTCCTGCTGTCATCGCAATCGACCACGCGGCCGCGAGTCCCCGCCAGGCCGATCGCTCTGTTGCATGGAGGGGTTCGACGACGGCCACGAGAGCATCGGCAAGCTCCTGCGGTTCCGGATGCTTCGCCATCAGCAGTCGCGGAACCTGGCTATCGACGAATTCCGCGACGTACTCCCATGCTCCAGTGGGGGGTATGCCAGCGCTCAACATGACGGCAAGCCGTTCGGTGACTCCGGCGACGTCAGCAAGCGGCCGCGGCGCGGGATGCCTTGATGCAGGCCGCTGGGCCCCTTGGTACCTCGAAGTGCGCGGTTCTTTCGCGGATCTCACAGCGCCCCCGACGATAGCCCAGGCAGTTCGACCTTCGACTCGAGCACCGTAAGTCGATCACGCGCATCGAGCGAGAGCGTGCCAATCGCTGCCAGGCTCCTGCGGTCGTTCGTTCGCTCGAGGTGCAGAACTGCACCAATGGCGCTCACGGCTTGGCGGGCGATCGCTTCCGGACTCAACTTTGCGAGCGCCCCCAGCGCTTCGAGCCGGGCAGGCACATCCGCTAGCGAGTTCGCGTGCAGGGTGCCTGCTCCACCGTCATGGCCAGTGTTGAGTGCCCCAAGCAGTTCGCGGATCTCGGCCCCTCGACACTCGCCAAGTACGAGTCGGTCCGGTCGCATCCGCAGCGCCTCACGCACCAGGCGTTCGAGACCGAGCTCGCCAGCGCCTTCAAGGTTGGCTTGTCGCGCTTCCAGCGCGACGACGTGCGGGTGGTTGATCCGAAGCTCAGCGACGTCCTCAATGCACACGATGCGTTCACGATGGTCGGCCTCGGAAAGCATCGCGGAGAGGAGCGTCGTCTTGCCGCTACCACCCGCCCCGGTCACCAGCAGGTTTTTGCGCTCGCCCACGAGAGCGCGAACGGACGCGACCGGTACCGTTCCAAAAAATCCAGCCGCTTCGAGCTCGGTCATGGTGAGTGGAGCAACACTCGGTAGCCGGATTGAGATCAGTGTTCCTTGCGGCGAGATCGGAGGGAGCACCGCGTGAACGCGAATGCCATCGCCGAGTCTGGTGTCGACGCACGGCTGCGCCTCGTCAATATGCCGACCGCCCAGGGCAACCAATCGAACCGCGAGTTCCCGAGCATCCTGCTCCGTTAGGACACGGCCGGACTCCTGAACGAGCCCAGTGCCACGGTCAACCCACAGCGAGCGCGACCCGTTCACGAAAATATCGGTCACCGTTGCATCAGCCACGAGTTCCGCCAGAGCCCCGAACGCGGCGGTGCGCGTTCGCTGTGGAGGCATTTTCGGATGCGACGGAGCTGCGGGGCCACCGCGCGATTTTGATGCAACAAATCTGCTCGACGGTTCTGGCAACCATGGGTGATCTTGGGCGGCCTGTTCAAGTCGCGCAGTCTCATCCGGAATCATGACTGGAGGCTACGTTGGCCCGTCATCGCCAATTCGCTCGGCACTGAATGCGGCTGGATCAGATCGAGATCTCGGCGCTGTGGTGGAGCAGTCGCCGCGTGGCGCGCTCGCACAGAGAGCAGCTTCATTAACGAGAGGGGCGGCGCCTATTGGGGGGAACAGGCGCCGCCAAAGCAGTACCCGATTGGGGGGAATCGTTGGCACTGCCCGTCCGACTCTCGTCTGACCGCTCCAGTGTACCGAAAGCTGGCGAGCGCGCAACGTCCGATTGCCGGGAGGTTTATGATTGCGGCACCCACTTTGCGAGGATGATGTGCCGAAGAACTCGATCGACAGCCTGCTGCACGAAGACCGTCGCTTTCCACCACCGCCGGAGTTCGCCGCCGAGGCCATCGCATCCGCTGAGGTCTATGCGGCAGCCAAGGGCGGACGCGTCGAGTTCTGGGCAGACGTCGCGCGCGAGTCACTCCATTGGCACACTCCGTTCACCCGCACGCTCGACTGGGATGAAGCCCCATTCGCCAAGTGGTTCGCCGATGGCGAGCTCAATGTGGCATATAACTGTCTTGACCGGAACGTGCTCGCCGGAAACGGTGACCGCATCGCGATCCACTGGGAGGGTGAGCCCGGTGACAGTCGCAGCATCACCTATTCCGAGCTGACTGCCGAGGTGAAGCGTGCCGCCAACGCGATCAGCGCTCTCGGAATCAGCCGGGGCGACCGCGTCGCAATCTACCTTCCACTCATTCCCGAGGCCATCGTCGCGATGCTTGCCGTTGCGCGACTCGGAGCAATCCACTCGGTCATCTTCGGCGGCTTCAGCGCAGAGAGCATCCGATCGCGAGTGGCGGATGCCGACGCCAAGCTCGTCATCACCGCCGACGGTGGCTGGCGCAAGGGCAAGGTGCTCCCGCTCAAGCCCGCTGTCGACGAGGCGCTAGACACCGCGGATTCCAACGTCGAGCACGTGCTCGTTGTGCGTCGCGGCGGCAACGAGGTTGCTTGGGTTGATGGCCGTGACCAGTGGTGGCACGAGACTGTCGCGGTCGCAAGCTCAGACCATGAGGCGCAAGCCTTCCCCGCTGAGAACCCGCTCTTCATCTTGTACACCTCCGGTACGACTGGAAAGCCGAAGGGAATCCTGCACACGACGGGCGGCTACCTGACGCAAGTGGCATTCACTCACCGCAACGTCTTCGACCTGCATCCCGAGACGGATGTCTATTGGTGCACTGCCGATGTCGGTTGGATCACCGGGCACAGTTACGTGGTCTACGGACCGCTCGCCAACGGTGCGACCCAAGTGATCTACGAGGGAACACCGGACACGCCCCACCCGGGGCGTTGGTGGGAAATTGTGCAGAAGTACGGCGTCACAATCCTCTACACAGCACCGACCGCCATCCGTTCGTTCATGAAGATCGGCCGTCAGGTGCCGGCCGAGTTCGACTTGAGCTCGCTTCGGCTGCTCGGATCGGTTGGCGAGCCGATCAACCCGGAGGCTTGGGTCTGGTACCGCGACATCATCGGCGGTGGCACAACCCCGGTCGTCGACACCTGGTGGCAGACCGAAACCGGTGCCATCATGATCTCTGCGCTGCCTGGCATCACGACCCTGAAGCCGGGATCAGCGCAAGTGCCGATCCCGGGCATCCTGATCGACATCCTCGGAGAAGACGGCACGCGAGTCCACCCGCCGAGCGGTGGGCTGCTCGTGGTGTCTGAGCCATGGCCTTCGATGCTGCGCGGCATTTGGGGCGACAAACAGCGGTTCGTCGAGACCTACTGGTCACGCTTCTCGACGGACTCGAAGTTCACCTACTTTGCCGGTGACGGTGCTCACGTGGACGAGGATGGCGACATCTGGCTGCTTGGCCGCGTCGACGACGTCATGAACGTGTCCGGCCACCGACTCTCGACAGCCGAGATTGAATCCGCCCTGGTCTCGAACCCGATTGTCGCCGAGGCAGCGGTCGTCGGCGCCTCCGACGAGCTGACCGGTCAAGCGGTCGTCGCCTTCGTGATCCTGAAGCACAATCAAGAGGATGCTCAGACCGCCGAGGAAGCAAGCACGCTGCTTCGCGCGCATGTTGCCAAGGAGATCGGTGCGATTGCCCGACCGCGCGAGGTGTTCATCGTCGCAGAACTGCCGAAGACACGGTCAGGAAAAATCATGCGCCGACTGCTTCAGGATGTAGCAGAAGGGCGCGAGCTCGGTGACACGACGACGCTAACCGATAGTGCGGTGATGACCGTGATCACTGACCGGCTGCGGTGACCGGCTGCGGTGACCGGCTAACCCTCGCTCGGAGGCTCGCTCGGCGCTGGCGTCGCAGAACCGCGCCGCGGTTCCCTAAGCTCCAGCGCGCGATCAACGAGCAAGCGTTCAGCGGTCTCAAGATCACTGAACGGCACTCGCTTGTCGCCGATGATTTGGTACGGCTCGTGACCCTTACCCTGCAGGAGCACGACGTCGTCTGGCCCAGCGCTGGCGATTGCGTAGCTGATCGCAGCCGCCCGATCGCGAATCTCGATGACGAACTCCGGGTGCTTGAAGCCAGCTCTGATGTCGTCGAGAATATGATCACCGTCCTCAAAGTGCACGTCATCGTCGGTAACGATGACGAGGTCGGACCCGCCCTCGACGATGCGAGCCATTTCGGGTCGCTTGCCAGGGTCACGATCGCCTGTCGCGCCGAACACCGTGATGATGCGCGGGTGGCCTGACTCCCGCAAGGCGGTGACCGCCTGCTCGACGGCATCCGGGGTGTGCCCGGCATCGACGACCACGAGTGGCAGCGCCGGATCGGGCTGGATTCTGGTCATTCTGCCGACCACCGGTGTCAGCGGGCTGAGTACAGCGGCGATCTGATCGGCTGGGTGCTTCTGGGCATACAGCACCGTGGCGCACGCGAGCAGGTTGTCGACGTTGAAACGACCGATGAGCGAGCTTCTGACCGGATGCCGCGACTCGCCGATCACGAGTTCGAATTCAAGGCCACCGGTCGTCAGCCGCACGGATTCGGCTCGAACCGTTGCCCGAACGTCGCCTCGCGAACTCATCCCGATAGCCCGCAGATGGGAGAACCGAGCCTCTGACTGCAATCGCTCGAAGTGTGCGGCAGCGTGCTCGTCGTCCAGGTTGACAATCGCCGTTCGCACGCCGGGCAACGAGAAGATCTTCGCTTTCTGTGCCGCGTACTCCGCCATCGTCCCGTGGTAGTCGAGATGATCCCGTGTGAGGTTGGTGAACACAACGGTGTCGAACTCGACGCCAGCGACACGGTTCTGTGCGAGCGCGTGCGAGCTGACCTCCATCGCGACGGTCGTGACGCCAGCGGCCACAAAGTCGGCGAGATATTGGTGCAGCGTCGTCACTTGCGGGGTCGTCATGCCCATGTTGATGCGGGGATGCCCGGTGATACCCGCGCCCAGAGTACCGATGGTTGCCGATGGCACACCAAGGTGATTCCACGCTTGCGTTAGCAGGTGCGCGGTAGAGGTCTTGCCGTTGGTGCCGGTGATGCCGACGATGTCCAGTGCGCGCGACGGGTTGCCCGTGAAGTCGGCCGCGATGCGGCCGAGCGATGCGGCAAGGTCTGCGACCCGATGGACTAGAGCTGGCACGTCGCGAGCTGGCACGTCGTGAGCTGGTAGAGCCGCGGCATCCACGAGCACGGCAGAAGCTCCGCGACGAAGGGCGTCGTCGATGTACGGGAGCGCTGGTGCCCCCGGCCGACCGAGCGCAACAAAGATGTCGCCAGCTTCCAGTTCTCTGGTGTCCTGAACGAGCCGACGACCCCGAATCACGACGCCGCCTAGGGCGTGGTCGTATGGCGATAGCGAGAACTCGTGTTCGGCGGCGCCGGCACCCGCCTTACCGTCTGACCATACGTCGATCACGCGAACTCGAACACGAACTCGACTTCCACCGCAGAGTCGAGCGGCAATACGGCAACACCGACGGCGCTGCGAGCGTGGGTTCCCGCCTCGCCGAAAATCTCGCCGAGCAATTCTGATGCCCCATTGATGACTCCGGGTTGGCCGGTGAAGTCGGGGGTGGATGCCACGAAGCCGACGACCTTGACGACGCGGGTGATCCGGTCGAGTGAGCCGATGACGGACTGTGCTGCCGCGAGCCCGTTGAGCACGCACGTCGCTGCGAGGCCCTTCGCTGTCTCCGCATCCACAGCGGCGCCAACCTTGCCGGTGACGGCAAGCGTCCCCCCGACAAATGGCAGCTGACCCGATGTGAAAACGAGGTTTCCCGAGATCACCGCTGGCACGTAGGCGGCGACCGGCCTAGCCAGTTCTGGCACGATGAGGCCCAGCTCGGCGAGTCGTTCTTCGATGTGCGACATCAGGCTTCAACGCTCTTCTCGCGCTTGAGGTAGGCGACTAGCCCGCCCTCGGGTCCGGTAACGACCTGCACGAGTTCCCACCCCTCAGCTCCCCAGTTATTGAGGATCGCGGAGGTGTTGTGAATGATCAATGGCGTTGTTAGGTATTCCCAGGTCGGCATTTCAGGCATCCGTTCAGCTTCATACACGGGTTGGTCGCGTACCCTGATCATATGTCTGCCCAAAAAAGCCCGCGTCGTGGCGCCTTCCCAGCCGCCGTTGGCATCATTGGTTTCAGTGCCATTGCTGGCCTTCTCGTAACCGTCATGGTCGCCCCCGCACTCGCCGTCACTGGTGTGACCGCGTCAAGCACGATTGGTATTTTCGACAGCCTCCCCGAGTACGTCACGATTGATCAGCAGCCAGAGCGCAACGAGATCTACGCGACGTTTGCTGGTTCCGGTAACGAGGGCGGGTACTACAAAATCGCCACGATCTACGATCAGAACCGGCAGGAAGTGCCGTACGACCAGATCTCCAAATTTGCCCTCGATGCAACCGTAAACGGTGAAGACCGGCGCTTCTTCGAGCATGGCGGTGTTGACGTCGCGTCCGTCGTGCGCGCAGCGATCGGTAACGTTGTTTCCAGCGACATCGAGAGCGGTGCGTCGACATTGTCGATGCAACTCGTCAAGCAAATCAACGTGCAGCGAGCGCTTGAGGAGCCGACCGAGGAGGCCCGCAAGGCCGCATATGCTGAGGCGATCGCAACGAGCTTTGATCGCAAGCTTCGCGAGATGAAGCTCGCAATCGGTCTCGAAAAGCGCTACACGAAGAAAGAGATCCTGACGGCTTATCTCAATATCGCCTTCTTCGGATCCAATACCTATGGCATTCAGGCTGCAGCTCAGCGCTACTACAGCGTGGACGCCAAAGATTTGACTCTCCCGCAGGCCGCTAGCTTGATCGCGATTGTGCAGTACCCCGGCCAACGTTCGCTCGACGACCCCGAAAACTTCGCAGCAAACGAGGAGCGAAGGGACTTCATCCTCGGACAGATGATGGAAGCGGGCTCCATTACCCAGCAAGAGTACGACGAAGCGTACAAGACGCCCGTTGACGAAACGACACTCGTGCCTTCTAGCCCCATTAGCGGCTGCATCTCGGCGTTCTCGCACGCGAAGTGGTTCTGCGACTATGTGGTCAAGAGCGTCAAGGACTTTGAGTTCCTCGGCGCCAACCCGGAGGAGCGCAAAGCGAACTGGAAGCGTGGCGGATACAAGGTCTACACGACGCTCGACCTGGATGCCCAAATCCCCGCGCAGGACGCCACGTGGACGTACGCCCCAAACACCGAGACCGCGTTCTCGCTCGGTAGTGCAACGGCATCCGTTCAGGGCGGCACCGGGCGGGTGCTCGTCATGACCGAGAACATGATCTTCAATGACACGCTCGAGGGGGGCGGGCCAACCGCCTCAGCGGTCAACTACAACACCAGCTTCGACTACGGAGGCTCGACGGGCTTCCAGCCCGGCTCAACGTACAAGGTCTTCACCCTGCTTGAGTGGCTCAACCAAAACAAGGGAATCAGCGAGCGGGTTCTCGGTGACGGGCGGACCATTCCCGGTGCGCAGTTCGCCGACTCATGCAATGGACCGTGGGGCGGCCCGGTGACCTTCAAGAACAACTCTGGCGAGAAGGGCATCTACGACATTCGCACTGGCACGGTCCAGTCGATCAACGGTGTGTTCTTCTCCATGGCACTGCAACTCGATTTGTGCAAGATCAAGAACGTGGCAGAGAGCCTCGGGGTCGAGCGAGCCGACTACGGTCCGCTCCAAACCAACCCAGCATCCATCATTGGCACGAACGAAGTGACACCCCTCAGTATGGCTGGAGCGTACGCAGCCATCGGCGCCGGCGGCGTGTACTGTAAGCCGATCATTATCGACCGAGCGATTGCACCGGACGGTACCGAGTTGCCTGGACAGGCAAAGCAGTGCCGTCAGGCCATCTCGCCCGAGGTTGCTGCGACCGCTGCGTTCGTTCTCGAAGGCGTTCCGCGTACGGGTAACGCGACCTTCTCGAACCCGGACGACGGAATTCCACTGCTCGGCAAGACTGGAACGACTGACGGTGCGACCCAGACCTGGATGGCGGCAGCCACAACGAGTGTCGGCACGGTCGTCTGGGTCGGGAACAGCATCGGATTCCAGAACATTCTTAATACGTCCTACGCAGATGTATCCGGAATCCGGTTGCGGCACTACATCATGCGGCCAACGCTGGCGGCCCTGAACGCCAAGTACGGCGGCAACGCCTTCCCGGAGCCGTCAGCACAACTGCTGACGGGATCGGGCCTTGAGGTTCCTGATGTGCGCGGTCGCACTCTTGAGCAAGCCAAGCCACTGCTTGAAGGGCTCGGGTTTGGCTTCGCGGATGGTGGTCAAGTCGACTCTGAGGCGCCGGCCGGAACCATCGTCTCGACCGATCCGGGTCCCGGTACGAAGTCAGCCAAGGGTGTAACGATCACCGTGTACACGAGTCGCGGCAATAAGGTCAAGGTGCCAGACGTTGTCGAAGACGGTGAAACGAATGACTATGCCACTGCAAGCACCATCCTGCAGGGTGCCGGATTCACGAACATCCCGCCCGCAGTTTGCGTGGCTGTGGACGTCGGCGATCCCAAGGTCGGCAAGGTCACAGCGATGGGACCTGCTGCTGGCACCTTCATCCTGAAGACCGATCCGATCACACTGACGGTTGCCCAGGACACCCCCTGCGCATAATAAAACCTGCCTCTTCCGCGGCGGCGGTCGCATTCGGTGCGGTCGCCGTCGCTGGAGTTGCGGCCCTCGCCTGGGGCTCGCTCGTTGAGCGCAATCGCTTCACCGTGCGCTACGAGACCTTGCCGGTGCTCGACCCCGGCGCGCGCAACATCACGGTCTTGCACCTCTCCGATCTACACATGGCACCATGGCAGACCCGGAAGCAGGAGTGGCTGCGATCACTGGCGATCACCGAGCCGGACCTGATCATCAACACCGGGGATAATCTTGGGCATCCGGATGGCTTGGTCGGACTCGAGTACGCGCTCGCGCCGTTCGCGGATGTTCCGGGTGTCTATGTCAACGGTTCCAACGACTACTTCGGCCCGAGCCTGAAGAATCCGCTTCACTACTTCGCGGGGCCTTCTGGTCACAAAGAGACTGCCGCACGTCTCGACACTGACAGTCTCGAACGCTATTTCACTGACAGCCTGGGCTGGTTGTCGCTCAACAACCGCGCTCGCGCGCTCGAACTTCGCGGTTCTCGCCTGGAATTCTTCGGCGTGAATGATGCGCACCGAGGCTGGGATCGACTTGACCAGCTGCCGGGGCTGATCGAAGAAATGCGCGAGAACGTTGGCTGGCAGGATGACCGCACCGGCCCGGAAGCCGTCCCGATCGGAGTGACACACGCGCCGTATCGCCGCGTGCTCGACTCGTTCGTAACCTACGGTGCGGAAGTCATCTTTGCTGGCCACACCCACGGCGGCCAGGTTCGGATTCCCGGTCTACCAGCTCTCGTGGCGAATTGCGACATCCCGCGCAATCAGGCCCAGGGCTTAAGCCTGTGGCATCACGCACGCAAAGCCGCCTACCTCAACGTGAGCGCTGGCATTGGGACCTCCATTTACGCTCCGGTGCGTTTCGCCTGCCCCCCGGAAGCCGTCGTCGTGACGCTGACCCCCGGGGATTTCAGCTATTCTTGACGAGGCTCGTATCTCCTGATGCGTGGCCGCGGGGTGTGGCGCAGCTTGGTAGCGCGCTTCGTTCGGGACGAAGAGGCCGTCGGTTCAAATCCGGCCACCCCGACCCTTGAAACACCAGCTCAGGGCTGGTCCTCCACGCGGAGGACCGGCCCTGCGCTGTCTCCCGGCCCACCTCCGGGAGTGGATCTTGATCCTCACTCCCCGACCTCCTTCCGGCGTGCTTCCAGGAGCCGATCCAACGAGCCAGAGCGGCTCCCCACAGCCTCGTTCGAGGAACTGATGGCGCATGGCCGGCGTGATGTGGGAGTAGCGTGCCTGGACCGAACCGTGGATGGGTGGCGGCTGTCTCTGTCGGCCGACCAGCCGGCAATACCAACTCCAGTGGCGTCAACCTGAGCCAGGCGTTCCTTCCTGCTGGTACTGGTGGTCACGCGCCAGCAAGCCCTGCTCTGCTGCGCAGATCGCCAGGCGGCGGTGGACCTCTCCCGCCACGCGGACCTGGAAATTGCCGGCGTATTGCCGGTCAGCGATCGCGATGGGGAGGGTCTTCGCCGGATGCCTGCATGTCGGCCACGACCTCCTCGGCCACACGCTGGATGCCGATGAAGGCTTCCATCCGGTCCTCGGCCAGCCACGACACCGAGGGCAGCTCGGCCACGGTGCCGACGTACTCGCCGTCTTCGGCCGACCAGCGGACTCGGTAGGTGTAGTGATCCGCCACGCTCACGATCGCTCCTCCAGCTTCCTGATCGCGGTCAGGACCTGCTTGACCTGGTAGGACTTCGCCTTGCCACCCCTGTCGCGCGATGCGACGTGCCGATACAGGCCTGAAGCAGCGGGATGGAACGGCCAGGTTCCGCCCAATCTTCCACGGTGAACCGCTCTATGGTGTGGCTGTGGATCAACCGGGCCGGCCTCCGCGGCCGCGGGTTCGCCGGGTGAAGTTGATGGCTGACTATTCTGCTTTCCCATTGTGGGCGGTGGCGGACGATGACCCCCGGCCGCCGACGATGAGTTCTGGTTCGGGAATCTTCACCCCGGGCGTCTGCCGTTGTCCGCGTCTCTGGTGGCTGAGCTGCAGGAGTGGGCTGAGCAGCACGACAGCCTGCTCGGTCCGGAGTTCAGCTGGCCGACGCCGCAAGCCAAGTTCGCATTCGTGGCTGAGGGACGCCGACTCCTGGCCCTGGTTCGCGAAGAGCTCGGCTCCGATTACCTGGTCGGTTACTTCGACGAGACCACCGGCCGATTGGAGTACGAATAGCCCCACCTGGCCGCGATCGGGACCGAGGGCCGGCACCGGGGTTCCGTGCGATATTCGTCGGCATGACGGGATCAGATCCGAAGGCGGACCTCAGCCACTATCTCCAGCTCGCCCGGGAAGCCCTGCTCTGGAAGCTGGACGGGCTTTCCGAGTACGACGTACGCCGCCCCCTCGTCCCGACCGGCACCAATCTGCTCGGCCTGGTCAAGCACGTCGCCAGCATCGACGCCGGGTATTTCGGGGAGACCTTCGGCCGGCCGTTCGCGGAGCCGCTGCCGTGGCTGGACGACGATGCCGAGCCCAACGCCGACATGTGGGCCACC
>JBGSTT010000175.1:0-7871 GCA_041736385.1 Rhodoglobus sp. | reverse complement strand
GGCAGCGGATAAGGCAGCGGATAAGGCAGCGGATAAGGCTAAACCAGCGCCGGTGGCTGCAGCGGCGGCCCCTGCCGAGCCAGCCAATGCCGTGACAACCAACGCCAAGCCAGCTAACGCAGCGCCGACGGTGGCCAAGCCAGCGAAGGCCGAGCCAGCCCAAGCCGGCGTGCCCGCTGGAAGCCAAATCAGCTTGCAGCAGGTCAAAGATGCGTGGCCAGAGGTGCTCGACGTCGTCGAGAAGGCGAAGCGATCGGCTTGGATGGTCGTCTACACGGCTCGGCCGCTCGAACTGCGCGGCGGTGGCGTACTCGTACTCTCATTCGCGAGTCAAAATGATGTTGATGCCCTGAAGCAGTCAGCAGCTCCCGGCGAGAGTGTTGGGGAGCACCTCAAACGTGCCGTTCTTGAGGTGCTCGGCTTCACGCCTAGTTTCCTTGCACGAGTTGACACAATCGCCGCATCCCCGACCTCGGCTCCCGGCGACGCTAAACGCGACGCTAAAGCCGACACCGACACCGACACCGACGCCGACGCCGGAGCGGAGATCGAGGAGAGCCGAGAAGAACCCACGGGCTGGGCCGTTGCCGCAATCCCGGTAAGCAAGACGGCGCCCGAGAAGCCCGCCAAGGCTGTGCCAGTAACGCCGTCAACGGCTGTGCCTGTGAAGCCGTCAACGGTTGTGCCTGTGACGCCGTCAACGGGTGCGCCCGTGAACTCCGCCCAGAATGCGCCTGGGTCGTCATCGTCATCGTCGCAGTCGCAATCATCGCCGTCGTCCGACCAGAGCGTGAGACCGACGGCCAAGGACACACGCTACGGAGAGTCAGTCATTCGCGAGGTGCTTGGCGCAAGCTTCATCGAAGAGCATCCGATCACCCCTCGTGTTGTGCCGCAGCCAAGGGAGAACTGAGCGTGTACGACGGACTCATTCAAGAGCTCATCGACGAACTCGGTCGATTGCCTGGGATCGGCCCGAAGTCGGCTCAGCGGATCGCATTCCACATTCTGCAGACCGAGAGTTTCGACGTCACGAGACTGTCTGAAGTGTTGCGTGATGTGCGTGACAAGGTGCGGTTCTGCAACATCTGCGGCAACATCACTGAAGAGCAAACCTGTTCGATTTGCCGCGATCCGAGGCGTTCTGTAGCGAGCATTTGTGTCGTCGAAGAGGCGAAGGACGTTGTCGCGATCGAGCGCACACGGGAGTTCCGCGGGCTCTACCATGTGCTCGGCGGAGCGATCAGCCCCATCGACGGTATCGGTCCCGATGATCTGCGCATCAAGCAGTTGCTCGGTCGATTGGCGGATGGCTCCGTCACCGAGGTCATCATTGCGACCGACCCGAACCTTGAGGGTGAAGCGACCGCCACCTACCTCACACGATTGTTGATCTACCCGAATTTGCGCGTTACGCGACTTGCTTCTGGTCTGCCGGTCGGCGGCGATCTGGAGTACGCAGATGAGGTCACTCTCGGGCGCGCGTTTGAGGGTCGTCGCCTAGTCGAGAACTGACACTGCGTCGAGAACTGCACTGCGTCGAGAACTGCACTGCGTCGCGAACTGCACTGCGTCGCGAACTGCCCCTGTACCGCGAACTGCCCCTGTACCGCGAACTTGACCTGCCCGAGACCCTGGGTTCGCAGAAAGCGCCACCGCAGAATCCCCTCGGTCCCGTGCCGTAAACTTTCCACCTGAAGCCCCGTCGGGGCGATCCGGCGGCCGCAAGAGCAGCCGAGAACTTCTCCGCGGGAGTACGACTTGAGCTTGATCGTCCAGAAGTTCGGCGGGTCATCTGTTGCGGATGCCGAGAGCATCAAGCGGGTTGCCAAACGAATCGTAGAGACTCGTAAAGCCGGCAACGACGTCGTCGTCGTCGTCTCGGCAATGGGCGACACGACAGACGAACTGCTCGACCTGGCAAACGAAGTGGTGCCGGTACCCTCCGGTCGAGAACTCGACATGCTGCTCACCGCAGGGGAGCGCATCTCGATGGCGCTTCTTGCCATGGCCATCAAGGGTCTCGGCATGGACGCCCGCAGCTACACCGGAAGTCAAGCGGGCATGATCACGGATGCTCAGCACGGCTCAGCCCGCATCGTTGCTGTCTCACCGCACCGCGTGCGGGAAGCACTCGATGACGGGGCCGTCGCCATCGTCGCGGGGTTCCAAGGATTTAACAAGACAACCGGCGACATCACAACCCTCGGTCGGGGTGGTGCAGTCACCACAGCGGTCGCGCTCGCAGCCGCCCTCGACGCCGCCCTGTGCGAAATCTTCACGGATGTCGATGGCGTCTTTACAGCCGACCCCCGGGTCGTGTCATCGGCCAAGAAGATCGATTTCGTGACGAGCGAGGAAATGCTCGAGCTCGCGGCATCCGGAACCAAGGTTTTGTACATTCGAGCGGTCGAGTACGCCCGCCGTCACGGCGTTGTGCTGCACGTGCGGTCATCGTTCAACAACAATGAGGGCACGATCGTTCGCGCCAGGCACGAGGGAGAAGACGTGGAAGAGCCGATTATCACGGGGGTCGCAGCGGACTTCAGCGAGGCGAAAATCACGGTCGTCGGGGTTCCTGACACTCCTGGCAAGGCGGCGAGAATCTTCACGATCGTCGCTAGTACGAACGCCAACATCGACATGATCGTGCAGAACGTCTCAACGGCGAGCACCGGTCTGACCGACATTTCGTTCACCCTGGCCAAGTCGGATGCCCTTGATGCGATGACGGCGCTCACCGCGAGTCAAGACGAGGTCGGCTTCCACTCACTGCAGCACGATGACCAGATCGGCAAGCTCTCGGTTGTCGGCGCAGGTATGCGCACCAACGCCGGCGTATCGGCGACACTGTTCACCGCCCTGTCAGAAGCAGGTATCAACATCGAGATGATCTCGACCAGCGAGATTCGCATTTCGGTGATCACCAGAGCTGACACGCTCGACGCGGCTGTGCGCGCGGTCCACACGGCCTTCGGCCTCGATGGAGACACCGAGGCGTCCGTGTATGGCGGGAGTGGGCGTTAGCCCTGCGCCTCATCATTTGGCAAACTAGAATTTCTAGCCTGACCCTCTACCAAGTGAGCGAACCATGGCAAACCCCCCAGTGAGAATCGGCGTTGTCGGCGCCACCGGTCAAGTTGGTGCTGTTGTGCGCCGACTGCTCGAGGAGCGCAACTTCCCGATTGCTGAGATCCGGTTCTTCGCCAGCGCCCGTAGTGCAGGGACCACGCTGTACTTCAAGGGGGAGCCGGTCACGGTCGAGAACGCGGAAACCGCAGACCCGAGCGGGCTCGACATCGCGATCTTTTCCGCGGGTGCAACAACCTCCAAGGCTCAGGCACCCAGGTTCGCCGCCGCAGGAGTAACGGTGATCGACAATTCTTCCGGCTGGCGGATGGACCCTGATGTGCCGCTGGTTGTGAGTGAAGTCAATGCCCACGCGATCAAGGATGCCGTCAAGGGCATCATCGCGAACCCGAACTGCACGACGATGGCTGCGATGCCAGTGCTCAAAGTGCTCGACGCGGAGGCAGGACTCCAGCGGCTGATCGTCAGTACATACCAAGCCGTCTCCGGCGCTGGGCTCGCTGGCGGCGAGGAGTTGCTCGAGCAGGCCACGGCTGCGCTTGAGCAAGACACGATCGCCCTCGTTCACGATGGCCGGGCCGTCGACCTGCCAGCGGCGAAGAAGTTCCCGAAGAACATCGCGTTCAATGTCGTACCGCTCGCTGGAACCATTGTTGACGATGGATTCTTCGAGACCGACGAGGAGAAGAAGCTGCGAAACGAGAGCCGCAAGATTCTCGAACTGCCGGAGCTGCTCGTGAGTGGAACCTGCGTGCGGGTACCCGTGTTCACTGGCCACTCGCTGTCAATCAACGCCGAGTTCGCTCGGCCGCTCAGCGTTGCCCGCGCGACCGAGTTATTGCGGGATGCACCGGGTGTCGTTCTCAGCGACATCCCGACTCCGCTCGATGCTGCTGGCCGCGATGAGAGCCTGGTCGGTCGCATCCGTACCGATGAGGGAGTACCAGACGGCCGAGGGCTCGCACTGTTCATCAGCAATGACAACCTCCGTAAGGGGGCAGCGCTCAACGCCGTGCAGATTGCCGAACTGGTCGCTGCCAATCTCACCGTCGCCACCCACTAGACCCTTCCGTCTCGCCACCAGCGCAACTCGATCATGAGCCGCGTTACGCGTTTTCTCACCATCGGGTCGCTTATTGGAGTGATCGCGGCGCTCGCCGGATGCGCCGCCCCGACGTTTGGGGAGCTGCCGCAGACGGTTCCTCGAGACCAGAACAGCACGGTGGTCGCGTTCTACGGCGACTCGTACACGCTGGGAACTGGAGCGAGTGACTTCTCCCTCCGCTGGTCGACAACCGTTTCGCAGGAACGGGGTTGGATCGAGTTCAATCCCAGCGTCAACGGGCTTGGCTTCATCAACAATCGCGTCATTTTCGGTGATGGCGACCTGCCGAGCCTTGTCATCGCTGAAGATCCCGACATTGTCATCGTGACGATGGGCCTCAACGACAACTTCAGTTTCGAGTTCGCAGCCGACGACATCCGTGCCCAGATTGACGATGACCTCGATCGCTTGTCGACGGCCCTTCCTGACGCACGATTGGTCGTCGTCGAGCCGTTCTGGTACTCCGAGGACCGCCCGCCTTCTGTCGACATCATCATCGGCTGGGTACGGGATGCCGCGGCGCGCGTCGACGCCGACTACATTGCCGGAGCTTCGTATTGGCTCGACGGTCACCCGGAGTGGCTCGCGTCTGATGGACTGCATCCCAACGATGCTGGCTACGCACAATTCGCGGAGCTGATGAACGTCGAGCTCCAGCGGCTTGGCCTCTAGTGCTGCACTAAACTGACGGCGTGAGTTCAGCTGCCGGTACCGACGTTCTCGATGTTGCTCTGGTTGGTGGCGGGATCATGAGTGCAACGCTCGGTGCGATTTTGCAGCGGCTCGAACCCAGTTGGAACATCCAGATCTTCGAGCGGTTAGACGCAATAGCGGAGGAGAGCTCGAATCCTTGGAACAACGCCGGAACCGGGCATGCGGCGCTGTGCGAGTTGAACTACACGCCGCAACTCGCGGACGGCACGATCTCGATCTCCAGCGCAGTGCAGGTGAACGAGCAGTTTCAGGTATCGCGTCAGTTCTGGTCGCAGCTCGTGACGGAGGGTGCACTCCCGCAGCCAAAGGCCTTCATCAACGCGACCCCGCACATGAGCTTCGTGTGGGGTGAAGTCAATGTGCAGTACCTGCGCAAGCGCTACGAGGCGCTCAAAGATCATCCACTGTTTGCCGGTCTTGAATACAGCGAGGATGCCGCGGTGATTCGGCAATGGGCGCCCCTGATGATCCCGGGCCGCCGCAAATCCCAGCGGATCGCTGCGACCCACATCGACGCTGGCACCGATGTCGATTTCGGCGCGCTCTCGCGGTTGTTGACAACAGACTTGCTTGCCAATGGCGCCAGACTCCATGCTGGCGTGCAGGTGAAGAACCTGAAGCGAACGCGCAACGGGCTGTGGAAGTTGTCGCTGCGGCGCTCGATTGGTGGAACCCCGGTCGCCCCCGTGACTGCGAGGTTCGTGTTCGTCGGCGCCGGGGGCTACGCCCTTGGGCTCCTGCAAAAATCGGGCATCAAGGAGATTCGCGGCTACGGCGGGTTTCCGGTCAGCGGTGAGTTCTTGCGCACCGACAATCAACAACTCGTTGCTCAGCATGCCGCAAAGGTCTACGGCAAGGCCGCGGTCGGCTCTCCGCCAATGTCCATTCCGCACCTCGACCTTCGGGTTGTCGAAGGTCAAGGCAGCCTGATGTTCGGTCCGTATGCCGGATTTAGCCCCAAGTTTCTCAAGACCGGTTCTGTGCTTGACCTGTTCGCCTCGATCCGTTGGCACAACATTGTTCCGATGGTGGCGGCCGGGCTTGGGAACCTCGGGCTCGTGAGGTACCTGATCGGGCAGCTTGCCGCCAGCCCGTCGGCGAAGTTCGCTGAGTTGCAGAGCTTTATTCCGCAGGCAAAGCCAGAGGATTGGTACAGGATTACCGCAGGTCAACGGGTGCAGGTGATCAAGAAGGACGCGAAGAAGCTGGGCGTGCTGCAGTTCGGCACCGAGGTGGTCGCGGCGGCCGATGGCAGCATCGCTGGCCTCTTGGGGGCCTCTCCCGGCGCATCCACAGCCGTGCCGATCATGGTCGGCCTCATCGAGAAGTGCTTTCCGAATCGCCTCGAAGACTGGCGTGACGGCCTCGTCAAGCTGATTCCGAGTTACGGTGTTGCTCTTGCTGATGACCGCGAACTTGCGGTGGAGACGATTGCACGAACGGCAAAGACACTTGGAATCAACGCCTGAGATTGACCAGCCGCTTCGTAGCAAAGTGCGGCTGGCGATTCTTGATAGTCACGAGCTCGTGCTCGATGGACTTGTCAGTTGGATCGGCGCGAACGCTCGCGACTTCGAGGTATCCCTCGTTGTGAGCTCGTGGCTCGACCTTGTTCACAGCGATAGGTTCCCAACCGATCTGCTGTTTCTTGACTTCCAACTTAAGGAGCCAGTGTCCATCGAGGCGAGAATTCGCACTTGTCGTGCGGCTGGCGTCACGGTGATCGTGCTGTCGGGAATTGACTCGCTGGAAGCAGAGGCGCGTGCGCGTGCGGCGGGAGCGGCGGCCTTCGTGTCGAAATCAGAGCCGATGGATGCGCTCATGGCCGTCGCGAGAACGGTCATGGGCGTCACGCCAGGGGCAACACCGCCGCGTCGAGATCGACCCCTGCCAAGCGGTGCCGTGCCCGTGACGAGACCGCGCCTGAGCGAGAACGAAGTCCAGGCGCTCGGTTTGTACGCGAGTGGCCTCAGCACCGCGGCGGTAGCCGCGCGCATGCAAGTCAAGTATGAGACCGTGAAGACCTATCTCAGGCGGATACGTGAGAAGTACGCGAAGGTCGGCCGCCCGGCGAGCACGAAAGGTGAACTGATGAGGCGAGCAGCAGAAGATGGGTATCTTCTATAATGAGCAAGCTTTACTTTCGCTACGGGGCGATGAACAGTGGCAAGAGCACCGCGCTGCTGCAGGCGGCATTCAATTACGAGGAACGCGGCCAACAAGTGTTGCTCGCGAAGCCGGCGATTGATACCAAGGGTGATAACGAGATCGTCTCGCGTCTGGGTGTGACCCGTTTGGTCGATTTCACGGTGCTTCCAGAAGACAATCTGATGGCGATCTTTGCCAACCAGCAGGCGATCGTCGCGAAGCGTACCGGGTTACCGGTGAGCTGCTTGCTCGTTGATGAAGCCCAATTTTTCACCGAGGGGCAAGTTGATGACTTGCTGCGAATCGCCATCGTGCAGCACGTTCCGGTGCTGGCGTACGGCATCCGAACCGATTTTCAGACCGTCGCGTTTCCTGGCAGCAGAAGACTGCTGGAGATCGCTCATTCTCTCGAAGAACTCAAGACGATCTGCCGCTGCGGTCGCAAGGCCGTCTTCAACGCACGCAAGGTTGGTGACCGCTATGTGTTCGATGGGGACCAGGTGGCGATTGATGGCGAGAACGTGACCTATGAGTCGCTGTGCGGTTCGTGCTACCTCGAAGAAAGTGGCGGCATTCTCGGCAACGGCCGCCGGCCAAAAGTCGAATTTAGCTATGGCAGCGCGCCAGACACCGACTTTAGCTAGCAGAACCCGTTAAAGTCACAGCAGTTAAAGTCACAGCAGTCAAAGTCACAGCAGTTAAAATCACAGCGGTCGGGGTGGCGGGATTCGAACCCACGACCTCTTCGTCCCGAACGAAGCGCGCTACCAAGCTGCGCCACACCCCGCGGCCACGCATCAGGAGATACGAGCCT
>JBGSTT010000163.1:0-48950 GCA_041736385.1 Rhodoglobus sp. | reverse complement strand
GCAGGACGCCGCCGCCGCCATGCCCGTGCCGGTCGCCGCGCCACGCAATGTTGACCGTGCCGGCTCCCGGGATGCCCGACGGCTCGTCATCACGTCCGGCGCGAAGGCTGGCCTTGAGATCGATCTTCCAGAAGAGCAACTCACCATCGGACGGTCCAGCGAATCGGCACTGGTGATCCGAGAGGACTACGTCTCCACGCACCACGCGCGACTTCTGCTGTGGGCCGACGGCTGGGTGATCCAAGACCTAGACTCGACCAACGGCACATACCTTGACGGAGTTCACGTCACTGTCCCGACGCAGGTGCCACTCAATACTCCGATCAAGATCGGCACAACCAGCTTCGAGCTCCGGCGGTAGGTGAATGGTGACTTCGACTACTGCGACCGCCATTTCTCATGTCGGTAAAGTTCGAGCAAATAATCAGGACAGTGGCTACGCCGGGAGTCATCTCTTCGTCGTGGCGGATGGCATGGGTGGGCACGCCGGCGGAGATGTCGCCTCGGCGATCGCGGTGCGAAAGATTGCCGAAGTCGATCGCGAGTTCAATTCGGTCAACGATGCCGAGTTCGCTTTGCGCAGCGCATTGCTTTCTGCCAACACGCTGCTGGCCGAAACCGTGTTTGAGCACGGAGAGCTCACGGGCATGGGAACGACCGTTAGCGGCATCCTTGTCGTTGGCGACCAGATCGCGCTGGCGCACATCGGCGACTCACGCATCTACCTGTTTCGCGACGGCCAACTGTCTCAAATCACGAGTGACCACACGTTTGTGCAGCGCCTCGTGGATAGCGGACGCATCACCCAAGAAGAAGCGGCGGTGCACCCGCGCCGTTCAGTGCTCATGCGCGTGCTCGGGGACGTCGATGCATCGCCGGAGATCGACACGACCATCCTCGACCTCAAACCCGGTGATCGCTGGTTGCTCTGCTCGGATGGGCTCAGCAGCTATGTCGCGGTGGACCGGATTCAGGCGGCCCTCGCTGCGGTGCCGAGTTCTGCTGCCGCAGCACAGCGTCTCCTCAAGGAAAGCTTGGATCAGGGCGCGCCTGACAACGTGACCGTGGTCATCGTTGACGTACACGGGGTTGGCGCAGACGTCGCGCAGACCGCTCCGGTTGGCAAACCCGCCTTGCCAGTGACCGTCGGATCCGCGGCATCCGCTCTCGTATTCGGCGCCGACACCGGACGACGTCCGCTCAGGCTGCCAAACCTCCTCCTCCACCCCCTCAAGACAACGCCGACCGATGACAGCCACTTCGAACCGGAGTCTGACGAGTACCTCGATTCGCTAATTCGTGACGACCGCCGCCGTGCCAGGAGCAGGCGTATTGCGTGGATCACCTTCGTCGTGATCGTGATCGGTGCCCTCGTTGCGGCCGCGATCGTCGGCTACAACCTCACCCAACAGCGCTACTTCGTCGGGGTGAGTGGAGGCAAGGTCGCCATCTTCCAGGGGGTGCAACAGGATCTCGGGCCGATCGTCCTCTCCCACTTGATCGAGGAAACCACGATCAAGCTTGATGAGTTACCGATGTTCCGCCGCGACAGCGTCGAACGAACCATTAACGCTAACGATCTCGAGGATGCTCGGCGCATTGTCGATCAACTGGCCAATGCCCGCGTTCCCTGAGTCGGCGCCTCGCGCGTCCGTCGATGTCGTGCAGCGCGCGCCGATGACCTCAAGCATTCGCCTGAAGCTGCGCGAGCCGGCCCGTTTGCGCAACCTCGAACTGGTGCTCCTGCTGTTCGCTGTCGCACTGGCGCTCGGCTCCATTGCCCTCGTTCAGCTTGGCGCTGTCGGGGCTCTTGACTCGGGTGTTTTGACGCTCTACGCGCTCCTGCTGGTGCCTCTTCTGGTGCTCCACCTGACGCTCCGCATCACCGCCTCTGAAGCGGATCCGCTCATCGTTCCGATCATTACGGTGCTCAACGGACTTGGCGTCACGATGATCTACCGAATCGACTTGGCCAATGCGCAATCGGGCTGGGAGAGCGCTGGCATCCGTCAAATCGTGTGGACTGCGATAGCGATTGTCATCGCGACTGGCGTGCTCATCGTCGTTCGCAACCATCGCGTTCTGCAGCGCTACCGCTACATCGCGATGGTTAGCGGAATCGCGCTCTTGGTGTTGCCGCTAGCTCCCATCATCGGCGCCACCCGCAACGGCGCGCGACTGTGGGTCGAAATCGGCCCGCTGTCATTTCAGCCTGGTGAGCTCGGCAAAGTGGCGCTGGCGATCTTCTTCGCCGGTTATCTTGTGACGGCGCGCGACTCACTCTCAATGGTCGGCCGCAAGTTCCTTGGCATGCAATTCCCGCGCGCTCGCGACCTCGGGCCGATTCTCGTGGTGTTCGCGGCATCCATGCTCGTGCTCGTCTTTCAGCGGGATCTCGGCACCGCGCTGTTGTACTTCGGACTCTTTCTCGTGATGCTCTACGTCGCGACCGGTCGGTCGAGCTGGATCGTGCTCGGGCTTGGGCTCTTTCTTGTCGGCGCCTATGTTGCGAGCCGCACGCTGGAGTATGTCGGTGGTCGGGTCGCCACGTGGCTAGACCCGTTCAACCCAGAGAACTATGACGCGGTCGGCGGTAGTTACCAATTGGTGCAGGGCCTGTTCGGGCTTGCGGATGGCGGGCTGATCGGCACCGGACTTGGACGCGGCAGTCCCGAGATCACCCCCCTTTCGGAGAGCGACTACATCATCTCGGCCCTCGGTGAAGAACTCGGTCTCATCGGCCTGTTCGCGATTCTTGGGCTGTACCTGCTGTTCGTCGCGCGCGGCTTTCGGATCGGCTTTGCCGGGCAAGACGACTTCGGGCGGCTGCTCGGTGTCGGCCTCGCTTTCGTCGTCGCGCTCCAGGTGTTCGTTGTCATCGGCGGAATCACTCGCGTGATTCCCCTCACCGGCTTGACGACACCCTTCCTCGCAGCCGGCGGATCCTCACTCGTAGCAAACTGGATCATCGCGGCGCTGCTGCTGAGGCTTTCTGACACGGTTCGCCAGCAACCCAGGCTGGTCGTCGACCCCATAGCGGATGCCCGGAACAAGCAGGGGACAGGCCAATGAACAAAGAACTCAAACGCGTGAGTGCTGTCGTACTCATCATGTTTCTGAGCCTGTTCGCAGCGACCTCGGTGATTCAGGTTGTTGCGGCAGACAGCCTGCAAGCTGACGGTCGCAACGCTCGGACGCTGTACGCGAGCTACTCCGCCGAGCGTGGACCGATTCTTGTTGACGGTCAGCCGATAGCGCAATCGGTGCCGAGCGATGACGAATACAAGTTCTTGCGGGTCTACGCATCCGGGCCTGTCTACGCGCCAGTCACCGGCTATCTGACCCTCAACCAAGGCAACACCGGGTTAGAGGCCTCGCTCGGTGACTACCTCAGCGGGTCATCCAATCGGCAGTTCTTCGACCAGATCAACGCCATTATTACCGGGCAAAACCCGAAAGGCGCCGCCGTCGAGACCACGATCGATCCGGTGCTGCAACAGGTGGCCTGGGATGCGCTAGGTGATTACCAGGGTGCCGTTATCGCGATCGACCCCAAGACCGGAGCGATTCTTGCGATGGTGTCAAAGCCAAGTTTCGACCCAAACGAGTTGGCCGTGCACGACACCCAGCTGGTGATCGACACCTATGACCGCTTGCTGAACTCTGCGGATGACCCGCTCATCAACCGCACAATGAACGGCAACCTTGACCCGCCTGGATCCACGTTCAAGCTCGTCGTGACCGCGGCGGCACTGGAGAGTGGCCGGTATACGCCGGACAGCGAGTTCCCGAATCCGTCGACCTTGCCGTTGCCGCAGAGCGATTCCATCCTCACCAATTCCGACGAGGGCACGTGTGGCCCAGGCGAGGTCGTGACGATGGGCACCGCGCTGCGGTTGTCCTGCAACATTCCGTTCGCTGAGCTTGGATTGGAGCTCGGCACGCGCGCGCTGCGCGACCAAGCAAACCGGTTTGGGTTCAACGAGACGATCGATGTACCAATGACGTCGACCGAGAGCGTCTACCCACGGGCCTTGGATGACCCGCAAACGATGCTGTCGGCGTTCGGCCAGTCAAGCGTTCGTGCATCCCCGCTACAGATGGCGATGGTGTCAATGGCGGTCGCCAACGGGGGAACGCTCATGAAGCCCACACTCGTCGAGAGCATCATCGCGGCAAATCAAGTCGAGCTGTTGCGCATTCAGCCGGAGGTGTTTCGTCAGTCGATGAGCCAGCAGACCGCTGCAACCATGACCGAACTGATGGTCGCCAACATCAGCAATGGCGCCGCGAGTGGTGCCAGAATAGGCGGAGTCGACGTTGCGGGAAAGACCGGTACGGCCGAGAACGGTGTGGATGATCCATACACACTCTGGTTTACCGGTTTCGCCCCAGCCAATGACCCACAGGTTGTCGTGGCAGTGGTGATTCAGAATGGCGGCGGGCTTGGTCAGTCCGGAACGTCGAACGGAATTCCAGCTCCAATCGCGAAGAAAGTACTAGAGGCGGTGCTATTCAGATGAGACCGACAAGTGGCCTCACCTTCGGCGGCAGGTATCAGCTCTCCAGTCGCATCGCAATCGGCGGCATGGGTGAAGTGTGGCAAGCAACCGATCTAGTTATCGGCCGCGTTGTCGCCATCAAGATTCTCAAGGATGAGTACTTGGGGGACCCAGGGTTTCTCGAGCGGTTCCGTGCCGAGGCTCGCCACGCTGCGCTGGTCAATCACGAAGGCATCGCCAATGTTTTCGACTACGGAGAAGAAGACGGCAGCGCGTTCCTCGTCATGGAACTCGTCCCAGGTGAGGCGCTGAGCGCCATCCTCGAGCGCGAGCGGGTTCTCGCGACCGACAGGGTACTTGATATCGTCGCCCAAACGGCCGCGGCACTGCAGGCTGCCCATGCCGCCGGACTCGTCCATCGCGACATCAAACCGGGCAACCTGTTGATCACTCCGGAAGGTCGAGTCAAGATCACCGACTTCGGGATCGCGCGCATTGCCGACCAGGTACCGCTGACGGCGACCGGGCAAGTCATGGGAACGGTCCAATACCTTTCGCCAGAGCAGGCAAGCGGGCACCCAGCCTCGCCGACCACGGACATTTACTCTCTTGGCATCGTCGCGTACGAGGCCCTCGCCGGAAAGCGCCCGTTCACGGGCGAGTCTCAAGTCGCGATCGCAATGGCGCAGATCAACGAAAGCCCGCCAGAATTACCGGTAACTGTTGCCGAACCAGTGCGAAATCTCGTCTACTCCTGCCTCGCGAAGCGCCCGGCGGATCGTCCGGCTTCTGCTGCACACCTCGCGCGAGCGGCCACCGCGTTGCGGCGCGGCGATATTGCTGCCGCCGCCGCGGCCGTGCCAGGTGTACTCGGCACCGGCTCGCTCGTCGCGACCGCGGGTGCCAACTATGGTCAAGCGACGCAAGCCACACGGGTCATGACAACGAATGCACCGATTAGTACACCGGCCCAGCCGGTCGAGGTTGCTCGCCGAAACCCGTGGACGTGGCCACTCGTTGCCATTGTGTCGCTCTTGGCGGTCATCCTGATCGGTACGATTGTCGCTCTTGTCGCGAACCCTGGCGGAGGCGGCGGACCGGAAACTTCGAGCGCAGCACCTCCGAGCCCAACCCAATCAACTCCGAGTCCAACTCCAACGAGCGACCGGGTGACGCTCGACGAAAACGAACTACTCGGGCGCAATCAAGCGGCCGTCGAGCAGCGCCTCACCGAGCTCGGACTGATACTCGACGCCCGAGAAGGTACTGTCGCGCCAGGCGAAGAACAGGTCGGGTTCGCATATAGCGTCACGCCAAAGGGCAACGTCCGCAAGGGCGAAACGATCACGGTGAGCTTCTACGCCGCGATACCACCGCCGGTCGCAACCAAACCTCCTCCCCTGATCGCACCGGCTGGTCCATTCTTGGCTGGCGATACGGTCACCGTCACGTGGCCGGCGTACACCGGGTGTCCCGCGAGCAGACCGCACACCGGGTTCAGCATTCAAGTGCAGAAGGGCTCTCTGGTCGGAACTAATCCACTCCCGATGAGTGCAACGAGCGCCGACATTAAGCTCTCCAACACGGCCGGTGAGACAACGATCGTGACATATACGGCCATTTGCACGGACTTTGAATCGCCTCTTTCTGACCCGCTTTCCATCACCGGCGTCTAACTCGACTCAGCCAAGGGCCCGGTCGATGGCAGCAGATACACTGTTGCAAGGATTGTCGTAAATAGTTCGGAGATGGCTCGTGACTGAAGGCGTTGCACACGGAGTGCGCGCCTTGGCGGGCAGGTACGAACTTGGCGCCCTGATTGGCCGGGGCGGCATGGCAGACGTCCACGTCGGAACTGACTCCCGTCTGGGGCGTCGTGTTGCCGTCAAGCTCCTCAAGTCCAGCCTTGCGAGCGATCCGGCATTCCGTTCGCGTTTCCGTCGTGAAGCTCAAGACGCCGCCAAGATGGCTCACCCAACGATCGTTCGCATTTTTGATGCGGGCGAAGAGTTGGTCGTTCATCAGCGCGGCGCCGAAACCCTCATCCCGTACATCATCATGGAATACGTCGATGGTCGACTGCTTAAGGACCTTATCGCCGACGGACCGCTCGAGCCTGACGAAGCGATGAGGATTGCAGCGCAGGTTCTGACCGCCCTCGAATACTCCCACCGTGCGGGCGTTGTACACCGAGACATCAAGCCTGGCAACATCATGATCACCGCGAGCGGGCAGGTCAAGGTCATGGATTTCGGGATCGCGCGCGCGATCTCTGATTCCGCAGCGACGATCGCCGAGACGAGCGCAATCGTCGGCACTGCACAGTACTTTTCGCCCGAGCAAGCGCGCGGCGAGGCTGCGGATGCGAGAACTGACCTGTACTCAACTGGCGTAGTGCTCTTTGAAATGCTCACCGGTCGCGCGCCGTTCCGTGGGGATAACCCGGTTGCCGTCGCCTATCAGCACGTCAACTCCGAACCGGTGGCTCCGGGTACTCTCAACCCGAAGGTCTCACCGTCGCTCGATGCTGTCGTGTTCCGAGCCCTGGCCAAAGACCGTTTCGAACGGTACCAAAGCGCGGCCGAGTTCCGCGCGGATCTCGAGACGACAGCGGCTGGCGCGGTTCCCGTGAAGAAGCAAATCGCGACCAACGATTTCAATGCAACCCTGTTCGGGGTGAATCCATCAGCGGTCGCTGGTTCCGAGGCAACACTTCGTCAACTCACCGTTGACGAAGGAGATCGTGCGGTCAGAACCCAAAGCCGTCCTCCAGTCGCTTGGATCTGGGCCGGTATCGCTTCCATGATTGCGGTGGTCGCGGCGGTCATCTTCTGGACCTTTAGTTTGACCCCGCCTGAGTTGGCGGGGAATGTGGCGGTCGACATTCCGGCCGTGGCCGGCCAAACGTGGGCCGACGGTTCCGCGGCCCTGATCGAGGCGGACCTCGAGCCTCAGCGCATCGAAGAAGCGAGCGACACGATCGAAGAGGATGTGATCATCCGTACCGATCCTGAAGCGGGCGTCAGCGTCACTCCGGGTATGCAGGTCCAGGTCTATGTCTCGATCGGCAAAACTCCTGCGACCGTGCCTGACGTCGCGCGCATGGCGGAGGCCACCGCCATTGAAGCGATCACGGCCGCCAGTTTGGTGTACGGCAGCTCGACGACCGATTACTCCCCTGATCTCGCGGCTGGAACTGTCATTCGCTCAGATCCCGTCGGAGGCTCCACGCGTCTTGTCGATGGCAGGCTCATCCGGCAAGGGGACACCGTCAACCTCGTGGTCTCAAACGGCCTAGTCAACATTCCCGACGTGACCGGGCAAGCGATCGCCGCCGCGAGTTCAGCGCTCCAAGCGCTGCAACTCTCGCTACGCGTCGATATCGACGCTGGCTGCAGCGGCGGGACTGTATCGAGGCAGTCGCTTGTGGGCGAGCAGGCACAAAAATCGGAACTGACCCTAACCTACTGCGGCGGATAGATTCTGCTCGATCAGCCGAGCTTGACGAGGGGCGTTAGCCCTTTTGCGCGCTCAGCCGCTTCTGGCAATCCGGCAACCGCGAGCCAGTTTCCCAGCATGAGGTAGCCGCCTTCCGTGAGCACTGACTCTGGATGAAACTGCACCCCGAAGATTGGTTGACTCTCGTGTCGCAGGCCCATGATGACACCCCCGGTTGTTCGTGAGGTGACGATGAGCTCCTCCGGTACCGTTCCGTCAACAACCGCAAGCGAGTGGTAGCGGGTCGCGGTGAACGGCTGCGCAACTCCGGCGTAGAAGTCGCTGTCGTCGTGCTCAATGAGCGAGGTCTTGCCATGCATGAGTTCTTCCGCGTGGGTGACGGTTGCGCCGAGTGCCTCGGCGATAGCTTGATGGCCAAGACACACACCTAAGAGCGGAAGGCCAGACTTGACGGCCGCCTTGACGATCGGGATGCTGACCCCTGCAGCAGCGGGAGTTCCTGGGCCCGGCGAGAGCAGTACGCCGTCGAAACCACTAATGACGTCCGCCGCGGCATCCGCGTCAAAATCGTCGTTGCGCACCATAGTCGTCTCCGCCCCGAGCTGAAGCAGATACCCATTGAGGGTGTAAACGAAACTGTCGTAGTTGTCGACAACAAGAATGCGGGTCACGATCCGTCTACTGTAACCTCAGTCGGCGCCACGAACTGTTCAACCCAAGGGAACACCCACAGGACAAGCGCAGTAAGCACGGCTGCGACAAGAATCGTCGCGGTGAGAATCCGAAGCCATAGTGGGCCTGGCAGCAGTTTCCAAAGCGCAGCGTACATCAGCCGACAGCCTGAACCTGAGCTGCGCCAGCGATCTCTGCCGGAGCGCCCTCCGACCGGGGGTACCACGTGTCATACACGCCGTACGCGATGATTCGTTCCGAGACCGAGTTCAACGGATTGCAACTGGTGAGCGTGATGATTCGATCAATCGGGGTCGCACCCGCGACTTGGGGCACCGGATCAAGCACCCCCACTCCGGACGGTGAGACGTACTCAAGCGAGCGAAAGACGTACCGATACCAGCCATCTTCGGTTTCGATGTAGATGCTGTCGCCCAGCTGGAGCTTGTTCACGTCGAGAAACGGCGAGCCCCACCCGGTTCGATGAGCAGCGAGAGCAAAGTTGCCGACCTCACCAGGCATCTGTGTTCCGGGGTAGTGTCCAACGCCGCGCTTATTCAGCACGTCTTCAAGCCCAATCCCTTCAGCGATCGGTCGCGTGTAGTCCGCACCGAATCGAGGAACGATGAGCGTCCCGAAGTTCACCGCGTTCGCGGGGATCGCGGTAACGATCGGTTCCCCCGGGTCGGCCCGTTCGCGAGGCACTGGGGCTATGCCCTCGCCTTTGTCCCAACTCTGTTGAAGTTGGACTGCCTCGACCTGTTGCGCATTACCCAGGACGAGGTTATTGAACCAGAGCTGCCACCCGAGGAATAGCAACACCACGACGCCGCCGGTGACGAACACCTCTCCGATTACGCCGATGACCGTTGAGCGACGTCGAGCGCGTTTGCGGCGTCGCGCCGCAGCCCGTCCATCCTCAAGAACCATAAGCCGAGTGTAAAGCTTCACTCAGACGGGATGGCTGGGAACTCATTCTTGAGGAGCCGAGGTTGAGCCTGCGCGCGAGTGCCTGACCGAATCCTTCCGGCTAGAATTGGCGACATGGCCCGTACGAGCGCAGGTTCCACTCCAGACCGTCCAACACCATCCTCGAGCGAACCAGCGCCGAATCCGGTCTGGTTTAAGCCCGTGATGTTCGGCTTCATGCTTGTTGGGCTCGCGTGGATCATCGTTTTCTACGTTACGCAAAGCCAACTGCCCATACCCGCGCTCGGAAACTGGAACATCGCTATTGGTTTTGGCATCATGTTCGTAGGATTCCTGATGACAACGCGGTGGCGTTAGTCAGTACCCTCTAACTACATTCGTGTAGTTATACCCACTGTGGAGAGGCCTGTGGATAACTTGCCCGCGTGCTTCTCGCCTAGATGACGAACAATCTCAACAAGGTGAGCGCTGCAAGCGCTACGGCCAATGCTGAGATTAGTGCGATCTGTCTGACCTTCTGTTCTGGTTGTCTCGTCGCAAGATCGATCAATCCGATAAGTGCACCGACCACGACGCCGCCAAGGTGGGCTTGCCAAGAGATGTTTGTGCCGGGCAAGAAACCGATTGCGAAGTTCAAGGCGATCACGACAAACAGCTGAATACTGTTGCCGCCGAGCTTGCGTTGGATCACGAAAAACGCACCGAACAGCCCAAAGATTGCGCCGGATGCTCCAACGACGGCGCTCAGCGGCGCTAGTAGGAGCACCGCAACGGAACCGCCAAAGCCGCTCAATAGGTACAGCACAAGGAATCGGGCGCGCCCAAGCAACCCTTCGAGGATCGGTCCGAACAAGAACAGCGCGTACATGTTGAACAAGATGTGGAAGATCGAGTTCTGCGAGTGCACGAACAGTGCCGAGATCATTCGCCACGGCTCGGTGTAGGTCAGCGGCGGAAAGTACAGCAGGGCTGCGGTGACTCCGCTGCCCGGAATGATCTGGAGCAAATAGATGCCGATGCAAAGACCCAGAATCGAGTAGGTAACAACAGGAGTGCTGCCGCCACGGCGAAACGCCCGAACGACTGCCGGGCGGGTGCGAGGCGCAGCTTGGCGGGCTTCGCGAACGCATTCCGGACAGTGCACACCAACGGCGGCCTGCGTCTGACAATCCGGACAGACAGTCCGACCACAGCGCTGGCACAGCACGAAACTCTGCCGATCTTCGTGGCGGTAACAGACGTTGTCCGACACTGTCGATCCACTCGGCATCGAGACTATTGTTCGTCGATGCTGACGCTCTCGATGACGACATCGACGACAGGCTTGTCTCGCACTGTCTGCACCGCCTCGATGGCATCAACGACGCGCTTGGAATCCTCATCAGCGACTTCACCGAAGATCGTGTGCTTGGCCTGGAGCCACGGGGTAGGAACGGTCGTAATGAAGAACTGTGATCCGTTCGTGCCGCGACCGCCGCGCGTTCCTGCATTGGCCATTGCCAGCACGTACGGCTCCGAGAAGTTCAACTCTGGGTGGATCTCGTCATCGAATTCGAACCCGGGTCCTCCCGTGCCCTGACCGAGCGGGTCGCCGGCCTGAAGCATGAAGTCTTTGATGATCCGGTGAAAAATTACCCCGTCATATAGCTTGTCTTTCGACACTTTGCCGGTGGCTGGGTGGGTCCATTCGATGGTGCCAGTTGCGAGGCCCACGAAGTTCGCCACCGTCTTCGGTGCGTGGTTGCCAAAGAGATTGAGCTTGATTGTGCCGAGATTAGTTTCGACAGTGGCGACCGCAGTGTGCTTTGACATAGCTGCAATTCTTGCACGCCTCGATCGACTCGAAGCCGCCTTGCGTCCAGCCAGCTCCCAGCCAGCGGGATACCCCTTCGCACGCGGGCGTGACAGTATTGGAGCCTGATCAACACACACCGGAGGTTCCGTCATGGCCCTATCGCGTAAACGTCGCAAAGAGCTTCACCGCCTCAGAAGCAATGCGGAGGCACTGTGGGAGGACCAGAAAGACCTGCTTGACCACGCCTCCAAGGTCGTTCGCGACGCGAGCAGGCAGGCCGCCAACTATGCGCGCGAAGAGGTTACCCCGCGAGTGCGCGACACGTACGAGGACCGAGTCAAGCCAGCCATTGGAGCTGGGGTGACCGGCGCGCGCAACGCCGCTACGGGAACTCGCGACAAACTTGTCGGCGAGATCTTGCCCGCTGTCTCCTCGGCTCTCGGTACCGCGCTTGCAGCGATTGAGGTTGCCAAGAACCAGCAGGTTCGGGATGCCATCGCCAGGGCATCGAAGTTCGGCACAGATCTAGGAACAAAGGCCGGCATCATCCAGCCAAAACCCGCTGGTCCTGGGCGCTACATTCTGATCGGCATTGGCGTCGTTGCATTCGCCGCAGTCGCGTATGCGGCTTGGCAGACACTGCGCGCCGACGATGACCTGTGGATTGAAGACGAAGCAGACGGTGCCGAGCCAGCCTGACGGTCGAAATTGGTGGAGCCTAGGGGAATCGAACCCCTGACCTCCTGCTAGCAAAGCAGGCGCTCTACCAATTGAGCTAAGGCCCCGTGTTGGGAAAAAAGATAGAAGTCTCGCTTTGAGACCGCCGTGGGGCTACCAGGACTTGAACCTGGGACCTCTTCGTTATCAGCGAAGCGCTCTAACCACCTGAGCTATAGCCCCCTGAAGCAGATACGAGAGTATCGCACTGCTCGGGATTGACGTAATCGACTAGTTGTTCGTGAAGCCCACCAGAAGCCCGCCGGTTAAGCGAACGCTGAAGTTATACAGGATGCTTGCTATCGCGCCGAGCGCAGTGCCGATGACGGTGTTAAGCAGGGCAACAATGAAGGCGAAGAGGGCTACTTGCGGCAGCGCGAAGCTTGTCGCGGCGCTGAACTCCGGATTGCCGAGAATGTCCTTGAAGATGCTGTCTAGGTCTCCGAAGATACCCGTTGAATTGAGCACAATCCAGATGAGCAAGGCCGACACAAAGAGCACAATTCCGAGCGAGACGGCGATCAGGAAAGAGAGTTTAACCGCCGACCAGAAGTCGATGTACACCAGCTTCAGTCGGACTTGCTTGACCGCAACTTGTCGTTGCGACTTGCGCTGGAGCTTCTCCGCGACACTACTCATCTGTTGACTCGTCCTTCCGAGCTTCCTCAAGCGTGGCTTCATCGTTGTCGATGACGCCGTCGACATCCTGATTATCTAGGTTTCGTTCGCTGTTCTTGGCGATCGCGATGATCTTGTCGTCATCGGCGAACCGGGCAAAGACCACGCCCATCGTGTCGCGGCCCTTGGCGGGGACCTCCGCGACAGATGAGCGTACCACTTTGCCGCTGGCAAGGACCACAAGCACCTCGTCTTCATCGCTGACGATGAGCGCTCCGGCTAGGTCGCCACGCGCTTCTGCAAGCTTGGCGACTTTGATGCCGAGACCGCCGCGGTTCTGCACCCGATACTGGTCCGCTGCCGTGCGCTTGGCGTAGCCACCCTCGGTAACGACGAACACGTAGCCGCTATCAGTGGCGACGCTCGCGCTCAGCAAACGATCCTCCTCGCGAAAATGCATACCGATCACCCCCGAGGTGGATCGGCCCATGGGACGAAGGGCGGCGTCCGATGCAGTGAATCGAATCGACATTCCCTTTCTCGACACGAGCAGCACATCGTCGTCATCTTCAATGAGCATCGCTGAGACGACTTCGTCGCCATCACGCAAGTTGATCGCGATGATGCCACCGGTGCGATTCGTGTCGTACTCGGTCAGCGCAGTTTTCTTGACAAGGCCGCCAAGGGTTGCGAGCACGAGGTACTTGGCCGCTTGGTAGTCGCGGATATCAAGGATCTGCGCGATTTCTTCACCCGGCTGCATCGCGAGCAGGTTGGCGACGTGCTGACCTTTCGCGTCGCGGCCTGCCTCCTGAACCTCATAGGCTTTCGCTCGGTAGACCCGGCCAGTGTTGGTGAAGAACAGCAACCAATGATGGGTGGTTGTGACGAAGAAGTGGTTCACGACATCGTCGGCGCGCAACTGGGCACCGCGCACCCCGCGGCCGCCGCGGTGCTGACTGCGGTAGTTGTCGCTCCGCGTTCGCTTGATGTAGCCGCCGCGAGTGACGGTCACAACCATTTCTTCTTCTGGGATCAGATCTTCGACGCTCATGTCTCCGTCGAAGCCGAACATGATCTCGGTGCGACGATCATCGCCAAACCTGTCGACGACCTCAGTGAGTTCCGTACTGATGATCTCTCGTTGCCGAGACGGCGTGGCGAGAATGTCATTGAAGTCAGCGATCTTCGCTTCGATTGCGTCATGCTCGTCGATGATCTTCTGGCGCTCAAGGGCAGCAAGTCGGCGCAATTGCATGTCGAGAATAGCGTTGGCTTGCAGTTCGTCGATCGAAAGCAATTCCATCAGACCGGTTCGAGCTTCATCAGCACTGGGCGAACGTCGGATGAGAGCGATGACCTCGTCGAGCGCCTCGAGTGCTTTGAGGTAACCCCGCAGGATGTGGGCGCGTTCCTCTGCACGACGCAAGCGATACGCGGTGCGTCGAACGATGACATCGAGTTGATGGTCGATCCAGTGGCCGATAAAGCCGTCGAGTGGAAGCGTTCGAGGAACGCCATCGACAATTGCCAGCATGTTGGCGCCGAAGTTGTCCTGCAGCTGGGTGTGCTTGTACAGATTATTGAGCACGACTTTGGCGACGGCATCGCGCTTGAGCACGACAACAAGTCGTTGACCTGTTCGACCGGAAGTTTCATCACGGATGTCGGCAATTCCGCCAATTCGGCCGTCCTTGACGAGCTCGGCGATCTTGAGCGCGAGGTTGTCTGGATTCACTTGGTATGGGAGCTCGGTTACGACAAGGCACGTGCGGCCTTGAAGTTCCTCGACACTGACGACCGCCCGCATGGTGATCGAACCACGACCAGTCCGGTAGGCGTCCTGGATTCCCCGGATGCCAAGAATCTGCGCCCCCGTTGGGAAATCCGGCCCCTTGATTCGCTGCAGCAACGCTTCGAGGAGTTCATCGCGGGTGGCATCCGGGTTCTGGAGGGACCACAACGCTCCCGCGGCAACTTCGCGCAGATTATGAGGCGGGATGTTGGTGGCCATGCCGACGGCAATGCCGACCGAACCGTTGACGAGAAGATTGGGAAAGCGCGCCGGCAGGACCACGGGCTCCTGTGTCTTGCCGTCGTAGTTGTCCTGGAAGTCGACGGTCTCCTCGTCAATGTCCCGAACCATCTCCATTGCCAACGGGGCCATCTTCGTTTCGGTGTACCTCGGCGCTGCCGCGCCGTCGTTCCCTGCTGAACCAAAGTTGCCTTGACCGAGCGCGAGGGGATACCGGAGACTCCAAGGCTGCACAAGGCGCACGAGCGCGTCGTAAATGGATGCGTCACCGTGAGGGTGAAACTGCCCCATCACCTCGCCGACAACGCGGGTGCACTTGTTGAAGCCCTTGTCTGGCCGGTAGCCGCCGTCGTACATGGCATAGATGACTCGACGGTGCACTGGCTTGAGCCCGTCCCGCACATCGGGAAGCGCCCTCCCGACGATGACGCTCATCGCGTAGTCGAGGTACGAACGCTGCATCTCGAGTTGAAGGTCGACCTGATCGACTTTGTCGTGACGCGCGTCGACGGCGGCCTTCTCAAAGGTCGGATCGGGAGTTTCGTTGTCAGCCATCAATGGCCTTTCGTCTGGGAGGTCTCGACACGCTCACGCAGCTGGGAACTAAATGTCGAGGAATCGAACGTCTTTGGCATTGCGCTGAATAAAATTCCTTCGTGACTCTACGTCTTCACCCATGAGAGTCGAGAATATCTCGTCTGCTGCCGCCGCGTCATCCAAGGTCACTTGAAGCAAGGTTCTGGTCGCCGGGTCCATCGTGGTTTCCCAGAGTTCGGTGTAATCCATCTCCCCAAGTCCCTTGTACCGCTGGATGCCGTTCTCTTTCGGTATCCGTTTTCCGCTGGCTGCCCCGTCTGCGAGCAAGGCATCGCGCTCGCGATCGCTGTAGACGAACTCGTGTTCAGCGTTCGTCCACTTCAAGCGATAGAGCGGCGGTTGGGCGAGGTAGACGTAGCCATAGTCGATGAGCGGCCGCATGTAGCGAAACACCAAAGTCAGCAGGAGCGTTGTAATGTGCTGCCCGTCGACGTCAGCGTCCGCCATCAGGACGATCTTGTGGTACCTGGCTTTGCTGGGGTCGAAGTCTTCGCCGATCCCAGCGCCAAACGCCGTGATCATGGCCTGCACTTCTGTGTTTGCCAGTGCGCGATCGAGCCGCGCCTTTTCGACATTGAGGATCTTGCCGCGCAGCGGCAAGATCGCCTGAAACTCGGGATTTCGACCCTGAACAGCTGAGCCGCCAGCTGAATCTCCCTCGACGATGAAAATTTCCGAGAGTGCCGGGTCCTTGCTCGAACAATCGCGGAGTTTTCCGGGCATCCCGCCAGACTCGAGCAAGCCCTTTCTTCGAGTCTGCTCGCGGGCCTTTCGAGCAGCAATGCGAGCCTGTGAGGCCTGAATGGCCTTGCGGATGACGTCCCTAGCTTGGGTTGGATTGCGATCGAACCAATCCCCCAGTTGCTGACCTGCAACGCGCTGAACAAAGGTCTTCGCCTCCGTGTTGCCCAGCTTCGTCTTGGTCTGACCCTCGAATTGCGGCTCGGCGAGCTTCACAGAAATAACGGCGGTGAGGCCCTCGCGCACATCGTCTCCTGAGAGGTTCTCGTCCTTCTCTTTGATAATGCCCTTCTCGCGGGCGTAGCGATTGACGAGGGTCGTGAGTGCTGCGCGGAACCCCTCTTCGTGAGTTCCGCCCTCGTGTGTGTTGATGGTGTTCGCGTAGGTGTGGACACTTTCGGTGTATCCGTTGGTCCATTGCATCGCGACCTCGATGGAGATCTTGCGGTCGGAGTCCTCCGACTCAAAGGCGATCACTTCTTCGTGGATCAGCTCGTTCTTCTTTGCCTTGTTGAGGTACTCAACGTAGTCGACCAGGCCGCGCTCATAGAGGTAGCTATCGCTCTTGCCATCCTCGCGCTCGTCCGAGATGTTGATTCGCAGACCCTTGTTCAAGAATGCCATCTGCTGAAAGCGCGCGCGTAGCGTCTCGTAATCGAACTCGACCGTCTCGAACGTCTCTTCACTCGGCCAGAACGTCACGGTGGTGCCGGTCTGGTCAGACGACTCACCCTGCTTGAGCGGCGCATCCGGTACACCGTTTGTAAAGCTCATGCGCCAGACATGTCCTTGGCGGCGAACCTCAACGTCAAGCTCTCGAGAAAGGGCGTTAACGACGGAGATGCCGACGCCGTGTAGACCGCCTGAGACGGAGTATCCGCCACCACCGAACTTTCCTCCAGCGTGGAGGATCGTCATGACGACCTCGACCGTCGACTTCTGTTCCTGCTGGTTCAGGTCAACGGGGATTCCGCGACCGTTGTCAACCACGCGCACTGATCCGTCGCGCCGAATACTCACATCGATCGTGTCGCAGTACCCAGCTAGGGCCTCGTCGACCGAGTTGTCGACAACTTCGTACACGAGGTGGTGGAGACCGCGCGGCCCGGTGGAGCCGATGTACATACCTGGTCGCTTGCGAACGGCCTCAAGGCCTTCCAGGATCTGAATCTGGTCAGCGCCATAGCTGTCTGCCGCGACATGCCCGTTTGAGATTAAGGATGATTGGGGAAGATCTTCTGCGGGCGTGGATGTCATGTGAAATTAGGCTCCTACTGGTTGGTGACGCTGGCCATTCGTCGCGGGTGCTCTCAGAGAGAGGGGCGACCGACGGCTCCTTTCAGTCTACCAAAGAGGCCTGTCAGTCTGTTGAAGGGGGCTTCGGTGTTGACAACTTGCCCGTGTGGTGGACTAGCCGTATGTATCGCGCGGGCCACGACCCGGTACAGATCTGGGTCCGCGCTTCCAACTGGGCGCGTTCGGCCCTTCGAACTTCACCGCAGTGATTCCAGCCTCGGGAAAGTGGAGCGCAATCGTCGTCGAAATGTCGCGACGCATCAATCGCAACTGCGTCGCCCACGCCGTTGAATCGCAACGCACCGTCAGAAGACCGTCGTCGATTGCGATCGGCTCTGAGTGTTCGGCCGTGTCACCACCAACGATGTCAGCCCAAGCCAGTAGCAGGTCCGACCGGGCAAGTGGAGACGTCCACCCCAACCCCGCTGTCAATGCATCCACCGCTTCGCCCAGCCCGACAGGGTCGCGACCGCCAGAGAAAGGCACGCTTCCACGAATTGATTCTCGCTTCTTGCGCTGCCGTCCGATCGCACCACGTTGTGACGGGTCGCCAAACAGACGACGAAACCTGAGATAGACCGCGCTGTGTTCCCCTGCCGCGTCATCCCGGTCACTCATTTTGGTCGACCACCCTTCCGTTGCTGATGCGGATTACGCGCTCCCGCAGATCATCTGGGACATCGGCAAGCACCGCCGCGGTTATGAGGACCTGCTCGAATCCGCTTATCGCCATTGACAACCTTCCTCGCCGGCTGCTGTCCAATTCGGCAAACACGTCATCGAGAATCAGGACCGGGTCCCCTAGGGGTGAGTTCACCCGAAGAAGCTCTGCAGAAGCGAGCTTGAGTGCAAGAGCGAGCGACCATGATTCGCCGTGGCTCGCATAGCCGCGGGCAGGGAGTTGGTTCAGTGTTATGACAAGGTCGTCGCGATGCGGCCCGACCAGCGTCAATCCCCGCTCAAGCTCAGCGCGCCGGTTCGTTCTGATTGCCTCAGCAAAGTCCTCGTCTACTGGTCCCGTGGCATCCGAGTCGACTCCAGCATCCACCGGCCCCTTCGTCCCGTGAATGCTGAGTGTGAGCTCGAGATTCACCTCGTGCTCAGAACCAGCCACCGTGCCATAGGACTGTGAAACGAATGGCAGGAGTTCCTGGACCAGCACCGCCCGCGCCACGATGATCTGTGCACCGAACTCGATCAACCGAGCATCCCAGATATCGAGTGTGCCCAGCTGACCGACCGTTGTCCTGGATGCTCGTGCGGTCTTGAGCAAGCTGTTGCGCTGTTTCAGTACGCGGTCGTAGTCGGCGAGGACCGCCAGCATTCGTGGATTTCGTAAGCCCAGCAAGTGGTCAAGGAATGACCGTCGCCCAGCAGGCTCGCCGCGCACGAGAGCCAGATCCTCTGGTGCGAACAGCACGCTGGCGAACGACCGTGGTAGGTCACGAATCTTGATCGGAGACCGATTGATCTGGGCGCGATTCGATCCCTCGCGATTGAGCTCTACCTCGACGAGCACGGTTCGCTCGCCATTGGCCAGCTGTGCGCGAATGATCGCTGAGGCTTGACCATGACGAATCAGCGGCTGATCGCTCGATGCCCGGTGTGAACCCAGTGTGCTGAGAAAGTTCAACGCCTCAACGAGGTTCGTCTTTCCTTGCCCATTGCTGCCGAGAAAGAGGCTCGCTCCTGGCTCGAGATCGAGCTCGAGTTGTTCGTAGTTTCTGAAGTCCGTCAGGCTAAGACGACGTGCGATCACGGCGCCACGCGGTTCGGTTCAGGCATGCAATAACTCCAGCCATGAAGCGTTAACGCAACAACAGGTTGGGCTGAAGCAAGTACTTATAGTTATCGGTGCCTGGCTGGTCTTTTGACGCTTGGCTCGTAATCAGGACGGGGCCAGGTTTATTGGGGTTATCCGTCTTAGTGAATGAGATTCTGACGAACTCCGAGTGAACGGCGGTCAAGCCGTCCAGTAAAAATTGTGGCTTGAGTGACACGACGGTGTCCGCACCGGTGAGGAACGCGTCAATTGATTCGGATGCTTGTGCTTGCTCGGAACCGATGGCCTCAAGCGTGAGCCCATCTATCGAGAAACTGAATCGCAGGGCAGCCTCACGCTCAAGCACCAGAGACACACGCCGAACCGACTCAATCAGTTCGGCCGTTGTCAAGACAGCGTAGTTATCAACAGACTCTGGAAAAAGTCTTCTGACCGGCGGAAAATTGCCTTTGATGAGTAGCGAAGTCACCGTCTTGTTGTCGGCCTGAAAGGCGATGAGTTCGCGTTCATCGGAATTGGTGATGGCCACAGAGACGCTTCCACTGTGGCCGAACGTCTTGCCGATCTCCACGAGGGTTCTCGCTGGCACTAGCGCGGTTGCCGCAGTCACTCCGGAATTGCCCGCATCCCAAGCGATCTCCCGGACCGCCACCCGATAGCGATCTGTCGCGACCAGCGAAAGACTGTTCTCGGAGACCTCGAGTTGCACCCCGGTGATGACCGGTGTGACGTCATCCCGTGAAGATGCAACAGCGACCTGCGAAATTGCGTTCGCGAAGTCTTCTGCAAGGAGCACCCCGGCGGCATTCGCGACGACTGGGAGACTTGGGTACTCATCGACCGGCATGCTCAGCAGGGTGAAATTCGCTGTGCCGCAACTGACGGTGATTCGAGAGTCAACCGTGGCAAATATCACCGGTGCATTTGGCAGCCGGCTTGCAATGTCAGCGAGCAAACGTCCAGATACGAGAACTCGACCTGATTCCTCGACGTCAGCAGCAATGTGAGTGCGAGCTGAAACCTCGTAGTCGAAGGATGAGAGGGTGAGACCATCGTCAGTCGCTTCGATCAGGACCCCGCTCAGGATCGGAAGCGTTGTGCGCTGCGGCAACAGCTTGACAGCGAAGGAGACCGCCTCACTGAACACGTCTCGGTTGACTTGGAACTTCACAGGTTCACCCCTCAGGTGTGCTCAGGTCTGGCGGCTTAATACTGGCACAGCCTGTCTCTGGCACCACCCATAGGTTGCTTCTCTACCAATTACTCTTTCTCAAGCTAATAGTCATAACGGCTGTGGATTGTGTGCAGAATCTCTTCAGCACCCGATATTGCTTGGGAACTACACCAGTGTCAGATGTGCAATCGCCGCACGACATTCGTGTACAACACCACAACCTTACGTTGAGCACAAATCGCATTCCACAGAAGGTTCTCTTTCATCAACAGCCGGCACGGCGCGTCACCGAAGTTGTCCACAGGTTATACACAAGGTGTGGAAACCATTCGGCGTCGCCTGGAAGTCACGACTTCGAGAATCGGTGGTTCTGTTTGATCCGGCTCGTGAGCTCAGTGACCTGGTTATAGATCGATCTGCGCTCCTTCATCAGTTCGGTGATCTTCTTGTTTGCGTACATCACGGTGGTGTGATCCCGGTTACCAAAGAGTTGCCCAATCTTTGGCAGGGAGAGGTTTGTCATTTCGCGACAGAGGTACATGGCGATCTGCCGGGCTGTCGCTACGGCTTGAGATCTCGAAGAACCGTAGAGGTCATCCACGGTGAGCTTGAAATAGTCGGCGGTGTGATTGATGATGTCGACCGGTGCGATGACGTTGTCTTCATCGAGGGTGATGAGGTCCTTCAACACTGTCTGCACAAGAGCGAGATCTACTTCGGTCTTGTTGAGGCTCGCGAAAGCTGTGACACGGATAAGCGTGCCCTCGAGTTCTCGAATGTTGGAGGAGACCTTCGAGGCCATGTACTCAAGAATTTCGTTCTCGACCTGCAGCTTCTCGCTTTGCGCTTTCTTGCGAAGAATCGCGATTCTCGTCTCGAGGTCGGGAGCCTGGACGTCGGTGATCAGACCCCACTCAAAACGAGAACGCATGCGATCTTCGAAGCCCGTGAGGTGTTTCGGAGGAAGATCACTAGTGATCACCACTTGCTTGTTGTGGTCATGGAGGGTGTTAAAGGTGTGAAAGAACGCCTCTTGGGTCGAATCTTTGCCCTGCAGGAACTGAATGTCATCGATAAGCAGGATGTCGATCTCGCGGTAGCGCGATTGAAATACCGAGGCCCGGTTGTTCGCGATCGAGTTAATAAAGTCATTCGTGAACTCTTCGCTACTGACGTATCGCACCCGGATGCCCGGATAGAGACTTTCGGCATAGTGCCCGATCGCGTGCAGTAGGTGGGTCTTACCCAAGCCCGATTCACCATAAATGAATAGGGGGTTGTAGGCCTTTGCTGGTGCTTCTGCGACAGCGACCGCCGCGGCGTGAGCGAACCGGTTTGACCCTCCGATGACGAAGTTGTCGAAACTGTACTTCGGATTGAGGCGGGAATCGGATCGGCGTGATCCGGTATCGGTCGATACAGAGCTGACTGTTTGCGGCTCGATGTAGGAAGACTCGGGCAAATCGTGCGAGTTCTCGAGCGAAGCCTGGTGGATGTTTGGGTTCACGACGATGGCAAAGTTCGTCACCTGCTCATCATCGTTCAGTCCCGTGATCCCGCTGAGCCCGGAGATTGCCGTGAGCAGCGGCATCCGTATTCTCTGCTCGAGCATGCCCCTCGTTAGTTCGTTAGGCACTTCAAGGTAAAGGGTGCCGGCCATGATTCCCTTGGGTTCAACGAGGCTGATGAATCCGTGCAGCTGGGGGGTAATCCGTTCATCGGAGGTCAATGAAGCAAGCACGGACTGCCAAATGGCTTGTGTGCTGTCAGGGATCTCCGACACTGTCGACATGATGGTGGACGCTTTCCTAGTCTGAATGGCTGGCCTTCACCTTAGTTCTCCACATGGCGGCCACACCAACCCCAGTTTGTGAACTGTGAGTAACCCCGTCAAACATTGGAAAGTTTGACCCGAGGCGATTTAGGTCGTATTTTTAGACAGTTGACTTCAGCCGACTGGCTGCCTACTTCTTTCCGGCCACTTGAGCCGGGCTTTGGAGATATCGCTATGAGCAAGAGAACCTTCCAACCGAACAATCGCCGACGCGCGAAGGTCCATGGATTCCGCCTTCGGATGCGTACTCGCGCAGGTCGTTCGATTCTCGCTGCGCGGCGCCGCAAGGGCCGCACCGAGCTCTCCGCGTAATAAGAAAGTGCTCGCCCGGGCAAACAGAATCACCGCGCAGACGGATTTCCGTTTGGTTGCGCGCGCGGGTCGTCGGACTGCCGGCAAGAACGTAGTTGTCCAACACCGTCGTGGGGTCCCGGGTAGTCCAGCACGGTTCGGTTTTGTGGTCCCCAATTCAGTGGGTACGGCCGTGGTTCGAAATCGAGTGAAGCGGCGCCTGCGCGCCATTGCACGTCTTGAGCTCAACAAAGGCCTGACCGGGTACGAGTTCGTCGTTCGCGCCTTGCCAGCCGCGGCCGATGCTTCGTGGGGTAGCCTTCACTCCGAGTTCAGTGCAGCGCTGGAGCGTCAGATGGAGGCGAGTTGAGAACCGCGATCTCGTTCCTGCTCTTGCTGCCAAGAAACGTTTGCGTACTGATTCTTGGCCTGTATCGCGCGGTGATATCCCCGCTGTACGGAGACGTGTGTCGCTACTACCCTTCGTGCTCCCACTACGCGCTTCAGGCGATTCAAGCGCACGGCGTCTTGCGTGGCGTCTGGCTTGGAAGTCGGCGGCTCGCTCGGTGTCATCCGTGGGCTGAGGGTGGGATAGACGACATCCCGTCGCGAGCTCATGACAAGTACGCCGTGACGAAGTTCGGACTGGTCGTCAGCAGCCAAGGAAAGGGCTGAGCAAATAATGGACTTCTTTAGTACGATCCTGTGGCCGATCAAGTGGGTGATCGAGGCCATCCTCGTGGCATTCCATGCCGGCCTCACGGCAATCGGCCTCAACCCCGACGACGGCGTTACCTGGGTGCTCGCGATTGTTGGCCTCGTGCTGGTCGTTCGCGCGGCGCTGATCCCTGTCTTCGTTCGACAGATCAAGAGTCAGCGGCGCATGCTTGAGGTCGCCCCGCAGATCAAGAAGATCCAAGACAAGTACAAGGGCAAGAAAGACCAGTTCTCCCGCGAGGCCATGTCACGAGAGACTATGGCGCTCTACAAGAACACCGGCACGAACCCACTCAGCTCGTGCCTGCCGTTATTGCTCCAAATGCCGATCTTCTTCGGTTTGTTCTCCGTTCTGAATGACGCACAAAATCCCAACATTGATTCAGGTGTTGGCTTACTCAATAGCGAGCTTCATCGCTCCTTTGGAGAGGCCGAGTTCCTCGGCGCTCCGTTGCGCATGTCGATCAGTACCGCTGACGGCAACGTCACGGTCATCGTTATCGCGATCGTAATGATCATTCTGATGACCGCGTCCCAGTTCATCACCCAGTTGCAGATCATGTCTCGAAACCAGTCGGCCGAGATGAAGGCCAGCCCCATGTACCGTCAGCAGCGCATCCTGCTGTACGTTCTGCCGTTGGTTTTTCTCTTTTCTGGCTTTACCTTCCCGCTCGGCGTCATGTTCTATTGGTTGGTATCGAACTTCTGGACGATGGTGCAACAGTTCATCGTCATCCGAAACATGCCAACTCCTGGTAGTGAAGCGGCCCTAGCCCGAGAAGCGCGCATTGCGAAACAGCGACAAAAGCGCGGAATTGTCGACGACCCCGAGGATGCGACAGGAACAGTCCTTGAAGAGCCGGCGAAGCCACAGCGACAACAACCCGTGAACAAGAATCGCGCAAAGAAGAGGAACAACGGTAAAGGCAAGTGAACCCTACATCGGAGACCATCGGGGCGATCGCGGATCAGAAAGACTCGACCGCCGCAGCAGAATCGATCCACGAAGACGAAGGCGAAATCGCCGCGGACTACATCGAAGAGCTGCTGGACATAGCGGATTTGGACGGGGATATTGAGATTGAGACCAAAGGCGGTCGGTCTTACCTTTCGGTGACGTCAAGCGAGCACGCGAATCTTCGGGTGCTGGCTCGTCCGGAGACCGTAGGCGCGTTGCAGGAATTGACGCGTATCGCCGTCCAGACGAAGACCGGCGACTACTCTCGCTTGATTCTCGACATCGGTGGGTCTCGTGAGGCTCGTGCCGGCGAATTGGCAATTCTGGTCGAGAAAGCTGTTGAGCGGCTCGAGGCGGGCGCTGATTCCGCAGCGCTTCCGCCCATGTCGTCCTACGAACGCAAGCTCGTCCATGACCTTGTGTCGGAGGGCGCGTATCGTTCTGAGTCCGAGGGCGAAGGACGAGACCGCCACACGGTCATTCGACGCGCATAGCCTGCCGCCCACAGATTGTTTCACGTGAAACATGGCTAGCGAGGTAGCGGTCGATGGCGTCGAAGACGAACCCGCCGGCGCCGAGGTTTTTGGTGATCGGCTCGAACTGGCACGACAGTACACGGCTGACTTGGCTCGCCTCGGAGAGGCCCTCGGGCTAATTGGGCCGCTGGAGCTGCCCCGTATCTGGACCCGCCACATCATCAATTGTGCCCTCGTTGCACCGCTTCTGAGACCGGGTCTTGTCGGTGATGTCGGCAGCGGTGCCGGTCTCCCTGGCCTAGTGCTCGCGATAGCACGCCCAGACGTAGACCTTGTGCTGATTGAGCCGATGGAACGTCGAGCTGATTGGCTGAAGCAGGAGACCGACAGGCTGGGTCTTGACAATGTTGTGGTGCTTCGATCGAGAGCAGAAGACGCTCGATTGCCGGATCCGCTTGACCAAGTGACGGCGCGAGCCGTGACGGCGCTACGAACCCTCATCCCAGCAACGGTCGGACTGGTGCGCACGGGCGGCGAGCTGCTATTCATGAAAGGCGCACGAGTCAATGATGAGATTGCCGCCGCTAGTACGGCGATTCGAAAGGCACGACTGCGCGACGTCGAGGTGCTGACGCTCGGGCTCGGAGTAACTCCGGAAGTGACGAGAGTGTTTCGGGCTACAGTGGGTTGACCACGCGACGGTCACCCATCCACCATCACACCGGACCAGAAAGTTTCACGTGAAACATCCGCAGGGCGAAGTAGCTGATCCGAGTGCGGCCTTTGACGATTCGACGCCGCTGGCCAGGGAGCTCGCCGAGATCACGCGCCGTCGACAGGCCTTGGCATCGCAGGAGCTTCCGCTCCCGTCGACGTCTCGGGTGTTTACCGTCGCGAACCAGAAGGGCGGAGTTGGCAAGACGACGTCGACCGTCAACCTTGCAGCCGCGCTCGCTCGAGCTGGCGCGCGGGTGCTGGTGATCGACCTGGATCCTCAGGGCAACGCATCGACCGCACTCGGCGTTGAGCACCGTTCTGACACGCCGAGTGTGTACGACGTCATCATCAACGATGAGCCGATGTCTGGTGTCGTGCAGCAGAGTCCCGAGTTTCCGACCCTCTACTGCGTCCCTGCAACGATTCACCTCGCGGGAGCCGAGATCGAGCTTGTATCGCTGGTCGCCCGCGAACAGCGATTGCGCACGGCGCTGGAGGCCTTTCTGCGCGAAGCGTCAGAGCCAATCCACTACGTCTTTATTGACTGTCCACCGTCCCTTGGGCTGCTTACGATCAATGCCTTCGTTGCCGCACAGGAGGTGCTCATTCCGATTCAGTGTGAGTACTACGCCCTAGAGGGGCTCAGTCAACTGCTCAGCAATATTGAGCTCATCGAGAAGCACCTCAACCCGAGACTGTCAGTCTCAACGATTTTGCTCACGATGTACGATTCGCGAACCAACTTGGCGAATCAGGTCGTCGAGGATGTGCGGACTCATTTTCCAGACAAGGTCCTCGCGACTCTCATACCGCGCTCGGTACGAATCTCAGAGGCGCCGAGTTATGGGCAGACCGTGATCACCTACGATGGCAGCTCGCCCGGGTCGCTCTCGTACCTTGAGGCCGCAGCAGAGATCGCAAGACGAGGGGCGCCCTCCTGATGGCATCGCCGAAGCGAACCGGACTCGGTCGGGGTATCGGTGCTCTCATTCCAGGAACCGCTGATGATTCGTCCCGCCCAGTCGACGTGTTCTTCACGGCAGGCGCCGAGCACCGCCAGGGCCTTGTCGCCGTGCCAGGGGCGCGCCTCGCAAACCTCGAGACTGAAGACATTGCCCCCAACGCGCAGCAACCGCGAAAGGACTTTCGCAGCGACGAACTCGACGAGCTTGTCGCGTCGATTCGGGAGATCGGAGTCTTGCAGCCGATCGTCGTTCGCCCGATAGCGGGCGCGATCGAGGCGCCCCGCTATGAACTCATCATGGGCGAGCGGCGACTCCGTGCGACGAAACAACTCGGGCTGAGTTCCATTCCGGCTGTCATCAAGAACACGGCAGACGAAGACATGCTTCGCGATGCACTGCTAGAGAACCTGCACCGGGCCGACCTCAACGCGCTAGAGGAGGCTTCTGCGTATCAGCAGCTGCTTTCCGACTTCGGCATAACTCAGGATGAACTGGCAAATCGGATTGGTCGGTCGCGACCCCAAATCACCAACACGCTCAGGCTCCTGAAGTTGCCTTCTGCCGTGCAGCAGCGCGTGGCCGCTGGAGTGCTTACTGCAGGCCACGCGCGCGCGATCCTGTCAGTCGGTGACGAGGCTGCGATGGAGCGACTTGCCGATAAGATCGTGAACGAGGACCTCTCGGTCCGAGCTGCGGAGGCTATTGCCGGTCAGGGGCTAGCAAAGACGACGAAGTCGAAGCCGGTCGCCGGTAAACGCCAAGGCCAACTTGATGAGGTAGCCGAGCGCCTGGGCGACCGCCTCAACACTCGAGTGAAGGTGACCCTCGGTGCAAGCAAAGGTCAGATCGTCATCGACTTCGCAACCGTCGGTGACCTCAATCGAATTCTCGGTGAGCTTGGGCAACAGGGATTTACAAGGTAGCGAACGGGCACCAGCATGAAGATCTCACTCGCTGATCCGTCTGACGAGCGAGTGAGACCAATCATTGATCATCACCTCGCCGAGATGCACGCAACCTCGCCGCCCGAGAGCGTGCACGCGCTCGATGTCGAAGAGTTGCGGCATCCCGACATCAGCTTCTTCGTCGGTGAAGACGGCGGCGACGTGCTCGTGTGCGGCGCGCTCAAGCGGTTGGGGGTTGACGAGGGAGAACTCAAGTCGATGCGAACGATCGAGATCGCGCGTGGGCGCGGACTCGCGTCGGTCATGTTGCAGCACTTGCTCGACGTCGCGAGATCACGAGGCTACCGCGTTGTTCGGCTGGAGACGGGGACAGAAGACTACTTCGAACCTGCGCGCCGACTCTACGCCAGGCACGGCTTCATTGAAGGTGAGCCGTTCGCGGACTACCTTCCCGATGAGAACAGCGTCTACATGGCCCTTCAGCTCGCCGACTGAGCGACGGATTCAGCGGCGAGCTTCGGTGATTGCGGCATCGGCGAGCGCTGAGTAGACCCACCCCAGATCGTGGCCAGCAGCCTCGAGCGCTTGCGGAAGGATCGATGTCTCGGTCAGTCCCGGCAGGACATTGGCTTCAAGGAACCAGGGTGTCCCAGCGCCATCGATGATGAGGTCAACTCGCGAGAGATGGCGAAGACCGAGCGCAGCGTGCGCGTCGAGGGCGGCACGCTCGGCACGAGCCGCGATCTCCGGCTCGATTCTTGCTGGCACAAAGAAGCGGGTCTCACCGGCGTTGTAACGGGCTTCGAAGCTGTACACCCCCGAGAGCGGTTGAATCTCGACGGCGGGCAGCGCGACAGCACCGTCGCCGCTGTCGATGATACCGATCGCGATCTCGGTGCCCGAGATCTTTTGTTCGATGAGGGCCGAATCGCAATAGGTGTAAGCATCAACCATCGCGCGAGGCAGAAGCTCTCGATCATCCACAACGGTCACACCCTGGGCCGAGCCACCTTGCGCTGGCTTGACGACCAACGGTCCCGAAAATTCATCCTGGATCTCTTCAAGGATGCTGTGGGCACCGAGTTCTCGAAACGCGTCCCTCGGCAGGGTGATCGACCGCGGCGTGCTTACCCCGACGCGGCCAACGATGGTCTTGGCCGTTGGCTTGTCCCACGCCAGTCTGGCTGCTTCTGCGCGCGAGCCAACGTATGGGATGCCGATGAAGTCGAGCAGTCCGCGCAAGGCGCCGTCTTCCCCGCTGGCACCGTGCAATGCTGGCCAAACCACGTCTGGTCGACTCTCGCGCAGGTAGCCCAGTAGGGTGGCATCCGGATCTCGGAGTTCGACGCTGATGCCGTGCGACGCCAAGCTATCAACGACGCGTCTGCCGGATCGAAGCGAGACATCACGTTCATGGGAAATGCCGCCAGCAAGGACGAGGACGCGCCGTTGCGACATCAGCCGAGGTTGGCAGGCGGGTTGATCATCGTCGCTTCCTGCCTGACGACGGGCAGTGGCGCAGTCTGCGCGAATGTCGTGAGCAGTTCGAGTTCTCCGTTGATCACGGTGGACAGCCGTCGAATGCCTTCGCGAATGAACTCAGGCGTCGGGTAGCAGAAGGCCAGACGGAGATTCGTGCGACCGCCGCCGTCGGCGTAGAACGCCGTTCCCGGCGTGTACGCAACAAGCTCCTTGACCGCTCTCGGCAGCATCGACTTTGAGTCGAGGTTGTCGGGGAGCGTAACCCACACGTAGAAGCCTCCGGCTGGGTTGGTCCAGCTGAGATCTGGGAGGTAGTCGTGGAGGGCAGAAAGCATCGCGTCGCGCCGCTGGCGGTACACTCCCCGGAACGTGTCGATCTGAGCCCGCCAGTCCGCAACCGACAGGTATTCGTTGATCACGTGTTGGGTGAACGAGCTCGGCGACAGCACCGCAGCCTCGTTGGCAAGTATGAGCTTTTCTCGTATGGCGTGTGGGGCGAGGACCCAGCCGACCCGGAATCCCGGCGCGAGTGTCTTCGAGAACGTTCCAAGATAAATGACGCCGTCTTCTTCGACTGAGCGCATCGCGTGCGGCGGCTGGGCATCGAAGTACAGCAGACCGTAGGGATTGTCTTCCAGAACGAGAATGTCGTTTGCCCGACAAATCTCAAGGATCTCCAGTCGGCGCTCCCAGGTCAAGGTCACGCCGGCCGGGTTGCTGAAGGTTGGAACGGTGTAGAGGAACTTAATGCGCTTACCCTCGGCCTTGAGGCGAGTGACGTGCTCGAGTAGGGCTTGGGGGATCAAGCCGAACTCGTCCATCGGCACGTGCTGAATATCGGCTTGGAAGGATTTGAAGACCACCATCGCCGTGACATAACTGGGGCCTTCGGCAAGCACGACATCGCCCGGATTGATGAACAGTTTCGTCACCAGTTCGAGCGCGTGCTGCGAACCAGTGGTGATGACAATATCGTCAACGCTGGCGCGGATTCCCTCCAGAGCCATGACCTCGAGAATGTGCTCGCGCAGCGCTGGCATGCCTTGGCCCGATCCGTACTGAAGCGCGACCGAGCCGCTGTCGCGCATCACTCGCTCCATCGCTGCCGTCACGAGTTCTTGGGGCAACGCCGAAACGAATGGCATGCCACCGGCAAGCGAAACAACTTCTGGGCGGGATGCAACGGCGAACAGCGCACGCACCTCGGATGCGGCCAATCCGGAAGTGCGATCGGCGTACTGTCCGTACCAGCGGTCCAGGTTGTTGCCCTGATCTATCATGCGCCGTCCTGTTCAGTCACGAAAGTTCGCCCACGGGGGAGCCGGCGAGGTTGCGACGCAACCCCGCGACGCCAGCGCCGAGAAAGCCTGCGACCGAGAATACAGGCAGGAACTGTCCCTAATCAGGGCAGAGGCCAGTTGTGCGCGATTGGCTACGCCAGAAACTCGGCCAGGTCCGCTTCGATGGCCGGCTTCGGCTTCGCACCAATAACGGTCTTGACGACCTCGCCGTTGCGGAATACCTTCATGGCGGGGATGGAGGTGATCTGGTACTTCATTGCCATCTGCGGGTTGTCATCGACGTTGAGCTTAACAATCTTGATCTTGTCGGAGTGCTCGGCGGCAATCTGGTCGAGAATCGGTGAGACGGCCTTACATGGCCCGCACCACTCTGCCCAGAAATCGACCATGATGGTTTCTTTCGAGTTCAGTACTTCTTCTGCGAAGGTGGCGTCGGTGACGTCGGTCGCTGTCGACATGGGATATTCCTTTTCTCTGAAACGGTTAGATTGTTGCGGAAACGGGTTCGGAGTGAACGGCCGTGGTGAGAACGTCGGCGGGCAGTGCCGCAAGGTAGTGCTCGGCGTCGAGCGCTGCCACTGTGCCAGAACCGGCGGCGGTGACCGCCTGGCGATACGTCGGATCGATGACATCACCAGCGGCGAAGACGCCGGCGAGGTTCGTGCGTGATGAACGACCGTCAACGGCGATTGTGCCATCCGTATTCAAGGTCAGCTGCCCGTGCACGAGATGCGTGCGAGGGTCTGCACCGATCGCAATGAACAGACCGCTCAAGTCAAGTGTCGTCTCAGTGCCATCCACAGTGTCGACCAGCCCAACCCCGGTGACGAGATCGTCACCGTAAATGCTCGCGACTTCCTTGTTCCACAGAAACTCGATCTTCGGGTTCGAAAAGGCGCGCTCCTGCATCGCTTTAGAAGCCCGCAGTGAGTCCTTTCGGTGAATGACGTAGACCTTGTCGGCGAACCGGGTCAGGAAGGTCGCTTCCTCCATCGCTGAGTCACCCCCGCCTACGACAGCGATGGTTTTCTGGCGGAAGAAGAATCCGTCACACGTCGCACACCAGGAAACGCCGTACCCGCTCAAGCGTTCCTCGTCTGGGATGCCGAGCTTGCGATACGCGGAGCCGGTTGCGAAGATCACGGCCAGGGCTTCGTGGATGTCGCCATTGCCGAGCGTGACCCGCTTTACCGGTCCGTCGAGCTCGAGCGATACGACATCGTCGAGAACGATCTCGGTGCCGAACCTCTCGGCTTGCGCTTGCATCTGGAGCATGAGCTCCGGACCCATGATGCCTTCGGCGAATCCGGGGAAGTTCTCCACTTCTGTGGTCTTCATCAACTCACCGCCAGCTTCGACAGAGCTCGCGATCAGCAGCGGCGCAAGCTGAGCACGAGCCGCGTAGATCGCCGCTGTGTATCCAGCGGGTCCGGATCCGACGATGATGACTTGGCGCATTAGCGCTTCTCCTTGTCCCTGCGGGCCCAGTGGCTGCGTTCCCGGTGGTTGCGTGCCTAGTGGTTACGTGCCTGGTGGTTGCGTGCCTAGTGGGCGCGCATTGCCCGGTACAACTCATCCTAGGCGCGAGCTATTCCTCGCAACTTGCTGAGAATTGGATGCGCGATGCCACGAAATTCCGGATTGCGCGTGACCCAGAGCACCGCGCAGTAGACACCGACCATCACGGTCCCAGCCACGGTCATACTGATCAGCGATCCGGGAACGCTTGACACGGAAAACGCGCCAGCTCCGATTCCACCAAGGAGCGCAAGACAGGCCACTCCCGCGCCAGCTGCTGGCACCATTGCACCGAGGTACCACAACGTGCTCAGCGCCACCGAGCGTGATTCCAAACCTCCTGTTCGCGGCCTCAGATACAGGGCGGACAGTGCGGATTGAAACGTCGTTGCGACGCTCAGCAACAGCGCAAGAGAGACGGCGATCCACTCGACCGGCACGAAGGCCTGAATCGCGAGAGCTCCGCTGACGTAGAGGAGAGCCTGAGCAACCTGAATGACGAAGGCTGCGCGGGTCAGGTTCATTGCGTAGTAGACGCGCAACAGAACGAAGAACACGGTAAACGGAACAAGCCCAACGAGATACGCGACGACGACGTTGCCGAGTGCCTGTACCCCCGCGTAGTCGCTAGCAAAGACCGCACTGAAAGGATAAGCGAGCACCATGAGGCCGATCGCCGAAAACACCATTACCAACAGAATCGTGCGAAGTGCAGCCCCAATATCGTTCCGAAGCTTGCCAATCCGACCGTCGCGCACGTGCTCGCTCATGCGTGTGAAGTACGCCATGGTGACGGAGACGGTAACGACCGAGTGCGGGAGGATGAAGATCAGCCAGCCGTACTTGAGCACTGCGAGCGATGCCTCACCTGTCGCAATGGACGCGACGCGCGATTCAAACACCGCAGAAACCTGCGTAACCAAGAAGATTCCGAAGACCCAAGCCGCCGCTTGGCCCGCCTGTCCTAGGTCGGCTCCGCGCCAATGAAAATCTGGACGGTATCGGATGCCGGTACGACGCCAGAACAGCAGCAATCCGAACGCCTGAATCGCGATCCCGAGGGTTGCCGTGCCAGCCAAGAGCGCAATCTGAGGGCTCGTCCACGTCTCAGCGAGCCGATGTTGTGGGTCTGATCCGTACGCTGAAATGAAGATGACCAGTCCACCGATGACCACAAGGTTGTTCAGGGCAGGCGTCCACGTGAATGGACCGAAGATCCCGCGCGCGTTCAGGGTCTCTCCGAGGAGACTGTAGAGGGCATAAAAGAAGATCTGCGGCAAGCACCAATAGGCGAAGGCTGTTGCGAGGGCGAAGTCCTGCTCACTGAATCCACTGGTTGCACCGGACTGGGCATACAGCCGAACGAGAAGGGGTGCGCACGCGGTCGCGATGACCGTCAGCACAACAAACACAACAAGCGAGATGGTGATGAGGCGATTGATGAATTTCGCACCGCCGTCTTCATGCAGGCCAGCTCGCACGATCTGCGGCACGATGACCGCGCTCAGGAGGCCACCGGCGACGAGCGCGTAAATATTGTTTGGCAGTTGATTGGCAAGCGTGAACGCATCCGCCCCCGCTCCGACAATGCCAATCGCGTTCGCCAGCACCACCGCGCTGATGAATCCGAGCACGCGAGACACGATGGTTCCAGAGGCGAAGAGTGCGCTAGCCCTGCCGATTCCGAGCGGGCTACGGCTATCCGCAGCAGTGGCCTCAGACACGAAGCTGCTTTCTCCTCCGGAGTATGTTGCGAATCAAACCGGTCACGAACACCGCGACGGCCAGCACGCCGACGGCGGTCACGACCGGGGTCTCCCAACCCGCCTGCACATTCACTGACACCCGATTCGACGCACCAATCGGCACTCCAGCGGGGCTGGCGATGGTGACAGTGAGTTGAACTATGCCGTTCGAGACCGATTGAACGGGAATCGGTGCGTTCTTCTGAGAGCGAGGCTCGATGACGAGTTCAATCGGGGATTGCTCGATAAAGAGCAGTGGACGCTGAGCCGTCACGGTTACGAGCACGCGCACCGGAACATCGAGCCGGTTGCTGACGGGAATCTGGATCGATTGGCGATCGGTGAAGAAGTTGATGTTGCTCACATCGACGATTTGCACGGAACTTCTCAACTCAACTGACTCCGCGGCGAAGGTTTGGGCGGCGGACGACCACTCGGTGGCGTTGTTTACCCAGTCGGCCGAGAGCAAAGCGAGCAGTCCGTTGCGGCGCTGTGCCGTAATCGTGCTCGGGTTGTCGACAATCGTGGCGAATTGCGCATCGAGCTGCTCTTCGCTGATGAGCGAGCGGGCGACCGCAAGTCGATTCGCCGGCTGAGGCGATTCGACGAGATCCGCACTGGTTGCTGGCGCAGCTAATACGGTGCTCAAGGGGACCAGCGCGATGGATGCCTGAGCCCCGATCGCTGCAAGGGTCTCAGCGAGCCGTGTTCCCGCTTCTGGGGTCGTCCTGTCCAGCGTCGCAACAATCGTTGGCTGTGGCCCGGACTGCCGTGCACTCTTGGCAGCGATCTCTGCTGTGAGTGACTGGAGGGACTGCTGCCACGCATCCGCCGATTGGGCATCAATCGTCTCTTGCAGGGCTTTTGACACCGAGGAGTCGGTCACCGTCGCCGGTGCACCATTGACGGTAGTCGCGCTCCCAGCCTGCGCGGGGATTTCCACGTTGGAGTCGGCAATCAATGTCACCGCGGTTTCGCCTGCGACGAGCGCTGCGAGGTCGGGTGTTGTCACGGTGTCGACGACCGGCCAGGCGACGGCAGAAAGTGCGTACGGCCACTCCAGCAGCGCGGTCAAGCTGGGTACGGTCGAGTTGGTGGGAGAGTCAGGACTCGCCGTTGATGTCGGGTTCGGCGACGCTGTCGCTTCTGCGATGGGCTCAACGGCCGCGCTGAATCGATCTGCCACCAGTGCATAGTCGAAGCCGATTGGGGAAGGCACCTCGCCGCTGCCCGATTGCAACGCAAGGGTCAGGTCGGCGTCGGCGAATGCGAGCGCGAACGTCTCATTGCTAACCCCACGGAGGCGGTTTAGCCATGAGACAGCGCTTGCTGGAGCCTCTGACCCAAGAATCCGAATCGAGACGATGATCATCGGGTCGATCGCGAGCGTCACGGGGCGATCGATGGCGGCATCCAACCGTTCCGCAAGAAGTCCATCAGGGGCCGTGTATGCCCGGAGAGCGTTGGAGTCGATGAGACCGGATTCCGTAGCCGGAACCGTCAGGGGGATGACGATCGCAACTTGCGGTGGCGCGGACCCGTCGACGGCGTTCGCCGGAGCTGCCAAGACGACCGCGGCAGCGAGCGCCGTCGACGCAACAACGGCGGCGGCGACGCGCGCGGGCCAGGTATTCACGAGCACGATTGCGGTACACAATCTCGCTCGACAATCATGCGTCGAGTCTATTCTTTGATACCGCGGCCACCGGGTCTTTGATATTGCGGTGACCGCATTGCCAACACCGCGTCGCGAACACCGCATTGCCAACACCCCGGCCACCCGAACCCACTGTGGCAAGCTAGAGCCATCATGGAGAGTGTCGCCTCGGCAGTTCGGCGACTGGATGACCTTGCCGATTCCGAGCCTGTTGCGAGCCTCGCTCGCGTGTTCGCGGCTGCGGGTTTCGAGCTCGCCCTCGTCGGTGGCCCAGTGCGTGACGCCTTCCTTGGGCGGGCCGTTGTTGATCTCGACTTCACGACTAGTGCGCTTCCCGACGAAATTCTCGGGCTTGTCAAGCCGATCGCCGATGCCCATTGGGACGTCGGCCGTGAATACGGCACGATTGCTGCACGGATCAGTGGGCACAGCGTCGAGATCACGACGTATCGCGCTGAACGCTATGACACGGCGAGCCGCAAGCCAGAGGTGCGGTTCGGCAGCTCGCTAGAAGACGACCTCGGCCGCCGTGATTTCAGTGTCAACGCCATGGCCCTGCGATTGCCGCAGCGAGTACTTGTCGACCCCTGGGGTGGCATTGATGGCTTGCTTGCCCGTCGCCTCACTACGCCAGCTTCGCCGGAGGTGTCCTTCGGAGACGACCCGCTTCGCATGCTTCGCGCGGCAAGGTTCAGCGCGCAACTCGGATTCACCGTCGCAGAGCCGGCGATTGCGGCCATGCGAGAACTGGCTCCAAGAATCGAGATCATCAGCGCTGAGCGTGTCGCCGATGAGCTCGTGAAGCTCATGCTGACGGATGACCCGGTGCCGGGCATCCGATTGTTGGTTGACACGGGACTGGCCAAACTGATCCTGCCAGAAGTGCCTGCGCTCATCCTCGAGCAAGATGAGCACGCGCATCACAAGGACGTCTACGAGCACAGCCTGACGGTGTTGACCCAAGCGATTGAACTTGAAGGCATGCGACAGACGATCGACGGGCCGGACATCGTGTTGCGCCTCGCCGCGCTGCTCCACGACATCGGCAAGCCGGCGACGCGCAAGATCGAGGCCGGCGGCATTGTGACCTTCCACCACCACGACGTTGTTGGGGCGAAGCTCGCGGCCAAGCGCCTGCGTGCCCTTCGATTCGACAACGATACGATTCTCTCCGTTTCTCGCCTCATCGAACTGCATTTGCGGTTTTTCGGCTACACCGATGGTGCGTGGACTGATTCGGCGATACGCCGCTACGTGAGGGACGCCGGCGTCGAGCTTGAGCGATTGCACATTCTCACGAGGGCGGATGTGACGACCAGGAATCGCCGGAAGGCCGACCGCTTATCGTTTGCCTACGACGATCTCGAGCAGCGCATCGCTGCGATCGCAGAAGCCGAAGGCCTCGCCGCCGTGCGACCAGAGCTTGACGGGGAGCAGATCATGCAGATTCTTGGGTTGCGCCCGGGGCGCGACGTCGGTGATGCATACCGATTCTTGCTCGACCTGCGACTTGACGAAGGTCCAATAGGGCAGGATGCCGCGACCGAACGCTTGCGGGACTGGTGGGCCGCACGCTAGAGGGCTACACTTACAAGGTTGTCGCGACACGAAACAGCGTCGCGCAACCGTCTACACCCTCCTGTTGCAGATCTCCTGCAACCGTTCTAGTCCGAAGGAGGTGGGTTTGTGACGCACCAGTATGAACTCATGGTCATCCTCGATCCAGAGATCGATGAGCGCACCGTGGCACCGAGCCTCGACAAGTTCCTCAACGTTATCCGTGCCGATGGTGGAACCATCGATACCGTCGACATCTGGGGCCGTCGTCGGCTGGCCTACGAAATCAACAAAAAGAACGAGGGCATTTATGCCGTCGTGAACTACACCGCTAACTCCTCTGCTTCTGTCGAGCTTGACCGTCAGTTGAAGCTCAGTGAAGCCGTCATGCGCACCAAGGTGCTTCGTGCAGAAGAGGGCTTCGCGCAGGTAGCCGCCGCGAAGAAGCTCTCGGACGAGAAGGCTGCCCGCAAGCGCAAGCCGGAGGCGGTTCAAGCCGCCGCGGCTTCCCCAGCGATTGCGCCAGCCGCAGAAGAAGGCACGGCGTAGCGATGGCCGGCGAGACCGTGATCACGGTTGTTGGCAATCTCACAGCGGACCCCGAGCTGCGCTACACGCAGAATGGCCTCGCGGTCGCGAACTTCACGATCGCTTCCACTCCGCGCACGCTCGACAGGGCGAGCAACGAATGGAAAGACGGCGAAGCGCTATTTCTGAGGGTGAGCGTCTGGCGCGAGTTCGCCGAACACGTCGCAGGTTCGCTGACCAAGGGCAGTCGCGTTATTGCAACCGGCCGACTGAAGCAGCGCTCATACGAGACCAAAGAGGGCGAGAAGCGAACAAGCATCGAGCTTGAGGTCGACGAGATTGGCCCTTCGCTGCGCTATGCAACGGCTCAGGTCACCCGCGCAGCATCCTCTCGTGACGGCGCACCGCGCGGTGGCGCCCCAGTCGCAGAAGAGCCGTGGGCGGCAAGCGCGCCTGCAGCATCGAACGACGTATGGAACACGCCAGGCAGCTACGCCGACGAAACCCCCTTCTAGGCGCAGAGCACCGCTCAGCGTCGGCCGTGACCGCGGCAAGACAACGTAGAAAGAAAGAAAGACACCATGGCAGGAAAGAGCACCGGCGATCGCCGTAAGCCAATCCGCAAGGGCAAGGACGGCAAGGTTGTCGCCCCAGCCAAAGCGATTCGCGTTGGCGTCATCGATTACAAGGATGTCGCCACACTTCGCAAGTTCATCTCTGAGCGCGGAAAGATCCGTGCGCGCCGCATCACCGGCGTATCCGTCCAAGAGCAGCGACTCATCGCCACGGCCGTCAAGAACGCCCGTGAGATGGCGCTGCTCCCGTACGCCGGCTCTGGCCGCTAGGGAGCACGATTATGTCTAAACTCATCCTCACGCACGAGGTGACCGGTCTCGGTGCCCCCGGCGATGTCGTCGACGTCAAGAACGGCTTCGCACGCAACTACTTGATTCCGCAGGGCTTTGCCGTGGCTTGGACTCGCGGTGGCGAGAAGCAGATCGAGTCGATCAAGGCGGCCCGTGCCGCACGCGAGCATGCCACGCTCGAAGACGCTCAGGACCTGAAGGCCAAGCTCCAAGCCGCAACCGTCACCCTGACGGTGAAGGCTGGCGAGGGCGGACGACTGTTCGGTTCGGTCAAGACCACCGATGTCGCCGATGCCGTAGCGGCCGCCGGTCTCGGCCTAATTGACAAGCGAAAGATCGAGATCACATCGCCAATCAAGGCAACCGGCGAACACGAGGCCACGGTCAGACTTCGCGACGATCTGGTCGCGACGATCACACTGAAAGTCGTCGCAGGAAAGTAGTCGACGCAGTATTCCAGCAGCAAACGGCGACGAGTATATACTCGTCGCCGTTTGCTGTCACGCGGTAAACCCGCATACCTTGTACACAGCCGACGCAATCCTGAGCAAACCCTCAAGCGTCGGTTCAGGCAAGTTTCTGCACAGTCGGACCGTGTAGAGAAAATGCTGGTTAGAGCCATGTTTTGATGAAAAACTCGGATCTTGTCCCCAGCTTTTTCCACAGGCTGCCAACAGGCTCCCCGGCGTTTCGTGCACGTTTCACACAAGCTCATCCACAGGGCCAGTTGTTGCACGTGGCCCGCCCTCCTACAGTTTGACCGCCCGCTTCAGTTGGCGACACACACCCGATTGCGTCACGACATTCAATGTCGGCGGGTAAAGCTAGAACTGAAGGCGCACGTCAACGTCGAAGCGAAGGGGAGAGGTCATGTCGATAGCGCACCTTGGCCTCGCCAGCGACGCTCGCCAGTCAGCGGATGGACGAGGCTCGGACTCGCGCAGTGACCGCGTACCGCCGCACGACCTGCTAGCAGAGCAGAGCGCAATCGGCGGCATGCTCTTGAGCAAGGACGCCGTTGCGGATGTGCTCGAGACGGTTCGTGGAGGCGATTTCTACCTTCCGAAGCATGAGCTCATCTTTGAGGCGATGCTCAACCTGTACTCCCACGGGGAGCCGACGGATGTCATCGCGGTCACCGACGAACTCACCAAGACCGGCGAACTAACTCGTGCGGGCGGTGCCGAGTACCTCCACACCTTGACAGGGCTTGTTCCGACTGCGGCCAACGCTGGCTTCTACTCGACCATCGTTGCCGAGAAAGCAATCTTGCGGCGCCTCGTTGAGGCTGGCACGCGGATCGTTCAGATGGGGTACGCGAGCGAGGGCGAGGTCGTTGACCTCGTCAACAATGCGCAGGCGGAAATTTATGCGGTCACTGGCGGCGTCGAGAGTGAAGATTTCATACCCCTGACTGATGCCGTGACCACGGCAATCGACGAGATTGAGGCCGCGCAGGGTCGAGACGGCAAGATGGTCGGGGTCCCTACCGGCTTTGCGGAGCTTGACGAGCTAACGAACGGACTTCACCCCGGCCAGCTCATCATTCTCGCCGCGCGTCCAGCACTGGGAAAGTCGACACTGGGCTTGGACTTCGCTCGATCGGCTGCGATCGGCCACGACTTGCCGACGATCATCTTCTCTCTCGAGATGGGGCGTAGCGAGATTGCTATGCGCTTGCTCTCGGCCGAAGCTTCTGTGCCCCTCCAGCACATGCGCAAGGGAACGGTGCACACGAACGACTGGAAGACCATCGCTCAGACGCGCGGGCGGATCAACGACGCGCCGCTGTACATTGACGACAGTCCAAACATGACCCTTGTCGAGATCCGCGCGAAGTGCCGCAGGCTGAAGCAACGCGTAGGCCTCAAGATGGTCATCATCGACTACCTGCAATTGATGACCAGCGGCAAGAAAGTCGAGTCGCGCCAGCAGGAGGTGAGCGAGTTCTCGAGAGCACTCAAGCTCCTCGCAAAGGAACTCGAAGTCCCCGTCATCGCAATCTCGCAGCTGAATCGTGGCCCGGAGCAGCGCGCAGATAAGAAGCCGGCACTGTCGGATCTGCGAGAGTCCGGTTCGCTTGAACAAGATGCCGACATGGTGATCCTGCTACACCGCGAAAGTGCGTACGAAGCCGAGAACCCGCGCGCAGGAGAGGCGGACTTCATCGTTGCCAAGCACCGAAACGGGCCGACCCGCACGATCACGGTTGGCTTTCACGGACACTTCTCGCGGTTCGTCGATCTGCCGCCAGGCACGTGAAGCCACTCAGAAAGTTCGACGGTGCCAGAGCCTAAGCTGTAGGCGTGTCAGCCGCCCAAGATACTCACGACCTCGACGCTATGCCGTGGTTCCTTGGGCTTGGCAGGGCGATTCCCGCGGTGATATTGGCCCTCATCATCACTTTTTCCGCTGACCACTCTGCGCGTCTTGGCTTGGTGGCTTTTGGTGCGTACGCCGTCGCATCCGGCTTGGCAACCGCCATCGTGGCCGCCACGCGAGTCGCCCCGGGTACCGTTCGCCTCGTTGTGCTGTGTCAAGCGGCCGTCGCGCTCGTGACAGGAGGAGCAGCACTTGCCGCCCTGGACGGGGGCTATGCCTACTTTGTACTCGTGCTCAGCGCATACGCGGCGGTGTGCGGTTTTCTCGAGTTGTACTTGGGGCTCCGTTCATGGCGGAGGTCGAGTGCCCGGTCGAGTGCCCGGTCGTCTGCCCGCGTTTCCGGGCCTGCTTCCGGCGCCTCCCCGGTGGCGCGTGACTGGGTGTTTGTTGGCGCGCTGAGTGTCGCGTTAGCCATCACAGCTCTTCTGCTTCCCGCGAACTTCAACCAACCATTCTCGGTCGAGGGTGTTCTGGGAGCCGTGACGGCATCCGTTGCTCTCGTTGGCGTGTTCGGCGCGTATCTTGCGATTGTTGGCATCTTTCTAGCCATCGCCTCGTTCTCGCTCAAGTGGTCGGCTACTCAGCCGCTCCAACGATCCAGCCCGGTGGAGGCATGATGGTCAAGCGCAAGCGCGGTGACGGTACGAAACCCGCTGAACTCATTGGCTTGTCGGCGATCCTTGGCTTGTTCGCTGGGCTCGTCGTGCTTATGTCGACCAGAAACCCCCTGTTGGCGCTCATCTTCTTTGGGATCGCGTTCATCCTCTCGCTCGTCGGGCTCGCAATGCTCTCGCTCGCTGGCGCTCCGAACGAACTGGAACAGCGCGACCTCGACGATCAGAATCGGCTTGGCGGGCACTGAACATCGCTGAGGGCACTGAACACCGCTGAGGCACTGACCACCGCTGAGGGCACCGACCACAGCAGCAGGCACCGTTCACCGCAGCAGGCACCGTTCAGTCGGCGATGAACTCCACGAGTTCGCTTGCGAGGCCGGTGTAGCCGGCGGGAGTCAGTGCTGCGAGACGAGCGCGCGCCTCTGCTCCGATATCGAGCCCGGCAATGAACACCGAGAGTTCCTGTCGAGTCACGCGCTTACCGCGAGTGAGCTCCTTGAGCACTGCGTATGGGTCTGCGATCGCGCTGCGGCCCGCGGTTATCTCGGCGCGGATGACCGTTTGAATGGCCTCCCCGAGCACTTCCCAGTTCGCGTCGAGATCAGCAGCTAGCTGAACGTCATCAATCTCGATCTCACGAAGTCCACGGTCGATGTTGTCGAGGGCAAGTACCGAATGTCCGAGCGCTACCCCGACGTTGCGTTGGGTTGTTGAATCGGTAAGGTCACGTTGAAGCCGGGACGTCACGAGCGTTGCGGCAAGCGACTCGAGCAGTGCACTTGAGAGTTCGAGGTTCGCTTCTGCGTTCTCGAATCTGATCGGGTTGATCTTGTGCGGCATGGTCGATGAGCCGGTCGCCCCTGTCTGCGGAATCTGCCGGAAGTAACCCATCGAAATGTAGGTCCAGAGGTCGGTGCACAGATTGTGGAGCACTCGGTTCGCATGGCTGATTCTTGAATAGAGTTCGGCCTGCCAGTCGTGAGATTCGATCTGGGTGGTGAGAGGGTTCCAGACCAGCCCAAGAGAGGTCACGAACTCCCGTGACAGTGCCGGCCAATCGGCCGTCGGGTCTGCCGCGAGATGTGCCCCGTACGTCCCGGTCGCGCCACTGAACTTGCCCAGGTACTCAACACCATCGATCTGCGCAAGGACTCGTTCAAGGCGATGTACGAAGACTGCGAGCTCTTTGCCCATCGTCGTCGGAGTGGCCGCTTGTCCGTGGGTGCGCGCGAGCATTGCCGCCTCGCGCAGTTCTATCGCCCGCGCGGCCAGACTTTGGGTCACTGCGCGAGCACGCGGCATCCAGACTTCTCGAATGGCGCTGGAGATGGTGATGCCATACGCGAGGTTGTTGATGTCTTCACTCGTGCAGGCGAAATGGGTGAGTTCGGCAACTTCGGTCAATCCCAACTCGGCGAGCTTGCCTCGCACCAAATACTCGACAGCCTTGACGTCGTGTCTGGTCGTCGCTTCAAGCCGCCCAAGCTCATCGATCTCGGCCTGTCCGAATTCGGCGGCAAACTCTCTCAGCCGGCGAAGCTGTTCATGGTCGAGGCGTCGTGACCCGAACATCTCGCGGTCGGTCAGAAAGATCAGCCATTCGATCTCGATTCGCACCCTGGCGCGGTTGAGGCCTGCCTCGGAGAGATGTTCACCGAGGGAGGAAACCGCATCGCGATACCGACCGTCCAGCGGACTGAGCGGCTGAGCAGGTAGTGGATTCATTTGGCTCCCTGCCGAATTCCGGGCGTGATCTGGTCGAACAATGACGTGGCAGCACCCTCGATCATCTGGAGTACGCGATCGAAAAGGGCGGCATCCGAGTAATACGGGTCCGGTACGTCGACCAAGGCAGATTGCTCACCGTCGAAACTCAGCAACAACTGCACTTTGGCGCGATCTTCTTCTGTCGGAGCCCACGAGCGCAAAATGCGTTCCTGGCTGCGGTCGAAGGCGACCACGAGGTCGAGGGTCTTGAACCATTCTGGGTCGAACTGTCTGGCGCGGTGGCCGGAGCCGTTATACCCGCGAATCCCGAGCGCGGCGAGTGTTCTCTCGTCTGATGGTTCTCCGACGTGCCAGTCACCGGTGCCGGCCGAGATGACGGCGATTGACCCGTCGAGTCCGGCATTGCGAATGAGCGAGGTGAACACCGTCTCGGCCATGGGCGACCGACAGATGTTTCCGGTGCACACGAAGCACAGCCTGAAGAGCGCGGACTCGTCGAAGACGCGCTCGAAGTTCATGGTTCATTGTGACGCACATTCCACTCCACCACAGGTGGGGTGGGGCAGTACTTGCTCCGATTTCGACCGCGCGCACTGAACCGGTGAACCGCAATCGAGATGCTGGGGGCGGCAAGGAGAACAGCAATGATGAGCCCGGTGGATGCCGCAACACTGACGATTCTTGAAACTCAGTTGCGCGAACTGACAATGCTGCACGGTCGCTTGGTGCGTGCGCGAGCGAGCCTGATTCCGCGACACTCGCAGTGGTGGCGAGGTTCGGCTAGAGGGGCATATGACTCTGCCGTCGACGCGGTGGAAGGATCCGCCGATGCGGGGATCGCGGCGCTGCGATCCGCGATGATGCGAACCGGTCAAGCGGTCGCGACCCTGGCCAGCCGTGGCTGAGGAACTCATCGTCACTGGCCCAACCGGCTCGTCTGTCGTAACCGAAGAACTTCTCGAAAACGCGACCTTGTTCGACAAGCTCGCTGACGAGGCTGCGGCAATCGGGGCAGAACTGAATGCGACCGATCGGCTGATTTCAATGGTCGGACTTGACGTTGCTAACGCTCCAGCGAATGCGGCTCGTGCAGAACTCGATATTGACCAGGCACAGATTGTCATGGTGCAACTCGAGCTTGCCGCACGGGGGGTTTCGTCTGGCCTAAAGGCTGCTGCCGACGGCTACAGCTTCGTCGAACAGCTCATTTCGGTGTGGGGCAGCGAGGCTGCTGGCGGAGTCGGCGGACTGATTGGCTCGATTCTTCCAAGCCTCGTGATGGCAACCCTGCCGGCGACGGCCGGTGCGGCCGCCGGCGTGGCGACTGCTGGCGTTGTGAATCCGGCCGGTCGAGATCGCTTGTTTGCGGGAGCAGGCAGAGAAGCGAGTCGTACGCTCACGAGCGCCGCGGCATCCACCATCATTCGACACGCGGTGTCGAGTGCAGATAACGCAATTCTTGCGGCGCTGCGGGTACCTGCCCCTGTTGCTCGCGCGCTCGGCGATGTCGTGCCCGGCACCGGCCTGAGTCTTGCCGCGCGAAGCGCCGTTGGCGTAGGCGCACTAGCGGGGGTGCTCAACGAGACGTCGGTGCGGCTTGCCGGAACCGAGTCTCGGAGCGTTGATGGCGGCCCAGCGACCATCGCCGAGCGGGTGAATCGCATCCCGAGCGCTATCGAGGATCACGGCGCTCAGGTGGTCATTGAGAAGTACAGCGCACCATCCCAGCCTGACCGGTTCGCCGTGTACGTCGCTGGCACGGCAACCATCGCCGCCGAGACAGGCACAGAACCGTGGGATCTGGCGAGCAATGTGCACAACGCGATCGGCGTCGGGAGCGGATCATACGAATCGGTCGTGCAAGCGATGGAGGAAGCCGGGGTGACTTCCGATTCCGTCGTTCAGCTGACCGGGTACTCACAGGGCGCTGCGGTCGCAGCCCTGATCGCATCGTCCGGGGACTACAACGTTCATTCCCTGGCAAGTTTCGGTGGCCCGATCGGTCAGATGAACCTCCCGGCGGAGGTACCTGCCGTCATCGTTGAGCACCGCGATGACATTATCCCGGCGCTCGGCGGCTACCAGTCCAACCATCACGCGATCATCGTCGAGCGTGAGGCTTTCGCGGGTCGAGACATCCCGAGCGACACGCCTCTGCCTGCCCATCAACTCGCTGAGTATCTCGAGACGGCGAAGCTGATGGATTCGAGCAACCAAACGCGGCTCACGTCCGCGATCGAGCACCTCAACTCGTTCAGCGATGGATCGACAACCGTGACGGCAACGACGTATCGATTCGAACGCACACACTAATCGACCTTGTCGGGCTCGAACTGACGCGCGCTACCGCTTGGACCGCATCAGTGGTCGAAGAAGAATACCGATCAGTGAGTTCAGTATCCCGAGCACGAGTGCCCCCAGCACACCCCACCAGAAACCGTCAACGACGAGTCCAAACCCCAACAAGCTTGAGAGCCAGGCTGCCAAGAGCAGCAGAAGCCCGTTCACGATGAGCGAGATGAGGCCCAGCGTGAGGATGTACAACGGAAACGCGACGATGCGAATGAAGTTGCCGATAATTCCGTTGACGAGGCCGAAGATCACGGCAACCAGCAGGTAGGTGAGCACAACTTCGAGCGTGCCGCCTGGTTCGAAGGGCTCGACCCGAACCCCTCCAACGATCAGGGTCGTCAGCCAAAGGGCGACCGCGTTGATCAAGAGCCGCACGATGAGTGTCATGGCTCAACTATGCACCGGGCGGCAGAGTCGTCGCAATTATGCTTGGGGGGTGTCCGAATCAACTGTGCGACTGCGGCCCGAGATCGCTTCGATGGTGCCTTACCGGCAAGGCCGTGCGGCGGCAACGGACGCGTTCAAGCTGTCGTCAAACGAGAACCCGTTTGAACCGCTCCCTGCGGTACTCGACGCACTCAACGAAAGCACCATCAATAGGTACCCGGATGCTTCGGCGGCCGTGTTGCGCGATCGGCTCGCCCGGCGTCATTTCGTGACCCCGGAACAAATACAGGTCGGCGCTGGATCGGTGTCAGTGCTCGCACAATTGATCACAGCCGCCGCGGCGCCTGGCGACGAGGTCGTGTACGCCTGGCGTAGTTTCGAGGCCTATCCCTTGCTTGTCGCCATTGCAGGTGCGACAAGCATTGCGGTCCCCAACACTCCGGATCACCGGCACGATCTGGCGGCAATGGCTGCCGCGATTAACGACAGAACCCGCCTTGTGATCGTCTGTAGCCCGAACAATCCGACCAGTTCAATGGTTACTGACGACGAGTTCGTTGAGTTCATGGCGTTGGTGCCGCATAACGTGCTGGTTGTGCTCGACGAGGCTTACGCGGAGTTTGTCACCGACGAGTCGGCCGTCCGCGGTGATCGGGTTCTCCCCAACTATCCGAACCTCGTGCTACTCCGCACCTTCTCTAAGGCCTTTGGGCTTGCCGGCTTGCGAATCGGCTACGCGGTGGGCCCCGAGTATGTGATGGATGCCGCGAGGGCGGTCGCCATTCCGCTTTCTGTCACCGAGCAAGCACAGCGCGCGGCCCTGGTGTCGCTAGACCACGAGGCCGAGTTGCTTGAGCGGGTGGCGAGACTCAATGAGGTGCGGGACCGAGTCGACGAGGGTCTACGCGCACAAGGCTGGACCCACCCGCAACCGCACGGCAATTTTGTCTGGCTTCCGACTGGCGAAAACACGGCAGCGGCAGCCGAGGTCTTCGTGCGGCACGGAATCGTTGCGCGCGCGCTTGGTGAGGGGCTTCGGGTGTCGATCGGCGAGCGGGAGTCTGTTGAACAGCTTCTAGTTGCGGCCGCGGAGGTTGTGGCTCTACAACGAACGGGCCTCGCTGTCGCCGCGCTAGATTAGTCGAATGCCTTACACCGCAGCAACGGTTCAGTTGCTCACTCCAGAGGGCACCCTCGCTGAGAACGAGATCGCAGAGCAGTATCTTCCACTGATCGCAGCGCTGACTGACGATCAATTGCGCGACTTTCACCGACACATGGTCGTCATGCGTCGCTTCGACATCGAAGCGGCCAACCTTCAACGGCAGGGCCAGCTCGCGCTGTGGATCCCGAGCATCGGCCAAGAGGCGGCTCAAGTCGGTTCCGGTCTGGCAACCCGAGCTCAGGATCACGTCTTTCCCGCCTATCGCGAGCACGTCATTGCTCGAATCCGTGGCGTTGATCTGCTCAAGATCATTGCCATGCTGCGCGGACTCAGCCACGGGGGCTGGGATCCGGCCGAGCACGGGAACTTTCATCTGTACACCCTGGTCATCGGATCACAGACCCTTCACGCAACGGGCTATGCAATGGGCATCACGTTGGACGGTGCGACCGCCACAGGGGACGTGGACTCAGACCAAGCCGTCATCGTTTACTTTGGCGACGGGGCATCGAGCCAAGGGGATGTGAGTGAGGCGCTGGTCTTCGCGGCTAGCTACCAAACGCCACAGGTCTTCTTCCTGCAGAACAATCACTGGGCGATCTCGGTGCCGGTCTCGCGCCAGTCTCGAACGCCGCTCTACCTTCGACCGTCTGGCTTCGGCATTCCGGGCATCCAGATCGATGGGAACGACGTGCTCGCGAGTTACGCGGTCACTCGTGAAAATCTTGATGCCGCCCGCTCCGGCGGCGGGCCGCGCTTCATTGAAGCGTTGACCTATCGCATGGGCGCACACACAACGAGTGATGACCCGACGAAGTATCGCGCGGATGAAGATCTGCGCTTCTGGGCTGAGCGCGATCCGATCGTCCGCTTCGAAACGTATCTTCGCGGTCGTGGAGAGTCGGACGCATTCTTCGCCGAGATCGCGGTCGAGGGCGACGATCTGGCTTCGGATGTTCGCCGTCGCGTCGTCGAGTTGGTTCCGCCAGCGGCATCCACCATGTTCGATCATGTGTACAGCGACCCGCACCCGCTGATGGACGAGCAACGCGCCTGGCTCGCGGCGTATGAGGCGTCGTTCGAAGAAGGCGCCCCATGACCATCGAGCAGCTGAGCATGGCCAAGGCCATCAACAACGGTCTTCGCGCAAGCCTTGCCGCCGATGATCGCGTGCTCCTCATGGGCGAGGACATCGGCCCGCTCGGTGGAGTTTTTCGCGTAACCGAGGGACTGCAAGCCGAGTTCGGCGACACCCGAGTGCTCGACACCCCGCTCGCCGAGTCCGGCATCATCGGCACCGCGATCGGGCTTGCGATGCGTGGCTACCGGCCAGTGTGTGAGATTCAGTTCGACGGATTCATCTTTCCCGGCTTCGACCAAATCACCTCGCAGTTGGCCAAGACCACCGCGCGGCACGAAGGTTCGCTCAGCATGCCAGTGGTAATTCGTGTGCCGTACGGCGGCCACATTGGGGCGATCGAGCACCATCAAGAGAGCCCAGAAGCCTACTTCGCGCACACGCCGGGCTTGCGTTCACTCAGCCCGTCAACGCCGCACGACGCCTACTGGCTGATCCAGGAGGCCATCGCGAGCAATGACCCGGTGTTGTTCTTCGAACCGAAGAGCCGCTACTGGGCCAAGGGTGACGTCGACACTTCGGCGAGCGGCATCCCGACCCACAGCAGTAAGGTCGCGCGCGAGGGCACCGAGGTAACACTCATCGGGCACGGCGCCGTTGTCAGCATGTTGCTGGATGCGGCAGCGCTCGCCGCCGAAGAGGGCACCAGTGTCGAAGTTATCGACTTACGCTCGCTGTCGCCGATCGACTACGCGCCGCTCGTGGCTTCTGCGCAAAAGACCGGACGGGTGGTCGTCGTACAGGAGGCGCCGGGGAATGTGAGCGTTGGCTCGGAAATTGCGGCAACGGTCACCGAGCGAGCCTTTTACTCACTCGAGGCGCCAGTGCTTCGCGTCAGCGGCTTCGACACCCCATTCCCCCCGGCCAAGCTTGAGTCCTTCTACCTTCCCGATGTTGACCGCATTCTGGATGCCGTCGACCGAGTGCTGGCCTATTGAACATGGAGGCACACCGTGGCTGATTCCTCGTTCCCATTGCCGGATGTCGGCGAAGGACTTACCGAGGCTGAGATCGTCTCGTGGAAGGTCAAGCCGGGCGACACGGTAACGATCAACCAAGTGTTGGTCGAGATCGAAACAGCGAAGTCTCTCGTCGAACTGCCGTCGCCCTTCGCGGGCACCGTCACCGCGCTGCTCTTCGAGGAAGGGGCAACCGTCGAGGTCGGTACCCCGATCATTACGGTGAGCTCGCAAGGCGGAACGGTGCAGCTCACAGCGCCGGGAGACGACGAGACCACCGGCACCATTGCCGATACGGCGGCGACTGTCGCGCACAGCGACGAGAAGCCGCCGGCCGTGCTGGTTGGATACGGAGCGCCCGGCCACGTCGCGTCACGGCGACGCCG
>JBGSTT010000141.1:0-6960 GCA_041736385.1 Rhodoglobus sp. | reverse complement strand
CTCACGCCGGCGCAACTGAAGCACCTCGCCACTCCGCACGGCCGCGGCCCGGTCGAGCCCACGGCGGTGCTCGCCAAACGGCTCAACGGCATCGCCGGATTGAAGAGCGACGTGGTCGTGTCGGCCGTGAGCATCGCGCCTGAAGGATTCGACGCGCGCTTCTCGCCGATCTGGCGCCGATACACCTATCGAATCGCGGATGCCGCGGCGAACCGCAACCCGCTGACCCGCAATCACACCGTCTGGTACCCCGCCGCGCTCGACCTCGAGGCGATGAAGTCGGCCGCCGCAGAGCTCCTCGGCCTGCACGACTGGGCAGCCTATTGCCGTCCACGCGAGGGGGCGACGACGATCCGCGAACTGCAGGAGTTCAGCTGGGAGCGCGACGGCGACGGGGTGCTCATCGCACGGTTGCAGGCCGACGCGTTCTGCCACAGCATGGTGCGGGCGTTGGTTGGGGCGGCGGTGTCGGTCGGGGAGGGGAAGCTGGGAGGCGAGCGGCTCGTCGGCATCCGGAGCGAAGCGCAGCGTACGAGCGAGTTCAAGGTGATGCCAGCGAACGGCCTTACCCTCGTCGAGGTCGGGTATCCGGATGACCCCGGCGCTCGAGCTAGGCAGACGCGAGCTAGACGTGATGCTGAAGAACGCCTAAGATAGACCCTTGGTGCCAGTTCCGGCACCCGATCATGAGCCCTCCAGTGCCTCACAGCCGCAACGCTGCGAAGTACGCCGGGAGGTTCCGAGGACATCGTCCGCGGAACGGCCCACCGGAGCGGGATTCACGAACCACTCATCCGATCACAAGAAAGCAGTGAAACTGTGACGCGCACATTCTCGCCCAAGCCCGCTGACGTTCAGCGCGACTGGGTCATCATCGACGCGACCGACATCGTTCTCGGTCGCCTTGCCAGCCACGCCGCAACGCTTTTGCGCGGCAAGCACAAGCCCACCTTTGCCCCGCACATGGACATGGGTGACTTTGTCATCATCGTCAATGCCGAGAAGGTCGCCCTCACCGGCTCCAAGCTCGCGCAGAAGAAGGCCTACCGCCACTCGGGGTACCCGGGCGGCTTGACGGCGACGACGTACTCCGAGTTGCTCGAGAAGCACCCGACCCGTGCCGTCGAAAAGGCCATCCGCGGGATGCTCCCCAAGAACTCCATCGGCCGTGCCCAGTTGACCAAGCTCAAGGTCTACGCCGGCGCCGAGCACCCGCACGCTGCACAGCAGCCGACGCCATACACCCTCACCCAGGTCGCCCAGTAGCGCCCGGCGCTCCTGAAGAAGAAACAAAGGACTTAGTACAGTGGCCAAGATCGAAGATTCCCTTCCCGTCGAGGAGCTCGAACTCGAGCTCGATGAGGATGCGCCAGAGTCGTACTCCACCGAGAGCGCACCAGACGTAGCGCCAAAGGCGCCGCGCGCCGTGTTGAACGTACCGGGTGCCGCAGTTGGGCGCCGCAAGGAAGCCATCGCGCGCGTGCGCATCGCCCCCGGCACCGGCAAGGCCGTTGTCAACGGTCGCGAGCTCGCCGAGTACTTCCCGAACAAGCTGCACCAGCAGCTCATCAACGACCCGTTCAAGGTGCTTGACCTCATGGGCGCTTACGACGTGATTGCCAAGATCACCGGTGGTGGCCCGTCCGGACAGGCCGGCGCACTTCGCCTCGCGATCGCGCGCTCGCTCAACGAGATCGACCGCGAGAACAATCGCGCCGCCCTGAAGAAGGCCGGCTTCCTCACGCGCGACGCTCGCGTCATCGAGCGCAAGAAGGCTGGACTCAAGAAGGCCCGCAAGGCGTCGCAGTTCTCGAAGCGCTAAGCAACGCGCTCGAGAAACGCAACTCTCGATGTCTCGACTTTTCGGCACAGATGGTGTTCGCGGTCTAGCCAACAGTGATCTCACGGTCGAGCTGGCGCTAGCACTCGCGCAGTCGGCTGCGCTCGTGCTTGGCAAGGGGCGGATGGCGGACGGTCGTCGTGCCTCTGGGCGCCGCCCGATCGCGGTGATTGCTCGTGACCCGCGCATCTCTGGCGAGTTTCTGGCCGCGGCGGTCGCGTCTGGTTTGGCGAGTTCCGGCGTCGACGTTTTCGATGCTGGAGTGATCCCAACACCCGGACTCGCATTCCTCGTTGCTGATTTCAAGGCCGACCTCGGCGTGATGATCTCCGCGAGCCATAATCCCGCCCCAGACAACGGCATCAAGTTCTTTGCGACCGGGGGCACCAAGCTGCCGGACGAGGTGGAGGACCGGATCGAGCAGGCACTGACTGAGCCCAAGCTTGCGCCGAAGGGCGGCGACGTCGGTCGCATCCGTCGATTCGCTGATGCCGAGGATCGCTACGTCGTACACCTGCTTTCCACGCTCCCACACCGCCTCGACGGCGTGCACGTGGTGCTCGACTGTGCCAACGGGGCTGCGTCTGGGGTATCCCCTCAGGTATTCACGGATGCCGGTGCTCGCGTCACCGTCATCGGCGCAGATCCCGACGGCCTCAACATCAACGACGGCGTCGGATCCACCCACCTCGACAACCTCGCCAAGGCCGTGCTTGAGCACGGCGCCGACGTCGGCATCGCCCATGACGGTGACGCGGATCGCTGCCTCGCGGTTGACCACCTCGGCAACCCGGTCGACGGCGACCAGATCATGGCGATCCTTGCCGTGGCCATGACCGAGCGCGGGGCGCTCACAGACCGCACGCTGGTTGCGACAGTGATGAGCAATCTCGGGTTGCGGCGAGCAATGGCAGAACACAGCATCCGGATGCTCGAAACGGCCGTCGGGGACCGCTACGTGCTCGAGGCGCTCGGCGAGCACGGCCTATCGCTCGGTGGGGAGCAGTCCGGGCACGTCATCATGACCGAGTACGGAACGACCGGGGACGGCATCCTCACTGGATTGCATCTGGTAGCTGAGATGGCCCGCACCGGCAAGAGCCTCGCAGAACTGGCTTCGGTAATGACGGTGTACCCGCAAGTGCTGGTCAATGTGCGCGGGGTTGACCATCATGCGCTCCGGTCGGATTCGGTGATTGCCGAAGCGGTAGCCTCCGCCGAAACGCGGCTTGGCGACACTGGCCGGGTGCTGCTGCGGCCGTCAGGGACCGAGCCGATGGTGCGCGTGATGGTCGAGGCCGAGAATCAGAGTGTTGCCGACGAGATCGGGCACGGGCTGGCTGAGGTCGTGCGCGAGCGTTTGGCGCTCTGACACGGGCGAACCCCGAGCGCGGGCGAGCAGACCGCCAGTTAGGTCTTCCGAAGCAGCACGCTCGACACGGCATGGGTCGAGTCTTTGCGAAGCACGAGGGATGCCCGCGGCCGGGTCGGCAGGATGTTCTGCACCAGGTTTGGCTCGTTGATGGTCTTCCAGATCTCCCCAGCAAGGGCTCGGGCTTCGTCTTCGGTGAGCGTCGAGTAGCGGTGAAAGAACGATGCCGGGTTGGCGAATGCTCCACGCTGCAGTGACAGGAAGCGTTCCTCATACCAACGAGCAATGTCGCTGGTTCGAGCATCCACGTAAATGGTGAAGTCGAAGAGGTCGCTCACGGCAAGGCTTCGGCCGGGCGCAGGTGGCTGCAACACATTGAGCCCCTCGATGATGAGCACGTCGGGTGCCCGCACGATAATCTCCGCGTCTGGAACGATGTCATACGCCAGGTGTGAGTAGAACGGCGCGCGTGCCTCCCTGACACCCGACTTCACCATGCTCACGAAGCGCAACAGGGCGCGGCGGTCATAGCTTTCGGGAAATCCTTTGCGGTCCATGATGCCGCGCCGCTCGAGTTCGGCATTCGGGAACAGGAACCCGTCGGTGGTGACGAGCTCGACCCGCGGCGTACCTTCCCAGCGCGACATGAGTTCGCGTAGCAGGCGCGACACGGTCGACTTACCGACGGCGACCGAGCCGGCGATGCCGATCACAAAGGGTGTGTGGTCTGACCGGGCGCCCAGAAACGATGTGGTCGCCTGATGAAGGTGTTGTGCGCCCTCCGCGTAGAGGTTGAGCAAGCGACTGAGCGGCAGGTACACCTCCTCGACATCGATGAGGTCGAGGGAGTCACCGAGACCGCGCAGCCCAACGAGCTCGGTCTGGCTTAGCGGAGCCTTCATTGTTGGCGCGAGCGCCGCCCAGTCGCTTCGATCCAGCTCGAGGAACGGCGAGACGTGGCCGTTTGATGCTGGCGAGTCTGACACCGCCCAATCCTAGCTGCGAGCCGTCGCGGCACGAGCGAGCCTAGAATCGAGCGTATGTGTGGAATCGTGGGCTACGTCGGTGACAACAAGAGCCTCGAGGTGCTCCTCGGGGGTCTCAAGCGTCTCGAGTATCGCGGGTACGACTCCGCAGGGGTTGCGATCATCGACGGTGACGGACACCTTGGCATTCGTAAGCGCGCCGGCAAGTTGCAAGTTCTCATTGACGACCTTGACGACCGGCCGCTCGGCAACGGGGCAACCGGCATCGGTCACACCCGCTGGGCGACGCACGGCGGGCCGACCGATCGGAACGCGCATCCGCATCTGAGCGCCGACGGCAAACTCGCGCTCATCCACAACGGAATCATAGAGAACTTCGCCGAACTGAGAGCTGAACTGCTCGCCCAGGGCGCGGAGTTCCACAGCGAGACAGACACCGAGGTCGCGGCGGTGCTCGTCGGCGGGGAGTACCTCGCCGTCGGAGACCTCACCGAGGCGCTTCGGCGCACGGTAGCTCGGCTGCACGGTGCATTCACCCTGCTGGTCATTCACGAGGATCAACCCGGCGTAGTTGTTGGTGCTCGGCGAAACTCGCCGCTCGTGATCGGGCTCGGTGACGGCGAGAACTTCCTGGGGTCGGATGTCGCGGCGTTCGTCGAATTCACTCGCCGCGCCGTCGCGATCGGCCACGACCAGATCGTCACGATCCGCCCGGACTCGGTCGAGGTCATCGACTTCGACGGTAACCCGGTCGAAACCGAAGAGTTCGATGTTGCGTGGGATGCCTCTGCCAGCGAGAAAGGCGGCTGGTCGAGTTTCATGGCCAAGGAGATCAGCGAAGAGCCCGACGCTGTCGCCAACACGGTTCTCGGCCGTGTCGCCGACGGGCTCGTCAAGCTCCAAGAGCTCGACCCGATCGGTGACGCTGTGCTGGCTGACCTCGACCGGATTGTCATCATTGGCTGCGGTACCGCATCCTATGCCGGGATGATCGGTAAATACGCCATCGAAAAGTGGGCCCGCATCCCGGTCGATGTTGAGCTCTCGCACGAGTTTCGCTACCGAGACCCGATCCTGACACCCAAGACTCTGGTCATTTCGATTAGCCAGTCCGGCGAGACGATGGACACTCTTGTGGCGGTGCAGCACGCCATCGCGGCCGGAGCGCAAGTGCTGTCAGTGTGCAACACGCAGGGCGCCACGATTGCTCGCGAGTCTCACGCGGTCGTCTACACGCACGCCGGCCCGGAGGTCGCCGTCGCTTCGACCAAGGCGTTCGTGGCTCAAGTGACCGCCCTGTACCTGATCGGGCTTCATCTCGCTGCCGTTCGCGGCACCTTGACTGACGACGCTATTCGCGCGAACGTCGTCGAGCTGCAGGCCATTCCAGACAAGATCGCCGAGGTCTTGAGCGTCTCGCAGGGTGAGATCACTCAGCTCGCACAGTGGATGACGGACACCCAGTCGGTACTGTTTCTCGGCCGGAACGTCGGCTACCCCGTTGCGCTCGAGGGCGCGCTGAAGCTCAAGGAGCTCGCGTACATCCATGCCGAAGGATTCGCGGCTGGCGAGCTCAAGCACGGACCGATCGCACTCATCGAACCAGGGCAGGTGGTCATCGTGGTGGTGCCGAGCCCGCGCGACCCGAACTCGCTGCACCCGAAGGTCGTCTCGAACATCCAAGAGATTCGTGCGCGCGGGGCCCGAGTGATCGCCATCGCAGAAAAGGGGGATGCTGCGGTGCTTCCGTTCGCGGATGAGGTCATCCCGATTCCACTCGCCGGCAGCCTGTTCGAGCCACTGTTGGCCGTGGTGCCGCTGCACATTTTCAGCATGGAGCTTGCCGCGGCGAAGGGGCTTGACGTTGACCAGCCCAGAAATCTCGCCAAGTCTGTCACGGTGGAATGACCCGTGATCGTCGGGATCGGCGTCGACGTAGTCGATATCGCGCGTTTTGAGCGCGCCGTGACGCGGACGCCGGCGCTTCGTGCGCGCCTGTTCGCTGAGAGCGAACAGCTGAAGGACGGGAAACCGACGTCGCTGCGCTCCCTCGCCGGACGGTTTGCCGCGAAGGAGGCGCTCATCAAGGCTATCGGCGACTCAACCGGGGTGAAATGGCACGACATGCTTGTCGTCAACGACGCGCTCGGTAACCCATCATTCGATTTACAGGCATCCACCAAGGCCATTGCCGATGCCCGCGGCATCCGGGCAATCCACCTCTCCGTTGCGCACGACGCAGGCATTGCGATCGCCTACGTCATCGCCGAGTCCTGATGCGCGAGGCGGTCATTGATCTCGGGGCGATCTCCGCGAACGTGCGGGTGCTGCGTGCAGCCACCGGCAACCTTCCGGCGATGGCGATCGTCAAGGCGAACGGGTACGGGCACGGGGCTGTAGCGTCGGCACGCGCCGCGCTGGAAGGAGGAGCAGACTGGCTCGGCGTTGCCGACATCACAGAAGCCCTCGAGCTGCGCGCGGCAGGTGTGACGGCCCCCGTGCTGGCTTGGCTGCACGACCCGACCGAGGACTTCTCCGCGGCGATTGATGGGGGCATCGACCTCGGTGTGAGCTACCCGGAGCAGCTCGAGCGGGTCGTGGCGGCATCCGGCCGGCCGATTGTGCAGTTGAAGGTCGACAGCGGCCTTGGGCGGAACGGCGCTGACGAGACGCAGTGGCCGGCACTGGTTGAGGCGGCTGCCGCTTACGAGCGGGCGGGTCGACTCGTCGTTCGGGGCGTCTGGAGCCATCTGGCCAATGCC
>JBGSTT010000130.1:0-3900 GCA_041736385.1 Rhodoglobus sp. | reverse complement strand
AGGCTGAGCCCCCGACGAGGCCTGATCGCCAGCCAATGCCCGTGCACCAACATCCGGCAAGATCTCGCTCAGCAACTGCTGGATGCGCGCCTTGATGTCGTCGCGGATCGGACGCACCGACTCGATACCTTGTCCGGCCGGGTCGTCGAGTTCCCAGTCCTCGTAGCGTTTACCGGGGAAGATCGGGCACGTATCCCCGCATCCCATGGTGATGACAACATCCGATTCCTTGACGGCCTCCGTTGTCAGGATCTTCGGCACGTTGTTGGAGATATCGATGCCTTCTTCTGCCATTGCCGCAACCGCGACCGGGTTGATTTGGTCCTTCGGCTCCGATCCAGCGGACAGCACCTCGACCCGATCACCACCAAAGGCCTTGAGGTAGCCAGCCGCCATTTGCGACCGACCAGCGTTGTGCACGCAGACAAACAGGACTGTGGGTTTCTCATTCATAGCGACCAAATTGACCATGGCTAAAGCATAGATGATCATCTATGAATTGCGGATGCCGCGAACACTGGTTCACCGAGAGTTCACTCCCGGGTGCAAGGATGAACGAATGCAAAGCGAGAACACCTTCGGGCGCGTTGAGAGCGACGCTCCCGGCGATGTCGCCACCGATTCGCTCGACGAGTACGACCTAGAGGAGTCGTCGAGTTACGATGACGGATCCCTGCCACATGATCGATACCTCGATCGAGAACTGAGTTGGCTCGCCTTCAACCAGCGGGTATTGGAACTTGCCGAGGACACGAACGTTCCACTTCTCGAACGAGCAAACTTCCTCGCGATCTTCGCGAGCAACCTCGATGAGTTCTTCATGGTTCGTGTCGCCGGACTCAAGCGCAGAATCGCTACCGGGCTTGCCGTTCCCACCAATGTGGGCCGCGCTCCCGCGGATGTCTTGGCAGACATCAGCGCGAAAGCCCACGAGTTGCAGGAGCGCCACGCTCAGGCATTCCGCACCAGCGTGAAGCCAGCCCTCGATGAGGCTGGTATCCATATTGAGACATGGTCTGATCTCGGCGAAGCCGATCGGCAGCGCATCGACGAAATTTTCTCGGCACAGATCTTCCCGGTGCTCATGCCGCTGGCTGTCGACCCGGCGCATCCATTCCCCTATATCTCCGGGCTTTCGTTGAGCCTCTCGATTCGGGTGCGCAACCCGAAGACCGGCAACGAGGAGTTCGCTCGCCTGAAGGTTCCGACGGTACTGCCGCGATTCGTGCAGTTGCCGGATGACGACAGCGGTCTGCTTCGCTTCATCCCTCTCGAAGACCTCATTTCGAACCATCTTGGGGAACTGTTTCCCGGGATGGAGATCCTTGAGCATCACGAGTTCCGGGTCACGCGCAACGAGGATCTTGAGGTTGACGAGGATGAGTCTGAAAGCATCATTCAAGCGCTCGAGAAGTCACTCCTCAACCGCCGATTCGGCTCGCCAATCCGGCTGGAGATCACTGACGATATGGATCCGGTCACACTCGACCTCTTGGTGCGAGAACTGGATATCACCGAACAAGAGGTCTACCGATTACCGGCTCCGCTTGACTTGCGTGGGCTCTTCCAACTGACACGCATCGACAGACCGTCGCTCAAGTACCCGCGACACGTACCAACGACGAGCGTGAACCTTCTGCCCCTCGAGGCGGGAGCCGCTCAGGACATCTTCGCCTCGATCGCGCACCAGGACATCCTGCTGCATCACCCCTACGAATCCTTCTCGACGAGCGTGCAGAGCTTTCTCGAGCAAGCGGCAGCCGACCCGAAGGTGCTCGCCATCAAGCAGACCCTCTACCGTACGAGCGGTGACAGCCCGATCGTGGAGGCCCTCATAGCCGCTGCCGAGGCCGGTAAAGCCGTCCTCGCTCTGGTCGAGATCAAGGCGAGGTTCGATGAGACCGCCAACATCTCGTGGGCCCGCAAACTGGAGAAGGCTGGCGTGCACGTCGTCTATGGACTGGTCGGGCTCAAGACCCACTGCAAGCTTGCACTCGTTGTGCGGCAGGAGAACGGGGTGCTTCGCCAATACAGCCACATCGGAACCGGCAACTACAATCCCAAGACCAGCCGCCTGTATGAGGACTTCGGCCTCTTGACCGCGAGCGACACGGTCGGCAAGGACGTGACCCGGCTCTTCAACGAACTCTCCGGTTACGCGATTGAGAAGAAGTTCAAACGGCTGCTGGTCGCCCCGCTGCATTTGCGCAAGGGGCTGCTCAAGCTCATTCAAGCCGAGACCGACAATGCCCAACGCGGTCTGCCAGCTGGCATCCGAATCAAATTGAATTCGATTGTGGATGAGGCCATCCTCGACGCCCTCTACCGGGCGAGCAATGCCGGTGTGAGGGTCGACCTGCTGGTGCGCGGAATTTGCGGGCTTCGGCCGGGGCGTGAAGGACTCAGCGAGAACATCCGTGTTCGCTCGATTCTCGGTCGCTACCTCGAACACTCTCGTATCTTCTCGTTCGCCAATGCCGGTGACCCGCAGGTCTACATTGGCAGCGCCGACATGATGCACCGCAACCTCGATCGGCGGGTCGAAGCGCTCGTGCGCGTCACCAGTGCAGCGCACATCAGCCAGTTGCATCACGTGTTCGATGTCGCTTTCTCGGATGACACCAGCGCGTGGCGGCTCGATGGCGAAGGCACGTGGTGGCGCCACAACGTCAGCGAATCGGGCACACCCCTGCAAGACATGCAGAACGTGGTCATGAGTGAGATCTCGCAGAGAAAGCGCGGCGGGGTTCAGCGGTGACGACGTTGCCCCCGGTCGTTGCGGCCGGTGCGCTGTGCTGGAGAGTTCTCGACGGCGAGCCAAAGATTCTCGTTGTGCATCGCGCGGGGTATGGCGATGTCACGTTCCCCAAAGGCAAGGTCGAACCGCGCGAGACGCTACCGGAAGCCGCGGTGCGGGAATTGCGAGAAGAGACCGGGTTATCCGTCGTACTCGGCGCACCACTGGGCTTGGTCGAGTACGTGATGCCGAACCGGCGGCACAAGGTCGTGCACTACTGGACCGCCGAGATCAACGACCACGAACTCGAGCTCGCGCGCTTCGCTCCCAACGAGGAGATCGCGGCACTCGAGTGGTTGACGATCCCGAAAGCGCGGAAGCGTTTGAGCTATAGCCACGATGTCGACATCCTCGAGCGCTTCGCCGAACGGTTCGACGCTGGCAACGCGCGCACCTTCGCGGTGATTGCGGTGCGCCACGGCAAGGCGATGCCCGCGCAGAACTGGGATGGCCCCGACTCGACCAGACCACTCATGCACCGTGGCAGCGATCAGGCGGTCGGCATCGCGAAAGGCATCAACGCCTTCGGCCCACAGAAGATCATCAGCAGCACCGCGGTGCGGTGCGTCGCGACGGTTCAGCCACTTTCACGACTAGCTGGGCTGCCAATCAAGACCCGCGATGCGATCAGTCAGGATGCCTTCGAAGACGGCACCGGCGACGTCACCTCGATCGTCGCGAAGCGACTCAAGCGACAAGCATCCGTGGCGTTGTGCAGCCACGGTCCGGTGATACCTCAGCTAGTCGATGAACTGGCTCGGCTCACCGACACGGAATTGACCGCCGCGCTGCGACAGCACGGTGAGCTCGCCACTGGCGAGTTCGCGGTGCTGCACGTGTCAACACGAAACCCGCAATCGGGGTTCGTTGGGGTCGAAGTGCATTCCGCTCCGACGGCGTAACCACGACCTCGATGGTGCAAACAGAGCCGTTGTTCTCCTTTCGTTAACCTCTTGTTTACCTTTTCCCGCCCGTACTGGTAACCACCCCGACGTAGCGTCGTCTCTTGGGTCGCACCGGCCCATGTCCTGATGTCGAAACTTCCGAAGGGAAAAAACTGTGAACTTCAAGCGTATTGGCACCATAAGTGCCATTGCAGTTGC
>JBGSTT010000127.1:0-11016 GCA_041736385.1 Rhodoglobus sp. | reverse complement strand
GCTCGCGCGCGTCGTCGACGCCGCTCCACCACCGAACCCGACGAGCACCCCAGCCGCACCGGTGCGCATGAGGTGCAGGGCGGCCGTGTACGTCGCGGCGCCGCCGACGATGACGGGTACGTCGAGTTCGTAGATGAACTTCTTGAGGTTGAGCGGCTCGACGGTCTTGGAGACGTGCTCGGCGCTGACCGTCGTCCCTCGAATGACAAAGAGGTCGACTCCTGCGTCGACAACGGTCTTGTACAACTCCTGGGTGCGCTGCGGGCTCAGCGCACCAGCAACCGGCACTCCAGCCGCCCGAATCTCGGCGAGCCGGGACACAATGAGCTCGGGTTTGATCGGCTCGGAGTAGATCTGTTGCATGCGCTTGGTTGCAGTGGCTGCCGGGAGGCTGCGAATCTCGGCCAGCACCGCTTCTGGGTCGTCGTAGCGCGTCCAGACGCCTTCGAGGTCGAGCACGCCGAGGCCGCCGAGTCTGCCGATCTCGATCGCCGTTGTCGGTGACACCACCGAGTCCATCGGTGCCGCGAGCACCGGCGTCTCGAAGGTGTATGCGTCGATGGTCCAGCTGATCGAGACATCCTGCGGGTCCCGCGTGCGCCGACTCGGCACGATCGCAATGTCGTCGAAGGCGTACACGCGGCGAGCGCGCTTGGCGCGGCCGATTTCGATGTCAGTCACGGCGATAAGCCTAGCGGCGGGGCTGTGCTAGCTCCGTGTCGGCGGAGTGGCACGGCATCACGGCACGGCATCGTTGACAGGTACTGAACAAACGTTTAGCATACTGAACATGCGTTCGACATCGGCGGATGACGCGACCACCCGGTCGCGCATCAGGAATGCAGCGATCGCGCTGTTCGGACGCAACGGGTATGCCGCGACATCTGTTCGCACGGTTGCTGATGAAGCCGGTGCCAGTGCAGCCCTCGTCATCCACCACTTCGGTAGCAAAGAAGCGCTACGACGCGAGTGCGACGAGTACGTCGTCGCCCAGGTCATGGGTCGCAAAGGTGAGCTCAATGACGCCTCGGCAAGTGAAACCATGCAGCGTTGGCTTGCAGACACGAGCACCTACCGAACCGAGATCGACTACCTCTCTCGCATGATTCTCGAGGGGAACGATCTCGGCGATGAGCTGTTCGATGCGCTCGTTGCTGGAACCGAGACGATGCTGGCAGATGGTGTCGCCGCTGGCACGATACGGCGGAGCGACGACCCCCGCATGCGGGCAGTCATCGTCACAACGCAGAGCCTCGTGACCCTGGTGCTTGAGCGTCAACTGGGTCGAGCGATCGGAGAGAGCGGATTGACTCCGGCCGCCATCAGGCGCATGACCCTGCCGACCCTTGACCTGTACACGCATGGGCTGTACGCCAATGACGCCATGCTGATCGCTGCGCGCGAGGCTCTCGAGCGCTCAGTGTGGCCGCAATCGGACAAGGGCCAAGCCAAGCAGAACCAAGACCCCGATCCGCCCGTCAAGAGTTGAGATATCCATCCCATCTTGACGAAACGAGAGGAACGGGCATCCGCCCGAAGACCATGACGCTTGCAGTTGAAACACACGCGCTTACTAAGCGCTTTGGGCGCCGAACGGCGCTCGCCGGGATCGATCTCGCGATCGAGTCCGGAACCATCTACGGCGTGATCGGCCCCAACGGTGCCGGCAAGACGACCACGATGCGGTTATTGCTCGACATCATCCGACCCACCTCGGGTTCTTCCAGCGTGCTCGGTGTTGACCCGCGCACTGGTGGGGCAGCCCTGCGGCGACGCATCGGCTTTCTTCCCGGAGAACTGCGCCTCGAAGGTCGGGTGACCGGCCGGGCGTTGCTGGCGCACTACGCGAGCATCAGTGGGCCAGTGGCATCCGGCACAGTCGATACGCTCGCGCAACGCCTCGATCTCGACCTGTCACGTCCGGTGCGCAAACTCTCGAAGGGCAATAAGCAGAAACTCGGAATCGTGCAGGCGTTCATGCACACGCCAGACCTGCTGGTGCTCGACGAGCCGACCAGCGGACTCGACCCGCTCGTGCAACAAGAGTTCCTCGCGCTCGCCCGTGAGGCGCGTGACAACGGCCAGACGGTCTTTCTGAGTTCACACGTGCTCAGCGAGATTCAGCAGGTCGCAGACACCGTCGCGATCCTGCGTTCTGGCCGGGTGGTGACCGTGAGCGACGTCGACTCGCTGCGGGCGTCCGCTGTGCGTCGGGTCAGCGTTGCGTTCGCGGATGCCACGGCGCAGGCCGTGCAAGACGTGCTGTCTCGCGACCCGCATCTGACTGAACTCACGATCACAGCGGGCGAGCAGCTCACCGTGGCCGGCACGGTCGAGGGAGATATCGACCCGTTTATCAAAGCGATTGCAGGATTCACCGTTACCCACCTGACGGTCGAGGAACCGGACCTCGAGGAGTCGGTGCTCGGTTTGTACGCGAAGGAGTCAGACAATGACTAACGCGCTGCCGCTCTACCGCAGAGCCCTCGGAGACTCGTGGCGCTCGCTCATCGGTTGGAGCCTGGGGGTCGTTGGAGCGATCTTCCTATACGTTCCGCTGTTCCCGTCCATCGGCGGAAGCCCCGACGTGCAGAGGCTGCTCGAATCTATGCCGCCTGAGCTGATCAAGGCCCTCGGTTACGACTCGCTCAGTTCCGGTGCAGGTTACGTGCACTCGACCTTCTATGGCCTCATCGGCTTCGTGCTGATCGTCATTGCGGCGACGACTTGGAGCACCGCGGCAATCGCCGGGGACGAAGAGACCGGGTCCCTTGAACTGACCCTCGCGCACGGGGTCACGCGCGTGCAGATCGTGCTTGAGCGTGCCGCCGCGATCATCACTCGATTGCTCTGGATGACCGTGCTCAGCGTATTGCTCGTGCTCGCTCTCAACGACAGTGCCGGGCTGGCGATCGAGCCGAGCAACCTCCTCGCTGAAGGCGCCGCGTTCCTGGGGCTTGCCTTGGTGAGCGCAGGATTCGGGTTGGCAGTCGGGGCGATCACCGGCCGACGGACTTACGCCTCCGCCGCCGCCGCCGGTGCCGCGGTCGCCGGCTACGCGCTCAACGCTGTCGGCAATCAGTCGAGCGACCTCGAATGGCTGCACGCCTTGTCTCCGTACGCCTGGGCATACGGAACTCTGCCGCTCGCAAACGGCGCCGATTGGACCGGCCTCGCTCTGCTCTACGGTGTTTCTGCAGCGCTGATCGCGGTTGCGGCTTTGGCGCTCAGCCGGCGAGACATCGCAGGCTGACCCCTACCGGCCCGATCCGCGGCCGATGATGTTCCGGTGGCGGATCGGGTTCGAGCGATGGCTTTCGATCGGGCTCTGGCGAGTGCGATCAAGGGGACGCTACACAGGCTCGTCGCACGTTCAGGCGCTGGCTACGTCGCCGGCCACGGCAAGCGGCCTTTCGCGTCCGTCGGCTTCGCCAGACTGCGCTGGCGTTGGAAAGTCGACCCCGCGCGGGAGCCCACGACCACTGACGTCCGGATCGGGATCGTCGCGTGCTTGCGAATGCTTGCGAATGCTCATCCAGCCGCGTGATCGCACGATCTTCGCGGCACCGGTCTATCCGAAATTCTACGAACTCATTCCGGAGGCCGGCGGAACTGAGCGAGACGTCCTGCGGGTCCCGCCTGCGCCGACTCTGCGCGATGGCAATGCCGTGGAGGCGGTATCAGCGGCGAGCGCGCTTGGCGCGACCGATCTCGATGTCACACACGTCCCAAGCCTAGCGGCGGCATTCCCCTCGCTCGCGGCGGGAGTCGTTCCCCTTGCGTCGGGAGCTGATACCGCCGCGGCGGGAGTTAGCGACCGGCGGCGGGAGATATCATCCCCGCCAAGGGTCACTAACTCCCGCCAACAGATCGACGGATGCCCGCCGCTGCGAGCTTCCCGTGGAGCAACTGCGGCGAACGCACATCTTCGGTGAGGATTCGCACAACTGTGCGCACCTGACGCCGAAGCCTGTCCTCCCGTTTTTTCTCCTGCCAAAGCACCTCCGCCGGATCGCCTCGTGTGTACTCATTCCGGCTGTACTTCGTCTTCCCGTCGAATTCGACCACGGCGTCGTCCTCTTCAAAGTAGAAATCGGGGAACATGTCGCCCCCGGCGTCCGTGAATTTGACCTGCAAACGTGGTCTCGGATACCCGAGTTGATGGATCACTGCGCGAGCCTCAGACTCACCGACCGAACCCGAGTGCGAGGTGGAGAACTCGACCGCCCGCCACCTCGCTGGCGCGACCTTCATCCTGGATGCTTCGGCAACCAGCTCCTCCTTCGTGATTGCGAGTGCGTTCCGCTCCCACAGGCTCCAGTCGAGCAGCGGAACCGCCTCGATAAAGTGGAGCCGACGACAACAGTCGAGGACCGTTCTGGCCAGACTCGTGCAGTCGAATCCGTGTCGGATCTCCACGCCGGCAGTTGACGCACCGCGCGCCGTTCTGACGACGCCGGGCTCCGAACGACCACCGCCGCGCCAACGATCCAGAACGACCACCGCGTCAGGGAAGTGATCCAGCGGAGCTCCCCAGAGTGCGGCGGCCGAGGCGCGGGCAAATACCGGGCGAGTTCGAGCCACGGCTGCGACCGCCCTAAGCCGAAGGAGGTGCTGCATGGCGGGAGACGATGCGGCCCAGAGCTCTGGACGCACGAAGGCACCCCTGCGCAGTCGCATCACTTGTCCACGCGCGATCGCTCGCTCTACGTCGCGGGCTACGAGACCCAGTCTCGTGAGATCGTACGAGAGGATCAGGCCGTCGAGCTCGAGTTGTTGGAAGTCCATGCGCCGAGCATCCACTCAGGCCGTCTTGCCTGGGTCGATGGGATGCCAATCAGGGGACAGGGGCGGTTCCTCCAACACCGTGGAGGGGGAGAGTCACACGTGGCGGGATTCGTAACTCCCGCCGCGTGTCGCTAACTCCCGCCAATCCGGGAGTGACTCCCTCCGACGGGAGAGTGACTCCCGCCAAACGGGCCGGGGGGAGCTAGCGCCGGTAGTTCGGCGCCTCGACGACCATTTGGATGTCGTGCGGGTGGCTCTCCTTGAGCCCGGCAGCGGTAATGCGCACGAACTTGCCCTTGGCGCGCAGTTCTTCGATGGTGCGAGCCCCCGTATAGAACATCGACTGCCGCAGACCGCCGAGCAACTGATAAACGACGGATGAGACGGGGCCGCGATACGGAACTTGGCCCTCGATGCCCTCGGCAATGAGTTGCTCGTCACTCGGCACATCCGCCTGGAAGTATCGGTCGCGCGAGTAACTCGTCTTCGTGCCGCGGGTCTGCAACGCCCCGAGCGAACCCATGCCTCGGTAGCTCTTGAACTGCTTACCGTTGACGAAAATCAGGTCGCCAGGGCTCTCGTCCGTTCCGGCGAGGAGCGAGCCGAGCATGACGGTTTCAGCGCCAGCGACCAGCGCCTTCGCGATATCGCCAGAGTACTGAAGACCCCCGTCGGCGATGATCGGCACTCCGGCTTCTCGCGCCGCGAGGGATGCCTGATACACCGCGGTCACTTGTGGCACCCCGACACCGGCAACAACGCGCGTCGTGCAGATTGAGCCCGGCCCGACGCCGACCTTGACCGCGTCAGCGCCAGCGTCGATGATGGCCTGCGCACCGGAGCGCGTCGCGACGTTGCCGCCAATGACGTCGATCGCAGCGAAAGCCGAATCCGACTTCATGCGGCGGATGATGTCGAGCACCCCGGCAGAATCCCCGTTCGCGGTATCGACAACAATGACGTCCACTCCGGCGTCCCGCAGCGCGCCAGCACGCTCCCAGGCGTCACCGAAGAAGCCGATTGCAGCACCGACGCGAAGGCGACCAGCATCGTCTTTCGTTGCGTTCGGGTACTGCTCTGTCTTGTCGAAGTCTTTGACCGTGATGAGCCCGCGCAGGCGACCCATGGCATCCACCAAAGGGAGCTTCTCGATTTTGTGCTGGGCAAAGATCGCAATCGCCTCGTCAGGGTTGATGCCGACGGGCGCGGTGATGAGCGGAGGCTTGGTCATGACATCGCGCACGAGCGTCGTTGACTTCTCGAAGGCCGAGACGAAGCGCATGTCGCGGTTGGTGATGTTGCCGACCAGCAGTCCGTCCCCTTCAACGACCGGGAGGCCGGAAACGCGGAACTGACCACACAGCGCGTCGACCTCGGCAACCGTGGCATCCGGGGTTGTCGTCACCGGATTGGTGATCATGCCGGACTCGCTGCGTTTGACCTTATCGACGTAGGCCGCCTGGTCTTCGATCGATAGATTGCGGTGCAGCACGCCGAGCCCGCCATTGCGCGCCATCGCGATCGCCATGCGGCCCTCGGTGACGGTATCCATCGCAGAAGACAGGAGTGGAGCATGCACACGGATGCGCCGCGTCAGCCGCGAACTTGTGTCTGCTTCACTCGGAATGACATCGGTGTGCCCTGGCAGGAGCATCACATCGTCGTAGGTGAGTCCGACAAAGCCGAACGGGTCAGGCTGATCCATGGTTCCCCTTGAGGTCGGAGCCGAGAAAAAATGCACAATGTGACCGTGCGAATCTCCGGGATGCCACGTTGAATTCCGGTACTTGATCTTAACGAGTTAGGTCGCAGCGTATTCCGTCGCAATAATGGCTCAACGGACTTCAATGCGGTCGCGAAACCCCGCGGCAATGTTCGAGACGTATCGTCACCGTTGACGAGTTGGGCTGCTAGCCCACGAGGCACCTCGGGGCCTTGACCATAACCGACCTGGAGGTTTTGTGGCACACGCTGCTGGCAGACCACTACCGCAACGAGCGATCCGGTACCTCACCATCGGCTTGTTTGGCGCCGCAATTGCTGCGCTCGCCCTCTCCTTCGCTTCCCCGGCAAGTGCCGAAGAGATCGGGCTCGACGAGTACGACAACAAGGTCAGCGGTCTCGTGGAACTTGCCGACGAACCGCTGGCAGACGTACAGCTTGTTGTCGAGGGTGGTGGCTTCCGCGTCGAAGTCGTCTCAGGCGAAGACGGTCGCTGGGCCGTCGGGGTACCGGAGCGGGGCGAATACACGGCCACCCTCAACGAATCGACCCTTCCTGAAGGCATCGCGGTAATTAACCCGGAACTCGAGCAGCCAAACGTGCGCACCATCACGGTCGGACAATCCGGGAGCGCTGTCGCAAACTTCTTCATCGGTCAGGGTCCGCGTAACACCACAAGCCTTGTTGATCAGATAATCGATCGGCTGTTCAACGGACTCAACTTCGGCCTACTGTTGGCGCTGGCTGCCATCGGCCTCTCGCTCGTGTTTGGCACGACGGGCCTCAGCAACTTCGCGCACGCTGAATTGATCACCTTTGGCGGACTCATGACGCTGCTCTTCGGCGTCACGCTTGGGTTCCCAGTGTGGATTGCGATCCCACTCGCGATTCTCCTCGGGGCCGGGTTCGGCTGGCTCAACGATGCCGTTCTATGGAAGCCGCTTCGACGCAAGGGCGTCGGACTGATCCCCCTCATGATCGTGTCGATCGGCCTTTCGCTCGCCGTTCGCTACACGTTCCAACTCTTTGTCGGCGGCGATACCCAGCAACTGCCCGGCGCAACAGACACCACCCTCTCGATCGGGCTGTTCGGGCTCTCCTGGATCGACGTCGCAAGCATGGGCGTCAGCGTGATCGTTCTGTTGGGCGTGGCGTACTTCCTGCTTCGCACCCGGATTGGTAAAGCAACGCGGGCGGTGTCCGACAATCCTGCGCTTGCCGCGGCAAGCGGAATTGACGTGGATCGTGTCATCCGCATCGTCTGGGTTGTGTCGGGCGCGCTCGCCGCGCTCTCCGGCATTCTCTGGGCTTACTTCCGCCCCGGTGTTAGCTGGGACATGGGGTTCCAGATTCTGCTGCTGACCTTCGCGGCGGTTACCCTCGGCGGTCTCGGAACCGCATTCGGGGCCCTCATCGGAGCCCTCGTCGTCGGGCTCTTCGTTGAAATGTCGACCCTGATCATCCCATCGGACCTCAAGTATGTCGGTGCGCTTGTCGTGCTCATCCTCGTGCTGCTGGTGCGGCCGCAGGGCATCCTCGGACGCAAAGAACGAATCGGTTAGGGCAGGCCATGATCGACTGGATCCTTATCATCTCCAACGCTGCGCAGGAGATCATTTCGCCCACCACGGCGGCTTACGCTCTCGCCGCGCTGGGCCTCGCAATCCATTTTGGATTCACGGGGCTCCTCAACTTCGGTCAAGCGGGGTTCATGGCGCTAGGTGCCTACGGCTACGCGATTGCAACGCTCACCTTCGGTGCTCCGGTGTGGGCGGCAATCCTCACCGGCATCCTCGCCGCGATCGTCTTCGCGCTCATCCTGGGTATCCCAACCCTTCGATTGCGCGCTGACTATCTGGCCATTGTCACGATTGCGGCCGCCGAGATCGTGCGTTTGCTGTTCACAACGAATAGCTTCGTCGAGGTGACCGGCTCCGCGAACGGACTGCAGGGCTACAAGGGACCATTCGAAGCGCTAAATCCCATTCCGCCGGGGCAATACGGCTTTGGGCCGTGGGTGTACAACGAGTACGACTGGTGGGTGCGAATCTTCGGCTGGACGCTCGTCGCGATCGCAGCCTTCATCACCTGGCGATTGTTCAAGAGCCCGTGGGGCCGAGTGATCAAGGGCATCCGTGAAGACGAGGATGCTGTGCGTGCGCTTGGCAAGAACGTCTACTTCTACAAGATGCAATCGCTCATTATCGGCGGGGTGTTCGGCGCCCTCGCCGGCATGATCTTCATCCTGCCTCGCGCCGTTGTGCCGTCGAATTACCAGACGTCGCTGACGTTCTTTATCTACGCAATCCTGTTGCTCGGTGGCGCAGCGACGGTATTCGGTCCGATCATTGGATCGGTGATCTTCTGGGTACTGCTCTCGTTCTTCTCTGGCTTCATCGCTCGCGCGGTCGAGGTGGGCTGGTTGCCGTTCCTCACTAACATCCAAGCCGGGCAACTGCGCTTTATCTTGGTCGGACTTGCGATCATGTTGATAGTGATATTTAGACCGCAAGGTATCTTCGGCAACAAAAAGGAGCTGGCCTTTGTCAAGTAGTGCTGGCGCAACAGGCGCCCCGATCAAGTCCACTGGCCTTCACATCGGAGACATCAAGCCCGGAGTGAAGAAGGTCGACCCGATCATCGTGGCAGACCACATCAAGCGCAGCTTCGGTGGGCTCACCGCTGTTGACGTCGAGCACCTCGAGATTCCGCGGGGTGTCATCACCGCGCTTATCGGACCGAACGGTGCAGGAAAGACAACCCTGTTCAACCTTCTGACCGGTTTCGACAAGCCAGATACTGGCCAGTGGACCTTCGATGGTTCGAGCATCTCGGGTATCCCGGCCTTCAAGGTCGCTCGCCAAGGTCAAGTGCGCACCTTCCAGCTCACCAAGGCGTTGAGCCTCCTGACGGTGCTCGACAACATGAAACTCGGCGCGAAGGCACAGCGCGGCGAAAGCCTTGCCCGTGCCCTATTTCCGTGGATCTGGCGCAAAGAAGAAGCAGAAATCGAGGAACGTGCTGTCGACCTGCTAACTCGGTTCAAGCTCATTGACAAGAAGGATGACTACGCAGCGAGTCTTTCTGGCGGTCAGCGCAAATTGCTCGAGATGGCGCGCGCGCTCATGAGTCAGCCAACGCTTGTCATGCTCGACGAGCCAATGGCTGGCGTGAACCCGGCCCTAACCCAGTCATTGCTTGATCACATTCTGGACCTCAAGACCGAGGGGATGACGGTGCTGTTCGTTGAGCACGATATGCACATGGTCCGCCACATCGCAGACTGGGTTGTCGTGATGGCTGAAGGCAAAGTTGTCGCTGAAGGTGACCCGCACGAGGTCATGGCAGACCCCGCGGTGATCGACGCGTATCTCGGCTCGCATCACGACGAAGACCTCGGCGAACTCGACCCTGAAGTAACGAACGCAATCAAGGAGCTGGCTGATGACGACGCCGATGACGCCAAGCACTAGCCCGGCGGCGAGCGCGGACCCAGCGGCGAGCGCGTCGGGAGCCGCGGCCACCGACGATCGCAAGGTTGTCGTACACGTCGACGCCATCACCGCAGGGTACTTGCCGGGAATCAACATCCTCAACGACTGTTCTCTGACCGCCTACGACGGTGAACTGATCGGCATCATCGGGCCAAACGGGGCTGGAAAGTCGACTCTGCTGAAGGCGATCTTTGGGCTCGTCAAAGTGCGCCAAGGCAGCGTCTCGCTGTACGGCGAAGACATCACCAACCTCAAGGCCAATAAGCTCGTGGCCAAAGGAGTCGGCTTCGTTCCGCAGAGCAACAATGTGTTTCCGACGCTGACAATCCAAGAGAACCTCGAAATGGGGCTGTTTCAGAAGCCCAAGGAGTTTCAGGATCGGCTCGCGTTCGTGGTCGGAATCTTTCCGGAACTCGGCAAACGCCTCAGCCAGCGTGCTGGCTCACTATCGGGAGGCGAGCGCCAGATGGTCGCGATGAGCCGGGCGCTCATGATGAGCCCCGAGGTGCTCCTGCTCGATGAGCCCAGCGCTGGACTCTCGCCGGTGCGCCAAGACGAAGCTTTCCTTCGTGTGAAGGAGATCAACAAAGCCGGAGTGACGACGATCATGGTGGAACAGAATGCCCGCCGCTGCCTGCAGATCTGCGATCGAGGCTATGTGCTCGATCAGGGCACGGACGCCTATACGGGCACCGGTCGGGAGCTGCTGAATGACCCGAAGGTGATCGGACTTTACCTCGGAACACTCGGCGAGAGCTAAGGCGCCGCGCGCGTAGATCGGCGGAAGCCAGGACCCGCAGCAGGCACGCGGCTCTAGCGACCGGTCTCGGCTTCGCTCGACCAACGGCTGTCACGAAGAAGGGCCCCGACTTCGGCGGTTTCTAGGGATCGTCGCAACACGGGGTTATTGAAGTAAAGCAGCAAGGCGCTCGGCTGGGGTTTCCCAGCCGAGCGTTTTGCGTGGGCGGCCGTTGAGTTCGACGGCGACGACGGTCAGGTCGGTGGCGGTGTG
>JBGSTT010000118.1:0-4918 GCA_041736385.1 Rhodoglobus sp. | reverse complement strand
GTCGACCACGCCTTGGTAGAGCAAGTCCATCCGGTGCTCGACGGAGCCAATGCCGTTCGGAATCTTCGAGAAATCGCCGAGCCCGAGCTCTTTCTGGCCCTTCATGCAGAACGGGCAGTGGTCAGTCGAGACCATCTGGATATCGTTGGTGCGAAGGCTCTGCCACATGTGGTCCTGGTGTCCTTCTGCCCGCGACCGCAGCGGGGTCGAGCACACCCACTTGGCTCCTTCAAAGGCACCCCACTCCTCGCTCACCGCTCCGAGCTGCTCCTCGAGCGAAAGGTACAGGTACTGCGGGCACGTCTCGCCGAACACGTTCTGGCCGATGTCGCGGGCGGCGGCAAGCTGCTCAACCGCCTGCTTGGCACTGACGTGTACGACGTAGAGCGGCGCGCCGGTGAGGTGGGCGATCATGATCGCTCGGTGGGTGGCTTCTTCCTCCATCTGCCAGGCGCGCGCGACACCGTGGTAGTACGGGTCGGTCTTGCGCTGCTCGAGGAGTTGCTTGACCATGACGTCAATGACCGGGCCGTTCTCGGCATGCATCATCGTCATCATGCCGGTCTCAGCGGAGACCTGCATTGCCTTGAACACTTGTGCGTCGTCGGACATGAAGACGCCGGGGTACGCCATGAACAGCTTGAAGCTCGAAACACCCTCGCCTGGCAGGGCTCGCATCGCCTGCAGCGAATCGTCATTGACCTCACCGATAATCTGGTGGAACGAGTAGTCGATCGCGCAGTTACCGTTCGCTTTCTCATGCCACGCGGCCAAGCCGTCCATCACGCGCTGGCCGTAGGTCTGCACGGCGAAGTCAATGATCGTGGTCGTGCCACCCCAAGCAGCAGCGCGCGTGCCCGTTTCGAAGGTGTCGGATGCCGCGGTGCCGCCGAATGGCAATTCCATGTGAGTGTGGGCATCCACTCCACCGGGAATCACGTACTTTCCGCTCGCGTCGATGACGGTATCGACCGAGGCAGCAAGGTCGGTTCCAAGAAGCACGGAGCCGGGTGCGAGCACTGCCGCAATGGTTTCGCCATCAACAAGCACATCGGCGAGCATGGATCCGGTGGCGCTGACGACAGTGCCGCCAGAAATCAAGGTCGTAGTCAAGGGAGTTCCTTCCATTCGCGCCTCGAGCGAAGTCGAGACCGATCTCGGCTTCGCTCGATCACCGGCGTGGTCATGGTGCCACCGTAGCGGTGTAGCTCTCCGGGCGGCGGTCGCGATAGAACTGCCACGAGTTTCGCACTTCCCGAATGAGTCCGAGGTCGATGTCACGAACCACGATCTCGCTCTGGTCTTGGCTAGCGATGTCTCCGACGTAGTTGCCGCGCGGGTCGACGAAGTACGAGCTCCCATAGAACGTCACGGCCAGGTCGCCAAACTCGTCAGTCTCGGTGCCGATGCGGTTGTTCGCGCCGATGAAGTACTGGTTTGCCGCCGCAGCGGCTGGCTGCTCAATCTCCCAGAGTCGATTTGACAGGCCCGGCTTGGTCGCCGAGGGGTTGAAGACGAGTTCCGCGCCGTTGAGGCCAAGCTCACGCCAGCCCTCAGGGAAATGGCGGTCGTAGCAGATGTAGACGCCAATCTTGCCAACGGCGGTGTCGAAGACCGGATAGCCGAGATTGCCGGGCCGAAAGTAGAACTTCTCCCAGAACCGGTCGAGGTTGGGGATGTGGTGCTTGCGGTACTTGCCGAGCACCGAGCCGTCGGCATCCACAACGACGGCGGTGTTGTAGTACACCCCCGGCATGTCCTCTTCGTAGATCGGTAGGACGATGACAAGCCCCAGCTCTTTTGCGAGCCGCTGGAAGCGCTGCACCGTTGGCCCGTCAGCTGCCTCGGCGTAGTCGTAGTACTTGGCATCCTCGATGATGCCGAAGTATGGCCCATAGAAAAGTTCCTGGAAGCAGATTACCTGGGCACCTTGAGCCGCGGCATCCCGAGCAAACTGCTCGTGCTTGGCGATCATGGACTCTTTGTCGCCGGTCCACGTTGTCTGGGTGAGTGCGGCGCGAATGACTGACATAGTGCTTCTCCCTTGATGCTGCTATTTGTTATTCTTCGACCTAAACATTTCTCGAACGTTACGCGCAATGACGTTGGAGTAAAACTACGGCGGTTTGTATGAAACAGCACCTGTGAAGTCGGTAGCCCTCGCGATCGAGGAAGCGACCCCGCGGGGCATCGCATCCACCATCGCACGGTTGATCACGACTGGCGATTTGGCTCCCGGCGACCGATTGCCTACCGTACGAGCGCTCGCGGCCGATCTCGGCGTGAGTCCGGCAACCGTCAGTCACGCGTGGCAGACCCTTTCGATCGCCGGGCTGATCGTGAGTCGTGGGCGAGCCGGTAGTACCGTGCGATCCGCGCCCCGTGAGTGGTTGCCGCAGCGCTATCGCGGCCTCGATGGATCGGTGGATGCTCGGCTCGACCTCTCGCGCGGGACTCCAGATCCCCAACTCTTGCCCGACCTCGGGCCAGCATTGTCGCGGGTTCGCCGACGTGCGGAGACCGCGAGCTACCTCGACAAGCCGGACATTCCCGAGCTGCACGACCTGCTGCGCGAGAGTTGGCCAGTCGCGGTCGAGTCGCTAACCGTGACCAACGGTGCTCTGGATGCGATCGATCGCGCGCTGTCGACGCTCGTGCGCTTTGGGGACCGCGTTGTCGTTGAGAACCCGACCTTCCCGCCGTTCATGGACCTGCTCGAGCACTACGGTCTCGACCCGGTCGGCGTTGAGCTCGATGAGGAGGGGATGGTGCCAGAGGCGTTCATCGCCGCCCTCGCGAGTGGACCGAGTGTGATTCTGCTGCAGCCGCGAGCCCACAACCCGACCGGGATCTCGATGACGCGCTCCCGAGCGGAGCAGCTTGCACGCATCCTGGCCAGAAGTCGAAGTGCTGCGAAAGCCGTCGTCATCGAAGACGATCACTCCTGGGCAATCGCGATGGCACCGGCGGTGAGTCTCGCGGAGTGGTTGCCGGAACGCGTGCTGCACGTTCAAAGCTTCTCGAAATCTCATGGACCCGATCTGCGGATCGGCGCGCTTGGCGGCTCCCGCGAGCTTGTTGACCGGGTCGTTGCGCACCGCCTGCTCGGGCCGGCTTGGACCTCCCGGATGGTGCAAGCGATTCTGTACGACCTACTCACCGATCCAACGTCGGTGCGTCATGTCGAGGATGCGCGCAGCACCTACGCCGCGCGACAGGCCGCTCTTGCGACATCGCTACGCGCGGCCGGCGTTCCGGCCGCAGCCGGCGATGGCATCAATGCGTGGCTAGCGGTCGACGATGAACGCAATGCCCTCGTGTGGCTGGCAGCGAACGGAATCCGCGTAGCGCCCGGCGGGCCGTTTCAACTCGGTGGCGGGCAACCGCATGTGCGTGTGACCGTTGGTATGGCGGCATCCGACACCGCATCGATCGCCACGGCACTTGCAGAAGCTGCGCGCGCCTAGCGTGGCCTGACTACCAGAGAAGGCGCCACCGGGTCTGACGCACCGACGACCGGCGGGGCTGACGGAGGTCTGAAGCGGCCGGAACTCCCGCTAAACTCAGGTTCAAGACCCCCGAGCCGGATTTGGCGCGGTGCGCTGGCTCCCAATTCTGAGCGGCACGGTTTCGCGCCTCACTGTTGCGCACCCCGTTCATTCGCGATCGTCAATCCGCGGTTGCGCCAACCGAAGAGGTCGTTGTGCCCCGTTTGCTCGTCAATGTACTTGTTGCCCCCGTCGCCGCGTTCGCGATCCTTGCCGTCGCGGGATGCTCAGCGCAACCCGCCGGGGAGGCGAGCACCGCGGCAAGCCCTGAAGCAGCGGCATCCTTGACCGTCACCAATTGCGACACCGTGGTGAGCTTTGACGCCGCCCCGCAGCGTGTCGTGACGATCAAGTCATCGACCACGGAGGCGCTCCTGGCGCTCGGGCTTGGCGACCGGATCATCGGAATGGCGTTTCAGGATGGCCCGGTTCCGGAACAGTGGGCGGCTGAGGCTGCAAGCATCCCGGTGATTTCACCACAAGTGCCAAGCGAGGAGGCGGTTCTCGAACTCGAGCCCGACCTGGTGTTCGGGGGCTGGGAGTCGGCCTTCAGCCCAGAAGGGGCAGGGGCGCGAGCGGACCTCGCCGCGCTCGGCATCGCGAGCTACGTGTCGCCCGCCGCCTGCCAAAGCGCCGGCCAGCCTGCCAAGTTGTCGTTTGACGACATCGACGCACACATTCAGGAGCTCGCCGATATCTTCCGAGTTGACGCCAGCAGTCTGCTCTCAGAACAACGCGCAACACTCGCGAGCGTTGAGCCAACCGGCGCGGGACGCAGTGCCCTCTGGTACTCGTCCGGCAACGACACTCCCTACGTCGGGGCTGGCATCGGGGCACCCCAACTCGTGCTAGAGACCGTTGGGCTGACTAACGTTGCCGGCGATGTGGATGCCACTTGGGCACCGCTCAACTGGGAAGCCGTCGTTGACGCCAATCCCGACTTCATTGTGCTTATCGACGCCGCATGGAATACCGCGCAGTCCAAGATCGAACTGCTCGACGCCAATCCCGCAACGGCGGCGCTGCCCGCCGTACAAAACCGTCGCTACCTGATCCTGCCCTTCGCGTCGAGCGAGGCGGGGGTGCGTACCGTTGAGGCGGCCGTGAGTCTCGCGGCGCAGATCGCGCAACTCGATGGCTCGTGACCGGAAGACGATCGCCCTGTGGGCCAGCGCGCTGAGTGCTGTGCTCGTGGCATCCGTCATCGCGGCGGTCACGATCGGACCGGCGGAGATTCGCGCCGACGAGGTGTTGGCATCGATCTGGGCGCGACTCGGCGTCGGCGAGAGCCCGCTCAGTCTGCTGCGCGACGGCATCGTTTGGGAGCTGCGGTTGCCGCGCGTGCTCACCGCGGCCGCGGTTGGTGCAGG
>JBGSTT010000116.1:0-19085 GCA_041736385.1 Rhodoglobus sp. | reverse complement strand
CGCGCTGACGGGAGGCCGGGCCGGTGATCCATTGGCTTGAGCCGTCGGCCGCGGCCGCGCGCCCATCGAGGGTGGAGGCCCACTTGACCGTGACAAACGGGCGGCCGAGGCGCATGGAGGTTAGCCACGGCCAGAGGAACTCTTCCCCCTCGTTGGCGAGTACGCCGTCGATGACCTCGACACCGGCAGCTCGCAGTCGCTCCGCGCCCCCGGCCGAGGCCTTGCCAGGGTCGGCGACCGCGTAGACGACGCGACTCACCCCCGCATCGATGAGGGCAACGGAGCATGGGCCGGTGCGGCCAGTGTGATTGCACGGCTCGAGCGTCACCACGGCGGTCAGGCCTTTCGCTGTGCCACCTTCCGCTGTGCCACCTTCCGCTGTGCCACTGGAGAGCTTGGACAACGCATCAACTTCGGCATGGGGTGTACCTGAGCCGCGGTGCCATCCCTCGGCAACGATCGCCCCGTCCTCGTTGAGTAGAACGCAACCGACTTGTGGGTTCACCCCGGTTGCGGGACCGTTGGCCGCCAACCCGATGGCGCGACGCATCGCCGCTTCGAGCTGCTCGGTGTCGATCATCCGCTGTCCTGGTCTTCTCTGAAGACGGACTCCGGGTGCGCGCCGGTCCTGACGATCGAACTCAACGCTGGCAGAACGGCGTCGCCGAACCACCCGTGCTTCCTCTCATCCGGACTGAGCGCCTGAACTGAAACTTCTCAGTTCAAACCCATTACCGTCGGTCCCGGAATTCCACCGGCTCAACCCCACTGCGCTGGTTAGAGCACTGTGGGGGTCGCGGACTATCACCGCCGGTTCGGAATTTCACCGACCCCGGAGCACGTACTTACTTACTGCTGCACAGTCTAACAACCGCCCCTCCGAGCTATTCCCTGCCTCACGTGAGTGTTCGCAACTCCTGCCGGAGTTACGGACGGGTGACAGCGGGGTGGAGCGGGCTCAGCTGGCTGAGACTGATAATGACGCGCACTCCGGATGCCCGTGCCGCGGCATCCTCGTCTGCGGTCACCGTCCCCCCGCGGTTCAACCACACCCCTGTCAATCCAGCCGCCGAGGCACCGATCGCGTCAGTGTGCAGCCTGTCGCCGACGTACATCGCTTCGTCCGGCCGGACACCGAACAATGAGCAGGTGTGCAGGAAGATACTCTGGTCGGGCTTTGGCGCGCCGAACTCGTCGCTCGTCACGACGTGCTCAAGATGGGCGGCGAGTTCCAAAGTGTCGAGTTTGGGCTGCTGAAAGCTCGGGATCCCGTTCGTGATCATCCCCAGCCGAACCCCCGCTGATGCGAGCGCACCGAGGGAAGGCAGCGCGTCGTCGAAGAGCCGCCATGCGCGAACGTACTCGCGCAGGTACACCTCGAACCAGCCCTCCGCCTCGGCATCTGAACCGAAAACATGACCGAATTCGGCCATGAAGTCACGGGCACGCGCGCGGCGTTGGCCGAGGTAATCCAGCTCACCGACAAGGTAACGGTGGTAGTGGAGTTCCTCGAGTTGATCCCACCGGTCCAGGTGAGCCGCGGCATCCACCTCGGGCAAAATCGCTGCGACATGCCGAGCGATTCCGCTGCGCACCGACTGCCGATGAGCGAACAGCGTGTCGTCGAGGTCGAAGAGGGCGACTCGAATCGTCATGGAATGGGCCAGCCGGGCTGGGGCCGACGGTTGTTGGTGGCAAGCAGCGTGGCGTGCCACGACCTGTCGGCGTCCAGAGTCGGCTGGTTCAACACCAACCGTTCCGTCGTCAGCGTGACCGGCATCATGCGCGCGGTAGGAACCCGACGCGGTCGTAGACCCGAGCCAGCGTGGCATCCGCGATTTCGGCTGCGCGGTCGGCGTTGTCGGCGAGGATCCGATCGAGCTCGGCCCGGTCATCCAGCAGTTCGAGCGCGCGTGCACGGATCGGGCCGAAGGTCTCCGCGACCACGTCGGCGAGTCCCGATTTGAAGTCACCGTAGCCGCGGCCAGCGTACTCGGTCTCAAGCGAGTCGATCGTGCGACCAGACAGCACCGAGTAAATCGTGAGCAAGTTCGAGATGCCCGGCTTCTCGGCAACGTCGTATCGCACGCTCCCATCGCTATCGGTTGTGGCTGACTTGATCTTCTTCGCGCTCGCTCCAGGGTCATCCAGCAGCCAGACAACCCCCTTCTCGCTCGAGGCCGACTTGCTCATCTTGTTGGTCGGCTCCTGCAGGTCGTAGACCTTGGCGGTCTCTTTCTGGATGCTGGCCTCGGGAGCGATCAGCGTCTCGCCGAACCGCTGATTGAACCGCATCGCAAGATCACGCATGAGCTCGACGTGTTGGCGCTGGTCCTCGCCGACCGGCACGACCGTCGCGTTGTACAGCAGCACATCCGCCGCTTGCAGCACCGGGTACGTGAACAGCCCAACGTTGGTACCGTCTGACCCCTGCTTCTGCGACTTCTCCTTGAACTGGATCATGCGGCTCGCCTCACCGAAGCCGGTGATCGTGTTCAGCACCCACGCGAGCTGCGCGTGCGCAGCAACGTGCGACTGCACGAACAGGATCGACTTGGCCGGGTCGATCCCTGCCGCGATGTACTGGGCTGCTGTGCGCCGCGTCGCCTCGCGCAACTCAGCAGGATCCTGCGGCACCGTGATCGCGTGCAGATCGACAACACAGAACACCGCATCGTGTGTCTCCTGCATCTGCTTCCACTGCAGGAGCGCCCCGATGTAGTTACCGATCTGGAGCGAGGCGGCGGATGGTTGCATGCCGGAGAACAGTCGGGGCTTGATCACCCCTTGAGCCTAAATGCTGTAGTCGACGACGACCGGCGCGTGATCGCTCCAGCGCTGATCCCAGGCGGCGGCGCGGTCGACCGTGTAATTGTGGGCGGATGCCGCGAGCTCAGGCGTCGCGACGTGATAGTCCAAGCGCCACCCGGTGTCGGTGTCAAAGGCTTGCCCTCGTTGTGACCACCAGGTGTAAGGCCCAGGCACTTCGCCGGCGGCGCGTCGGCCGACATCGACCCAGCCGTGGCCTAAACCCACCGAGCCATCGACCGCATCGACCTGCTCCCCGAGCGGCCCAAAGTAGCGGTCGAAATATGCGCGCTCTTCCGGCAGAAATCCGGCGTTCTTGCGGTTGCCGCGCCAGTTCTTGATGTCGAGCTCACGGTGCCCGACATTGAGGTCTCCGACGATCAAGGCGAGGTCCGTGTGGGCGGCGAGTTGCGGCATCCGCTCGGTCATCGCATCCAGAAACTTGTATTTCTCGACCTGCTTCGGTGTACCGACCTCGCCGGAGTGGACGTAGCAACTCACGACCGTGAGGATGCGCCCGCCGATCACAAAGTCAGCCTCAAGCCAGCGGCCAGCGCTATCGAATTCTTCGAGCCCCAGCGCGCTGCGCTGCGCCGTCGCAGGCAGGCGCGATGCGATGGCAACGCCAGCTCGCCCCTTGGCGGTGGCGGCGTCATGCAGAATGTTCCAATCCGGGCCGAGGAGCCCTTCAAGGTCTTCGGTGGATGCGCGCACCTCCTGCATGGCAAGAATGTCGATGCCGCGGCCGTTGAGCCATTCGGCCATACCTTTGCGAAACGAGGCGCGAACGCCATTGACGTTGACGCTGGCGATGCGGGTTGCCGTACGGGAAGTGCTCACCCGAGCCAGCCTATAGAGCGGTGCTGACGTCGTGGACGGCCGAGCGCTTGCCCGGTTTGGCGCGGCGCACGCCGGTCAGTTCGACTCCAGCATCGTCGGCGCTGACGGCGATCCACGCAGAACCCAGGAGGATCACCTGGCAGATGAGGTTGAACCAAATCAGCAGACCAATGATGACGGCGAACGACGCCAAGAGCGGGTTGCTACTTGCCCCGCCCAGCAACGTGCTTCCGAGCGCTTTAAGTGCCCCCAGCGCCACCGCTGCAATCACGGTGCCCTGGGCGAGCAACCTCGCTGGTATCTCGATTCCGGACACGACCCGGTAAAAGGCGGCGAGAACGAGGATGTCGATTATCAGTACCAGGAGCAAGCCGATAATGCGCGCTGTGAGTCTGGCAGCGGCCGAGTCCTCCCCGAGGCCGAGCAGGTCGAGCGCAGAGCTTAACGCGATCGTGCTGAGTACGCTGAGCGTCGCAGAGACTAGGACTGTTGCGCCGAAGGCGACAGCGAGACCGAGATCCTTGAGTTTGAGCAACAACGGATTCGTCCCCTGGCCCGGTAGGTCAAACAGCGTTCGAACCGCATCGCGCCCAGAGGCGAGCCAGCCGAGCGCGGTGAACAGCAACCCCACTGCAGCGACCGCGCCGGTCCAGTTGAGGATGCTCGCAGACAGCAACACACTAGCGTCGACCGCCCCGCCGTCTCCAGCATCAATCAGTCCTGGCACGTTCGTCTCCAAGACGTCGAAGAGCGCTTGAAGCAACGCGGGGTTCGAGCGCACCACGGCTCCGGAGATGGCGAAAGCGACCCAGATACCGGCGAAGACGGCGAAGATCGCCTGAAACGACAAGCCGGCCGAGAGGAGGCCACCGCGTCGCACGGCATAGTGGTTGAGTACCCGAACGGGCTTGAGTCTGTTGACCCACCCGACGATGGCTTCGACCCGCTCGATTATGCCCACGGCACCACCATAGCTAGGCGGTTTGGTGGAACCGCGGCTTGAGAACCGAAGCCGCTAGGCCTTCCCTCGCAAGATTGCCTGCTTGACCTCGGAGATTGCCTTCGTGACCTCAATGCCTCTGGGGCACGCCTCCGAGCAGTTGAACGTCGTGCGACAACGCCAAACGCCCTCTTTGTCGTTAAGGATGTCGAGCCGAACCGCCGCTCCTTCGTCTCGCGAGTCGAAGATGAAGCGGTGTGCATTCACAATTGCGGCCGGACCAAAGTACTGCCCGTCAGTCCAGAACACCGGGCAACTTGAGGTGCACGCAGCGCACAGGATGCACTTGGTCGTGTCATCGAAGCGCGCGCGCTCAACCGGGGACTGGATGCGCTCTTTGCCGCCTGCAATCGGGCTTGCCATCAGGAAGGGGTTAATCGAGCGGTACGACTCGAAGAACGGTTCCATGTCGACGATGAGGTCCTTCTCGAGCGGAAGTCCCTTGATTGCCTCGATGTAGATCGGCTTTGAGAGGTCAAGGTCCTTCATGAGCGTCTTGCATGCCAGGCGGTTGCGACCGTTGATGCGCATCGCATCAGAACCGCAAACGCCGTGCGCGCACGAGCGGCGGAATGTGAGGGTTCCGTCCTGCTCCCACTTGATCTTGTGCAACGCATCGAGCACTCGGTCGATCGCGTGAACCTCAACATCGAAGTCCTGCCAGCGCGGCTCGTCATCGACATCCGGGTCGAAGCGGCGGATGATCAGGGTTGCCGTGTACGTAGGCACAACCTGTGGTGCAGCCGGGCGTTCTGCTGTGGCGGTACTCACTAGTACTTCCTCTCCATCGGCTGGTAGTTGGTGACCACGACCGGCTTCCAGTCAAGTCGGATGTGGTCACCGGCATCCGCTGAATGCGCGTCCCCGGTGAGGTAGGCCATGGTGTGCACCATCAGGTTCTTATCGTCGCGATCCGGGTAGTCCTCACGCATGTGCGCTCCGCGGCTTTCCTTACGGTTGCGGGCCGAGTACACGGTTACCTCGGCCAAGTCGAGCAAGAACCCGAGCTCGACGGCTTCGAGAAGGTCGGTGTTGAACCGCTTCCCCTTGTCTTGCACCGAGATGTGCTTGTAGCGCTCGCGCAGGCCTTGGATGACGTGGGTCACCTCCGTCAGGCTCTCTTCTGTCCTGAAGACCTGGGCGTTGCGGTCCATCGACTCTTGGAGCTCGCGCCGAATCACGGCGACGCGCTCCGTTCCGTTGGAGGAGCTGAGCATAGCCAGCAGTTCGCGGATCTCCTTGGCTGGGTCATCCGGCATCGTCCTGAACTCGGCAGTCTTGACATACTCGACGGCGTAGCGTCCGGCCCGTTTTCCGAAGACGTTGATGTCGAGGAGCGAGTTGGTGCCGAGTCGATTTGAGCCGTGCACGCTCACGCATGCGCACTCGCCGGCCGCATACAGCCCTGGCACAACGGTGTTGTTATCACTCAGCACCTCGGCCTTGACGTTGGTCGGGATGCCACCCATGGCGTAGTGCGCTGTCGGCAACACCGGCACCGGCTCGGTGTATGGCTCAACACCGAGGTAGGTGCGCGCGAACTCGGTGATGTCTGGCAGTTTTGCGTCAATCACGGCAGGCTCAAGGTGGGTGATATCGAGGTAAACGTAGTCCTTGTTCGGTCCACCGCCTCGACCTTCACGAATCTCTGTCGCCATGCACCGCGAGACGATATCGCGAGGCGCCAGATCCTTGATTGTCGGGGCATAGCGCTCCATGAAGCGCTCGCCGTCAGCGTTGCGCAAGATGGCGCCCTCGCCGCGAGCCGCTTCAGAGAGCAGGATGCCGAGCCCGGCAAGTCCTGTCGGGTGGAACTGGTAGAACTCCATGTCCTCGAGCGGCAGGCCCTTGCGCCAGATGATTCCAACGCCATCGCCGGTTAGGGTGTGCGCGTTCGATGTGGTCTTGTAGATCTTGCCGAAACCGCCGGTCGCGAAGATGATCGCCTTGCCTTGGAAAACGTGCAGCTCGCCGGTCGCTAGCTCGTAGGCGACAACACCGACCGGCTTGCGTTCGTCATCCATGATCAGATCGAGCACGTAGAACTCGTTGAAGAAGTTGATGCCGTGCTTGACGCAGTTCTGGTACAGCGTCTGCAAGATCATGTGACCGGTGCGGTCTGCCGCGTAGCAAGCTCGACGAACCGGAGTCTTGCCGTGGTCGGCCGTGTGGCCGCCGAACCGACGCTGGTCGATCTTTCCGTCAGGGGTGCGGTTGAACGGCAGCCCCATATTCTCAAGGTCGATGATCGCGTCGATGGCCTCCTTCGCAAGGATCTCGGCGGCATCCTGATCAACCAGGTAGTCGCCACCCTTGACCGTGTCGAAGGTGTGCCACTCCCAGTTGTCTTCTTCGACGTTGGCGAGCGCCGCTGCCATGCCGCCCTGAGCCGCTCCCGTGTGGGACCGAGTTGGGTAGAGCTTCGAGATCACCGCGGTACTGGCGTTCGGGCCAGCCTCGATTGCTGCGCGCATTCCAGCGCCACCGGCTCCGACGATGACGATGTCGAAGCGGTGGTAGCGAACGCCGTCAACAACGGTGCTCTCGTCGCTTGGCTGTGCGGTCTTTGCCGTCGAGTCACTCACCGGGGCAGCCATCAAAGCACCGGGCAGAAGCTCGGCAGCAGGTCTGCTGGCGCTCCGGCGGGGCACGGGTCAAAGGTGTAGATCACAAGGGTTCCCAAGATCAATAGAACTGCGGTGGATGCCGCAATGCCGCCGAGCAGGATGCGCCTGATCGTCGGGTTTGGGGCGTAGTCGTTGGTCAGTGTGCGCATGCCGTTGGCGCCGTGGATCAGCGCGAGCCACAACAGCAGCGTGTCCCAAACCACCCAGAACGGGTCGGTCAGCTTGCCGGCAACAAAAGCGAAATCGATCGCCTTGACTCCCTCACCGACCATGAGGTTGACGAACAGGTGCCCGAAGATGAGCACCACGAGCGCGACCCCGGAGGCGCGCATGTAAATCCAGCCCCACTTTTCCCAATTCACTCCGCGGCTTCGCGGAGCGAGTTGCGGGCTTCGTGGCGCTGCGACGGTGTCGGTACTCATTCTCCGCCTCCGAAAACGTTCATCAGGTGCCTGGGGATGAAGCCAGCGAGCAACACCAGCCACAGTCCGACGACAACCCAGAACAACAGCCGCTGGTGCTTGGCACCGTAACTCCAAAAGTCGATAAGGATGATTCGCAGGCCGTTGAGGGCGTGGAAGCCGATGGCCGCAACCAGTCCAATCTCGGCAACACCCATCAGTGGCGTTTGGTAACTCTTGATGACGATGTTGTACGCCTCAGGACTAACCCGCACGAGCGCGGTGTCGAGAATGTGCACCAGCAAGAAGAAGTAAATCGAAACACCCGTGATGCGATGTAACACCCATGACCACATTCCTTCACGGCCGCGGTAGAGCGTGCCCGCCGGTCGTTTCGGCATAGAAATCACGGGCGGCCAGCTAGCCGTACTCGCGAGAGTGCTTGTCGAGTTGTCTGGCATGCGCAACCCTCCTCTGTGCGGGATCTGGCCGCGATGAAGCGGCGTAGAAGTATCCGAAAACGGACTATTTCAGTCTATTCCGCGCTGCAGAGCGTGAACGCCACGATGGGGCTGAGGACCTTCAATTTCGTCTACTTTCGGCAAGAAACAGAATTCTCTATGTCCCTACGGCGACGGCAGGCACGCGGCTGGCGATCGCTGACGTGTAGTGAACCAGTAGTTCTCCACAGATCGCATCCCACGATTTCGTGAGGACATTGCGGCGACCTGCCTCGCCCATCCGTGAGCGCAAACCTTGGTCGATCACGAGGTTCTCGACGTACGCCCGCAGTTCCGAGTCGTTGTCTGGATCAAAGAGGTACCCGGTAGCACCGTGCCGTATCAAGTCAATCGGTCCACCGGCGCGCGGCGCCACGACCGGGATTCCTGTCGAGTGTGCTTCCTGCACTGTCTGTCCGAACGTTTCTTCGGTTCCGGTGTGCAGAAACATGTCGAACGCGGCGTACGCGTTGGCGAGGTCATTGCCGGTGAGCTTGCCAAGGAAGGTTACCGGCATCCCGCTAAGGTGCCGCTTGACGGCAAGATCCGACGGCCCGTCGCCGACGATCGCGATCTGGATTCCGTCAAGCCCACGCAGGGCAGCGAAACGCTCAACCTGCTTCTCCGGAGCGAGTCGCCCGACGTAACCAATGATCGCCTCGCCGTTCGGCGCGAGGCGGGCTCTCAGCTGTGCAACATCGTCGGTGGCGCGGTTGCGTGGGTGGTAGGTATTCAGGTCAACGCCGCGTCCCCACCGCATGAGCCGCTGCACACCGGCGGCTTCGAGATCGCGCATCGACGACGTCGACGGCACGAGCGTGAGTTCTGCTCCCTCGTGCACCCAGCGCACCAAGCGCCACGCGAAGCGAGTTGCGGCACCGAGGTGGTTGCGCCTGGCGTAACCGGCGACATCCGTCTGGAAGATTGCGACCGACGGGATACCAAGCCGATTGCCAGCCGCGATCGCCTGAGCGCCAAGCAGAAACGGGGATGCCGCGTGAATCACGTCTGGCCGAAACTCGGTTAGCAGCGCCTGGACCGCGGGGTTCGGCAGACCGACGGGAAACTGACGGTAGGCGAACGCCGGCATCTCGTGAACTCGAAAGCCCGCGTACTCGCTTGGTGCACCAGCGGCTGGCACGATCACGATCGCTTCGTGCCCGTTGTGTTGAAGGTAGTCGAGCACCTTCTTGACGCTGTTGGTGACTCCATTGATGGTCGGAAGGAAGCTTTCACTGATCACTGCTACGCGCATTGTGCCCACTCCATCTACCCGGTAGAGGTGCTGCGGGGAGTGTCGAGCACTCCCACTAACTACACGGTTGCAATTCGATGTGGCGGGAGTGGGGCTTCGACGTTGCTGGAAGGTGAATGTCGTCTTAAGTCTATGTTTGAGGCATGACTGCGCCCTTTGAGCACTTTTACAGTGTGATCCCCGCCGGTGGGATCGGTTCCAGGCTCTGGCCGCTTTCTCGGGCGGATGCACCAAAGTTTCTGCACGATCTGGCCGGCTCCGGGCAAACCTTGCTGCGCGACACTTGGGATCGCCTCGTTCCGCTGTCCGGCGCGCAGAGAATCATGGTCGTCACTGGCCGAGCGCATCGGGCGGCAGTCGAGGAGCAGTTGCCGGAGTTGGCAGATCCGAACGTCGTGCTCGAGAGTGAACCGAAGGACTCTTCTGCAGCCATCGGACTCGCCGCTGCGATTCTGCACCAGCGCGAACCTGACGTCGTGATCGGCTCGTTCGCGGCCGACCATGTGATTCGGGATGCTCGAAGCTTCCGTCGTGCCGTCGCTGAGGGTGTCGCTGCCGCTGACGCTGGGTACATTGCCACGATCGGTATCACCCCAACCGAGCCAGCGGTCGGCTTCGGGTACATCGAATGCGGCCAGCCGATGATAATTGCGGATGCCCCGCATGCCGTTGCCGCAACAGCCTTCGTCGAGAAGCCGAATCTGTCGACAGCGGAACGCTATCTTGCCGATGGCCAGCACCTGTGGAACGCGGGAATGTTCATCGCGCGAGCCGACGTCTTGCTTACGGAGCTCGGCCGTTCTCAGCCGGAGCTCCTCGCCGGAATCACCGAATTGGCTCAGGCTTGGGACACCCCTCGCCGCGGAGCAGTTGTGGATCGCGTGTGGCCGCGCCTGACCAAGATCGCGATCGACTATTCGGTGGCCGAGCCCGCAGCGGCGGCCGGTCGGCTCGTGGTGATCCCGGGCGATTTTGGTTGGGATGACGTTGGCGACTTTGCCTCGATCGCCAAGCTACATTCCGGCGGGCGCAAGAGCGATCTGGCGATTATCGGAGAGAATGCTCGAGTACTCGCTGATGCATCCACCGGAGTCGTGGTTTCACAAAGTGGCAGGCTCATCTCGCTCATCGGGGTCACCGATATCGTGATTGTTGACACCCCGGATGCCCTCCTCGTCACGACGACGGCCAACGCTCAGCGCGTCAAGAGTGTCGTTGACGCCCTCAAAATCTCGGGTCGGGACGATGTCCTTTGACGCTTGCGACCCGGCAATGACGCTGTCTCGAACATTTCCCAGATATTTCGGCACAGTCGCGAGTTTGTAACCTTTCGGAGACGTATCGCCGTTCCCGGTCCTGCGATTGGCATCTTTGGGTAACGTTGTGGCACTGAGTCCCGGCAAATCCCGCTGGGCAGCACACTGGAGGACACCTTGAGAATCACCTCTCGCACCCGCGTATTCGGCGGCCTTGCGCTAATCGGAACGAGCGCACTCGTGCTCGCCGGCTGCGCCGCAGCACCCGTAGAGCCGACCGAAACGGCCGCAGCAGTCGACTTCCTGCCTTGCATGGTTTCTGACGCCGGAGGCTTCGACGACAAGTCGTTCAACCAGCTCGGATTCGAAGGAATCACCGAGGCCGCCACCGAGATCGGTGTCGAGGCGATTACCGTCGAGTCCGCATCCGACTCTGACTACGCCCCCAACATCCAGGGCCTCGTCGACGAGGGCTGCAACCTGATCGTCACCGTTGGATTCGCTCTCTCGGCTGCGACCCTCGAGGCCGCCGCTGCGAACCCGACCGTCGAGTTCGCGCTCATCGACGATGCTGCAGACGGCGACTTCGATGGCACTGTCGACTTCCCGAACACCAAGCCGATCGTGTTCAACACGGCTCAGGCGGCGTTCCTCGTCGGTTACGCCGCAGCGAGCTACTCGAAGTCTGGCATTGTCGCGACCTGGGGCGGACTGCCGTTCCCGACCGTCTCGATCTTCTCTGACGGATTCGCTCAGGGTGTGGCGTATTACAACACCGATAACGGCACCGCCGTGTCTGTGCTCGGCTACGACCCAGCCAACCCCGACGCATACGCCGTAACCGGCGGCTTCGAGGCGAACGACGTTGCCAAGACGACTGCGCAGAACTTCATCGATCAGGGCGCAGACGTTCTGCTTCCTGTCGGTGGACCGATCTACCAGTCAGCACTCGCTGCCATCACCGACTCTGGTAAGGACATCGCCCTTCTCGGTGTAGACGCCGACCTGTTCGAGACCGACCCCAACACGCAAGACGTCATCCTGACGTCGATCCTCAAGGGCATCAAGACGGCGACCTATGACGTCGTGATTGCTGCTGCTGGTGGCGACTTCTCGAACGCGCCTTACATCGGAACCCTCGAGAACGAGGGTGTCGGCTACGCACCGTTCCACAACTTCGAGTCGAAGGTTGCCGCCGACCTGGCCGGCAAGCTCGAAGAGATCAAGGCAGCGATCATTGCCGGTGACATTCCGGTTGCGTCCTACCTGGGTTAATCACCCGCAGTAACGCGGTCGGGGAGGCCAGCTGAAGAGCTGGTCTCCCCGACCTTCTTAACATCGTCATTGTCGGCAGCGCCGCCGCAGTAGATTGGTCTTTCATGAAGCTAGAACTTCGCGGGATCACCAAAAGGTTCGGCGCGTTTGTCGCCAACGATCACATCAATCTCACCGTCGAGCCGGGGGAGATCCACGCCCTGCTCGGTGAGAATGGCGCAGGCAAGTCGACCCTCATGAACGTGCTCTACGGTCTGTATCACGCCGAAGAAGGCGAGATTCTGCTCGACAACGTGACCCAGCACTTTGCTGGCCCTGGCGACGCGATGAAGGCCGGCATCGGTATGGTGCACCAGCACTTCATGCTCATTCCCGTGTTCACGGTGGCCGAGAACGTCATGCTTGGACACGAAGACACCACCTTCGGCGGTCGACTTGACCTTGCAGGGGCACGGGCGAAGGTGCGCGAAATCTCAGCGCGCTTCGGCTTCGACGTTGACCCGGACGCGCTAATCGAAGATCTTCCCGTCGGGGTGCAGCAGAGGGTCGAGATCATCAAATCCCTGTCGCAGGATGCCAAAGTGCTCGTCTTCGATGAACCGACCGCGGTCTTGACCCCTCAAGAAACCGACGAGCTCATGGTCATTATGCGCCAGCTCAAGGATTCCGGAACCTCCATCGTCTTCATCACCCACAAACTGCGCGAGGTTCGCGCCGTTGCTGACCGCATCACGGTCATCCGGCTTGGAAAAGTGGTCGGTGAGGCACTGCCAACCGCCTCAAGCGCCGAACTCGCGTCGATGATGGTCGGGCGCGCGGTCGACCTCATGGTCGAGAAGGGGCCAGAAAAGCCGGGAGACGAGGCGCTCGTCGTCGAGAACCTCTGCGTCATCGATCACCGCAACCAACTCGTTGTCAACGATGTGAGCTTCGAGGTTCGCTCTGGCGAGGTACTCGCCATCGCCGGAGTGCAGGGCAATGGCCAGACCGAACTGACCGAAGCGCTTCTCGGGCTGCAACCCAGAGTCACTGGCTCCATCACGCTCGATGGCAAATCACTCATCGGGCATTCGGTGCGAAAGACTCTCGACGCAGGGGTCGGATTCATTCCAGAGGACAGAACAGACGACGGGCTCGTCGGTGAGTTTACGATTGCCGAAAATCTCATGCTCGATCGCTCCCACGCCGAGCCGTTCGTGAAGTTTGGAACACTGCAGCGCGAGCTGTTGGCCAGCTTCGCAGAAGACAAAGTGAAGGAGTTCGACATTCGCACTCAGGGGATCGACACGCTCGTCGGAAAGCTCTCCGGCGGAAATCAGCAGAAAGTCGTGCTCGCCCGCGAGCTCAGTCGAACCCTTCGGCTCTTCGTTGCGGCTCAGCCGACGAGAGGGCTCGATGTCGGCTCGATCGAGTTCGTACACACGAGAATCATCGAGACACGGGATGCTGGGGTTCCCGTCATCGTCGTATCGACTGAACTCGACGAGGTCGTCGCGCTCGCCGACCGGATTGCCGTTATGTATCGAGGCGGCATCGTCGGCATTGTTCCTGGCGACACCCCGCGCGACGTGCTCGGGCTCATGATGGCTGGCGACTCGGCAGCGGCGGCGACCGCAGCGGTGACAGGAGCGGCAGCGTGAGCGCTCCACAACCAGCGCCCAAGCTCGCAGGGACGTTCGAGGAATCAATCCAGCCGCCGTCCCGCGCGCAGCAGGTCCTGCGCGACATCCTGAACGGCAGCGCTCTTGTCTCGGTTCTCGCGGTTGTGCTCGCGATGGTTGCCGGAGCGATCCTCATCGCACTAACCAACGACGAGGTGCAAGTCGCAGCTGGGTACTTCTTCTCCAGACCCGGTGACACGATCGCGGCGATCTGGAACGCGGTCTTTGGTGCCTACAGCGCGCTCTTCCAGGGCTCGATCTACAACTTCCGCAGGGACGATTTCGCCTCTGGCATCCGACCACTGACCGAGACGCTGACGTTCGCAACACCGCTCATCATGGCGGGGCTCGGTTTGGCGCTCGCGTTCCGGGTCGGCCTGTTCAACATCGGTGGCCGCGGGCAGATGCTCGTGGCATCCGCAGCGGCTGGGTATGTTGCGTTCGCTTGGCCGCTGCCCGCCGGCATCCACCTGATTGTCGCAGTCGTTATGGGTGTGCTGGCCGGAGCGATCTGGGGTGGAATCGTCGGGTTGCTCAAGGCGCAGACCGGAGCAAACGAGGTGATCGTGACGATCATGCTCAACTACGTCGGCTTCTATCTCGTTTCGTTCCTGCTGCGAACACCGGGCGCGCTCCAAGCGCCCGGCTCGACCAATCCGAAGTCGCCCGCGATGCTCGAGACCGCGGTCTTCCCGCCGCTGTTCGGTGATGCCTACAACTTGCACGCCGGATTCATTCTCGCGATTGCCGCGACGGCCTATGTTTGGTACCTCATCAATCGCTCGAGCCTCGGATTCCAGTTCCGCGCTGTCGGGTACAACCCGCATGCGGCGAAGGTTGCCGGAATCAACGTCAAGCGCGTGTACGTGTACGTCATGCTGTTCTCCGGCGGACTCGTCGGAATGGCTGGCGTCGCTCAAGTCCTTGGTACCGTGACATCCGGATTCACGGCGGGCATTGACGCTGGGATCGGCTTCGACGCCATCACAGTCGCCCTATTGGGTCGCTCCAAGCCCGTTGGCGTGTTCTTTGCGGCAATCCTGTTCGGCGCGCTCAAGGCTGGCGGATACTCGATGCAAGCGGCAGAGGGCATCCCGATCGACATCGTGCTGGTTGTGCAATCGCTCATCGTGCTGTTCATCGCGGCACCACCGCTCGTGCGGGCCATCTTCCGGCTTCCATCGCCGGACGGACCCGCCCGCGCGCGCCGGAAACCATCCAACGCTACGACGAAAGCGACGGCCACCTCATGACCACCGCCAGCACCGCTACGACACCGTCATCCGGGCCCATCGTGCTTCAAACGGCCGTCGTCCGCGACATTAAGCCGCCGATCGCGCTGAGCATCTTCGCTCTCGCTGGCTTGGTGATGTTTGTCCTCTTCGGGCGCGAGGGCATCACGGTGTTCAGACTGTCGACGGACTCTGATCTCATTCAATTGCCGCCAATCGAGGCCAACGTACCCGTCGTTTGCGGCGTGATCACCATCCTGTTTTTCCTGATTTCGGCGCTATCGGCAGTGCGGGCATACCAAGCCAAGAAGACACCGCTCTGGCTAATTAGCCTCTTCGCAGTGCTCTTTCTCGCTGGCTTCCTGACCTGGGCTGCCGCGGGTGCGACGATCCCGATTCCTGGGCTACTTGTCGGCACCGTCGGCCTCAGTGCACCGCTCATCTTCGGAGCGCTCAGCGGCGTCATTTCCGAGCGCGTCGGTGTCATCAATGTTGCCATCGAGGGACAGTTGCTGGCCGGCGCCTTCGCTTCGGCCATGGTGGCATCCATTACTCAAAACCCATTTGCTGGCCTGGTCGCAGCAGTCATCGCCGGGGTGCTCGTTGCATTCGTACTCGCCGCGTTCTCCATCAAGTACCTCGTCGATCAGGTGATCGTCGGAGTCGTGCTCAATGTGCTCGTCATCGGGCTCACGAGCTTCCTGTTCTCAACCCTGCTCGCTCCGAACTCGGAGCTCCTAAACAGTCCGCCGCGCTTCCCGAGATTGCCGATCCCGCTGTTGAGCGAGATCCCGATTATCGGTCCAGTGCTGTTCCGCCAGACGATCATTATCTACGCGATGTACATCGCCGTCGCCGTGGTGTGGTTTGCCTTGTTCAAGACCCGCTGGGGGCTTCGCTTGCGATCCGTTGGTGAGCACCCGCAGGCCGCAGACACCGTTGGCATCAACGTGAACAGCACCCGATTCTGGAATGTCTCGCTCGCTGGAGCCATCGCAGGGTTTGGCGGCGCGTTCTTCACGCTCGGGTCGGTCGGCGCATTCAACAAGGAAATGACGGCGGGGGCTGGCTTCATCGCCCTTGCCGCGGTCATCTTCGGCCGGTGGGATCCTATTCGCGCGACTCTTGCGGCGCTACTCTTCGGCTTCGCGTCCAACTTGCAAAGCGTGCTGAGCATCATTGGGTCCCCCGTGCCAAGCGAGTTCATGCTCATGCTGCCGTACCTGGTTACCATCTTCGCGGTCGCCGGGCTCGTCGGTCTGGTTCGCGGCCCCGCGGCGGCCGGGAAGCCGTACATAAAATCATGACCGACTTTGTGCCCAAGACCGACGCCGACTGGGATGCCTTGCGTGAGGTTGCGAAAGAAGCCCTGAGCCACGCGTACGTTCCGTATTCGAAGTTTCCCGTCGGGGTAGCGGCAATTGTCGACGACGGACGAGTCATCTCGGGTGCGAACGTGGAGAACGCCTCCTACGGGCTGACGCTGTGCGCTGAGTGCGCACTCGTGTCTTCGCTACACATGACCGGCGGCGGCAAGCTTGTCGCCTTCACCTGCGTTGATGGCAACGGGGGTGCGCTGATGCCGTGCGGCCGCTGCCGACAGTTGCTGTTCGAGCACTCGGCGCCTGGGATGTTGCTCGAGACGGTGTCTGGCATCAAGACCATCGACGAGGTTATCCCGGACGCTTTCGGCCCGCGCACGCTTGAGGAGTTCCACGGATGAGCATTGAACAGTTCGACGTTGTCGACCTGATTCGCACTAAGCGAGACAAGGCAGTGCTGTCGACCGAGCAGATCAGCTGGCTTGTCGACGCATACACCCGCGGATATGTCGCCGATGAGCAGATGGCCGCCATGACGATGGCGATCTTCCTCAACGGCATGGAGGCGCGGGAGATCCGCGATCTGACGCTGGCCATGATCGCCAGTGGCGAGACCCTGAACTTCGACGACCTCGGGAAAGTCACGACCGATAAACACTCGACCGGGGGAGTTGGCGACAAGATCACCTTGCCGCTGGCGCCGCTCGTGGCATCCTTCGGGGTCGCTGTTCCGCAGTTGTCTGGCCGCGGACTCGGACACACCGGGGGGACGCTCGACAAACTCGAGAGCATCCCCGGCTGGCGCGCCGCTCTGTCGAATGAGGAGTTTTACGCCCAGTTGCGGTCGGTAGGTGCCGTGGTCTGCGCTGCTGGCTCTGGCCTTGCCCCGGCGGACGGGAAGCTCTATTCGCTACGCGACATCACAGGTACCGTTGAGGCGATCCCGCTGATCGCCTCATCGATCATGTCGAAGAAGATTGCCGAGGGCACCGCCTCGCTCGTGCTCGACGTGAAGTTCGGGTCTGGGGCCTTCATGCAAGACCCGGTGCGCAGTCGTGAACTCGCGGAAACGATGGTGCAGCTCGGCAACGACGCTGGCACTCGCACTGTCGCCCTCCTGACGAACATGAACGTGCCGCTTGGGTCTGCGATTGGCAACGCCAACGAGGTTCGCGAATCGGTTGAGGTGCTGGCCGGTGGTGGGCCGGCGGATGTCATCGAACTCACGGTCGCGCTCGCGCGGGAGATGCTCTCGCTGGCCGGTCTTCCTGACGCCGATGTTGCTGGTGCATTGAAGAACGGCCGGGCAATGGACCGTTGGCGTGCGATGATCTCAGCCCAAGGCGGCGATCCGGATGCCGCGTTGCCGAGCCCGCGCGAGAGCCAGGTTGTGACCGCAGAACGTGACGGGGTTCTCGTCGCTCAGGCCGCCTTGCCGTTCGGCATCGCCGCCTGGCGCCTCGGCGCAGGGCGGGCCCGCAAAGAGGACCCGGTTGACCATGCCGCCGGTATCGACCTGCACGCCAAGCCGGGGGATACCGTTCGCGCGGGCCAGCCTCTCTTCACCATGCATACCAACGAGCCAGCCCGTTTCGAGCGCGCCCTTGAGGCCCTGGAAGGCGCCTACCGCATCGGTGCCGCTGGCGACCCGCTCGAAACCGGCGGCCCCCTCATCGCCGGCAGGGTGGGGTAGCGGACGGGTAACAATCGTGGGGCCTACTCCGGGTCGTCGATGCGCTCGAGGGCGTCAATCACCAGGGCCCAGAACTTGGCATGGTCGAGGCCGCGCGCAACGTGGGTCGTGCAGTCAGCGGGGGCCGGTGCTCTGAAGTCCGCCACGGTCATCCCGAGCGTCAGGATGCCGCCGAGCTCGATGTCGAGCGGTACCCGAGTCACCGACATCACGCTCCTGTCGATCACGAAGGCGACCGCGCACGGGTCGTGGACCGGCGGGAACTCGAAGCCTTGCTGATCCTTGTAGGTCTCGCCGAAGAACTCCAGGAGCTCACCAACGAAGCGCGCTGGGGCGGTGCCGACCGCGGCGATGGCGGCAGCGACATCCGGCGTGGCAAGCGCCTCGTGTGTGACGTCGAGACCGACCATAGTCAACGGCCAACGTTCGTTGAACACGATGTGCGCGGCCTCGGGATCGATCACAATGTTGAACTCGCTCGTCGCCGACCAGTTGCCGCCGCCGACCGCCCCACCCATGAGCACAACCTCGCGAACGCGCTCGACGATGCGCGGCTCCTTGCGCACCGCCATCGCGATGTTGGTGAGGGCGCCCGTCGGAACCAGGGTGATCTCGCCCGGCTCCGCGGCCATGATCGTGTCGATGATGAAGTCGACGGCGTGCCGCGGGTCAAGCTCGATGGTCGGCTCTGGCAACACTGGCCCGTCAAGGCCGGACTCCCCGTGGATGCTCTCGGCGACTTCCACATCGCGCACGAGCGGGCGATGAGCGCCACGCGCGAACGGCACGCCGGTGATTCCAGCAACCCGGGCGACAGCGAGCGCATTGCGGGTGACCTTCTCAATCGTCTGATTGCCCATGACCGTGGTCACCCCAACGAGCTCAATATCCGGACTGCCCCAGGCAAGCAGCATCGCGATCGCGTCGTCGTGGCCGGGATCGCAGTCGAGGATGATTTTCGTCGCCATAGCAACAGCCTAGCGGCATCCGCCATATATGAAAGTGGTGTTCATATATGTAGAGTGTGTTCATGACGTTAGAACTTGCCGCTCGCGGCTCCGCCAGAGTCGAGTGGATACGATCTCGAATGCCGCTGCTCGCTCGGACTCGCGCGGACTTCGCCAAGACGCTGCCGTTCGCGGAACAGCGTATCGGGATGTCACTGCACCTCGAGCCCAAGACCGCGGTGCTTCTTGAAACGCTTGCGGCGGGAGG
>JBGSTT010000110.1:0-6408 GCA_041736385.1 Rhodoglobus sp. | reverse complement strand
AGCCCGCGCAGTCGGTGCTTCCGCCGTCTGCTGCTCCGGATGCCGCGGCGCGCGTTCTTGCGCCCTCCGGTCGATGCTGTCCGCGTACCGCTTGTTCGTACCCACAGTGTCAGCCGCGCTCCCAATTCTCGGAAGCAGCCGGCCCTGCTGCGTCGATTGTATGCGCCGTCGCGACCTCTCCTCCACAGCCAGGGCCCCAAGAACTTGACCACAGATTCACGAGGGCTATTCATATCTATGTTCTATTCTGCGACACTAGTTGTATGCCAATTATCGAAGACAGGTTCACAGCAATACTCGATGCTGTTGCGTCCTCGACGGCAGGTTTGCCTCGGAATGTGTCGGCGGTCCGCCCACTCGGCGACGACGAGTTGCTCGCGGTTCAGCGCACGCTTGCCGAAGCTCGGCGAGCGATCGACGCGTGTGCGTCGCTGATCGCCGGGGAGGTCAAGCACCGGTCTCGTCACGAGCTGGGTTACACCGGGCTGGCCCAGCGAACAGGATTCCGCACTCCAGAGGCCCTGGTTCAGCACATGACCGGGTCAACTGCTCGGGATGCCGCAACTCTCGTGCAGGTGGGCACCATGGTTCACGACGCTCCAGATGCCGAGTTGTACGAATCGTGGCTCAGCGCCGTCGGTGCTGCCGTGCGCGCGGGCACTCTCGCCGTCGACTCCGCTCGGGCGATCCGGTCAGGGCTCGGCTCTCCGACCGCATCGGTGAATATCGCTGACCTGCTGGGCGCGGTCAGCCAGCTGTTGTCCGAGGAGCCAGACCTACACGCGGATGCCTTCCTTCGTCGGGCTCGCGAACTGCGGGACGAACTCGACATTGCTGGCGTTGCCACCCGCGAGCAAGCCATTCGTGACGAACGAGCGGTGCGTCGGCTCATTCGACCGAACGGCCAGCGTCGCTACATCATCGATACCGACCTCGAGTCCGGCGCGTATCTCGACGATGTGTACGACAAGCTCACGTCACCGCGACGCGGCGGGGTGCGGTTTGTTGCTGACGACGACAGGGCGTGGGCGGATGCAATAGCGACCGACCCTCGCACGCTTGAACAGTATGCGCACGACTCCTTCGTGCAGTTGCTGCGCATCGGCGTCGAAGCAGATCTCCGCGCGGTACGCCCGGGGGTGCGGCGCACCATCGGCTCCCGCCAGCCCGCCGTGCGCGTTATCACGACACTCAAGACGGTGGAACGCCGCGAAGGCCGTGGATACTTGGAGGGCGTGCAACTGCCGGTCTCTATAGAGACAGTCGAGCGCATCGCGTGCTCCGAAGGAACGGTGTCGATCGCATTCGACGACGGTCAAGTGTTGAACCTCGGCCGAGAGGCGCGCCTGTTCTCACCGGCGCAGCGCGTCGCTCTCACGGCACGCGACGGCGGATGCATCTGGATCGATTGCGAACGACCGCCCGAGTGGACCGAGGCACACCACACCAAACACTGGGTGCGCGATCAGGGGCGATCAGACATCGCCGACGGGGTGCTTTTGTGCCGATTCCACCACATGCTCGTGCACAACAACGGCTGGGAAGTGGTGCGAGAGGGCAACAACTACCTGCTGATTCCGCCACCGGCGATCGACGCGGCCCGTACATCGATACCCCTGCGCTCGAAAAGTCGCGCATTGTTGGAGCTGGCGCGCGAATAGCAGCACCGAGCCGGTTCTTAGGCTGGTGCTGGTGCTGGTGCTGTCGCTCAGTCGGGTGCCGGTGCCGGTGCCGGTGCTCGTGCGCTCAAGGCGAACGGCCGCCGAGAAACTTCTGATTGGCTATCAACTGTTTACTTGCTGGCGGTACGGTGTCAGTCATGAGTTCAGTGGCAAAGCGGGTCATCGGCCTTGTGCTCGCCATCGTTCTCATCATCGGGATCGTGGCTGCCGTGCTCGTCGGGCGGTTGTTCGGGGGAGAAACACCCGGTCTCATCCCCAACACCCAACTCACCGTCGTCACGGGCGTAATCGGGTCGGAGAAGAAGCCGTTCTTCGAAGATCCAGAAGTGCAAGCCATCTTCGCCGAGAGCGGCTTCGACGTGCAGATCACGACGGCCGGATCCCGCCAGATTGCCACGACGGTCGACCTAACGGACGTCGACTTCGTGTTCCCTTCATCCGCGCCAGCCGCCGAGAAGATCAAGCGCGAGACCGGAGCTTCGACGGTCTATGCCCCGTTCTTTTCTCCTATGGCGATCGCAACGTTCAAGCCGATTGTGGAACTACTTGAGGCGGCCGGAATTGCCTCACAGGATTCTGATGGCACTTGGCAACTCGACATGGCCGCCTACCTCGCGTTAGCCCAAGCGGGCACCCGCTGGAGTGATCTTCCTGGAGCGACTGAGTTGTATCCCAGCTCGCGCAATGTGCTGATCTCGAGCACGGACATCCGCCAGTCGAATTCGGCCGCAATGTATCTCTCGATGGCGAGCTACGTTGCGAACGGCAACGAGATTGTCAGTTCCCCGGCGGCAGAAGCTGCGGTCATCGATCAGATGGCAGCGCTGTTTCTTGAGCAGGGGTTCTCAGCATCCTCGTCGGAAGCGCCGTTTGAGGACTACCTCTCTCAGGGCATCGGCTCGAAACCGATCGTGATGGTGTACGAAGCCCAGTTCCTCGGTCGTCAGATGAGTGCGACCGGCAAGACCGCCATTACAGACGACATGCTCCTGATGTACCCGCAACCTACGGTCTTTTCCAAGCACACGGTGGTTCCACTCACCGACGCAGGCAAGAGAATCGGCGAGTTGATGATCAGTGATCCGCGTCTCGCGAGCCTGTCAGCCAAGTACGGCTTCCGGCCAGCCGATGCGAGTGTCTTCTCCGAGACCCTGAAGGCAAACGGCCTTGCTGTGCCGCCGTCCTTGGTGAACGTGATCGAACCGCCAAGCTACGAAACGCTCGAATCGATGATTACCGAGATCGCAACGCGCTACGACACCCCACCACCCGCCACTACCGACGTCAACGGCTAATCCGCGAACGCCAGAAGGAGCATCATGTCAGACTCACCGCTCGACCTGAAGACCGCGTCAACCACTCCATCCAACCCGCCACCGCCCGAGGTGCAGTCCGACCTCGTACTGGTCCCACCGGCACCGGTGCCCAATGTTGGCACCGCCCAGGCGAGCGCGATGATGCCGATCGATGACGCGCGAAGCAAGGAACTCGCCGAGCGGGCCAAGACCTTCATCGCCGACCTCATCGACAAAGACCCCAACGCCCCGGAGTTCATGAAGAAGATCAACGACGTCTCGGCAATGGGGCGCGACGAAATCCGCAGCTCGGCTGCCGTCACGAACCGCATGTTGGAGCGCCCGGTTGCCGCGCTCGCCGCCGCGAAGGGCACCGGCGATGAAGCAGATGCCCAGCGCAAAGTCGCAAACACGCTGGTCGAATTGCGCCTGACTATCGAGGATCTGGATCCAACGAGGCAGGAAGGCGGCCTCGGACAGTTTCTCCTCAACCTGATTCCGTTCCGCGACAAGATTCGCAGCTATTTCGCCAAGTACGCATCCGCCCAGACCCAGTTGGACAAGATCCTCCATGCGCTCCAGAACGGGCAGGATGCCCTCCTGAAGGACAACGCTGCTGTCGAAGGCGAAAAGGTTCGTCTGTGGGACACGATGAACAAGTTGCAGGAGTACGCCGTGCTCACGAGTGCCCTTGATGCTCAGCTAGTCGACCAGATTGACGACCTTCGTGTGAGTGACCAGAAGAAGGCTGACACCCTCACCGCCGACTTGCTATTCGTCATCCGCCAGAAGCACCAGGACCTCCTGACCCAACTCGCCGTCAGCGCACAGGGCTACCTCGCACTTGACGTCGTGCGCAAGAACAACGTCGAGCTCATCAAGGGGGTCGAGCGCGCGTCGACCACCACGATTTCGGCACTGCGCACCGCCGTCATCGTGGCTCAGGCGCTCGCGAACCAGAAACTCGTGCTCGACCAGATCACCGCGCTGAACACGACCACCTCGAACCTGATCGTTGCGACATCCCAAATGCTCAAGAGCCAGTCGATCGCCATTGCGGAGCAGTCTACGTCGGCGACGATCAGCATCGAGTCGCTCGAGACGGCGTTCGAGAACATCTACGACACCATCGACCAAGTCGACAGCTACAAGGTCAAGGCAGTCGAAACCATGGCCCAGACGGTGAACGCGTTGCAGGCCCGCCTCACCGAAGCGACCGCCTACCTTGAGCGAGCAAAGCCACAGGACGGCGCCCAGCTCGGAGCGGGCGAGAAGCCAGAGGAGTCGAACTAACCATGCCGATCAAGCCCTTCGCCGCCATCGCGGTTCTTGTCGCCGCAGCGCTCGCGCTGAGCGGTTGCGTGCCATTTGGCGCAACGCCAGACGGAGGGCTTCCCAACGACGCCAATACCTTGCGCATCCTCGCGGGCAGTGAAGTCAAGGACATGGTTCCGATCCTCGAGAGTGCTGCATCGGAGGTTGGCGTCAAGGTGGCGTTCGAGTATGTTGGCACCCTTGAAGGCACCGAGCGCGTAGCCGCCGGTGGCGCTGATGGCAAGTACGACGCGATCTGGTTCCCAAACAACCGCTACCTTTCGCTGCTACCCGGAGCGAGCTCGGCCGTTTCATCGAGCGTGAAGATCATGACCTCCCCCGTCGTCATGGGCCTGAATCCATCGGTTGCACAACGCTTGGGTTGGGATGCCACGGCTCCCACTTGGGCGCAACTGGCAGCCGCGGCATCCGCCGGCAAGTTCACCTACGGAATGACCAACCCGGCTGCATCGAACTCGGGATTCAGTGCCCTCGTCGCGGTTGCGACCGCGCTGTCCGGCACTGGCTCGGCGCTGACCGACGCCGACATCCAGTCGGTCACCCCGGAGATGACCAGTTTCTTCTCCGGCCAGAAGCTGACGGCAGGGTCATCCGGTTTTCTTGCCGACCGGTTCGAAGCCGCTCCTGACGTCGTCGACGGATTGATCAACTACGAGTCGGTGCTTCGCACTCTGCGCCCGAACGGCGAGCAACTCACGATCATCACACCCACCGATGGTGTGGTTACGAGCGACTATCCGCTGACCTTGCTCAGTTCGGCGGATGCCACGAAACGCCCGCTCTTCGACACCCTCACCGATTGGCTGACCACCCCAGAGATTCAACAGCGCATTATCGCTGAAACCAACCGGCGGCCCGGGGTACCCGGGATCGATACCGGGTCCACCTTTCCAGATCAGATCCTGTTTGAGACACCGTTTCCGAACACCTTGGATGTCGTGAACACGCTGATCTCGACCTACCTCGAGACGGTTCGCGCCCCAGCGCAAACGATCTTCGTGCTCGACACGAGCGGGTCCATGGAGGGTGAGCGACTTGCCGCTCTGCAGCAGGCGCTCAAGAACCTTGCCGGTGCAGACGAGAGTACGGCCGGCGGGTTTGCTGCCTTCCGCAGTCGGGAACGAGTGACACTCATCCCGTTCAACGATGGGCCGGAATTCCCGATCGTGATCGACATTCCGGACACGGACAAGACCGCCGCTCTCGAACAGATCCGATCTGAAGCTGACAACTTGTTTGCGGATGGCGGCACAGCGATCTACACCTCCCTCGCTGAGGCCTACCGTGTCGCGATCGAACAGAAAGCGGAGCGGCCAGACACCTTTGTGTCGATTGTGCTGATGACGGATGGCGAGAACACCGACGGCGCGTCGGCGAGCGATTTCGAGCGCTTCTACAACGGGCTCGGCTCTGGTGCTTCATCCATCTCGACATTCGTCGTGCTGTTCGGGAACGCTAATGTCGACGAGTTGACGGCGATTGCTGAACTCACCGGCGGCAGGGCCTTCGACGCGCTCAACGGCGATCTTGCCGGAGCGTTCCAGGACATCCGTGGCTACCAATAGCGGTTTCTGGGCGACAGCACCCGGTCGCTGGCTCGGCTCGTCGAAGAACATTCTCGGCAGCGTGTTTGCCGTCGGAGCCATCGGCGCCCAGCTGGTCTTCGGCCTCGGTGTGCTGTGGCCAGCCATCGTCGGCGCGAGCTACCTCGTTGGTGCTCTCGTCGCGCCGAGGGACAGGGTCGACTTGCGAATCGGGCTCGGAGCCGGAGCATCCGCCGACGATTTGAAGGAACAACTGAAGGTGCTGCGCCGCGCCATGAAGGGCCAAGCGCGCCGCCTTGAGGATGACGCGAACACCATCCTCACGCGAATCCTCGACGCTCTCGATGAGATAGTTGCTCGCTGGAATGATCTCGCCAGCGCCCCGGACCAGCGTCACGTTGTTGAACGGATGGTGATTGACTATTTGCCAACGTCGATCCAGACGTACGTGAATTTGCCGAGAACGTTTGCCTTGCAGAGTCGGGTCCAGGGCAAGAAGACGGCACACGATGAACTGATCGAGCAATTGGGCATTCTCGACACAGAGAGCGA
>JBGSTT010000095.1:0-2895 GCA_041736385.1 Rhodoglobus sp. | reverse complement strand
CCCCGCCGGGGGGGGGGGGGCCCCCCCCCCCCCCCCCCCCCTCTCTCGAAGAATCAAAGGCAGGTGCCATTCGTGGCAACATTCGTGACGCGGCGCCTCATCGCCTCGATCTTCATTTTTCTCGCGGCGACGTACCTGATGTACATCCTTGTTGCGCTCTCGGGGGATCCCCTTGCCGACCTGCGCGACAGCACCGCCCCGAACAAGCTTCAACTCATCGAGGCGCGCACGGCGCTCTTGAACCTCGACGTTCCGCCATTCCTGCGGTACTTCATCTGGATCGGTGGCGTGCTCGGGTTGCGTGGCACCGGGTTTTTCGACCTCGGCGTCACAGTGCAAAACCAGCCGGTCAACATCCTTCTTTCGCAGGCCATCGGCTCCACCCTCCAACTCGTGACGATCGCGGCGCTCCTCGCGATCATCCTCGGTCTCGTTGTCGGCATCACCACCGCGCTTCGCCAGTACAGCGGCTATGACTACGGGATCACCTTTCTTTCGTTCCTGTTCTTTTCGTTGCCGATTTTCTGGGTCGCCGTGCTCCTCAAGCAATATGTCGCGATCGGCTTCAACGACTTCCTGCGAGATCCACAGATCGCGTGGTGGGCGATTGCGATCACGGCTGTCGTCTCCGGAGCCATCTGGGCCTCGATCATCCCTGGTGCACGCCAACGCAAACTTGTCACGTTTGCGATCGCCGCCGGCTCCGCTGTGGCAGTGCTCACTTACATGCAGTTGACCGATTGGTTCAGCTATCCCCACATTGGCATCATCGGTGTCATCATCTCGGCGATCGGCATTGCGTTCGGAGTCACCTCGATTTCCACCGGACTCAAACGACGCGCCGCCCTGCGCGCTTCGCTCATCGTCGCGGGAGTCGGCATCGCTTTGTACTACCCGTTCATGCTCGGCTTCTCCTTCTATCTGGCGCCGTGGAGCATTGCGCTGCTCGCTCTGGTCACGGTCGGAGTCAGCTTTGGCATCGGCTGGTTCACGGGCGGGAACGACCCAGCACCCGTCGCACGCACCGCGGCCATCACGGGGTTCCTGGTGGCCGGCGTCATCGCGCTGGATCGCTATATGTCGGTCTGGGATGACTACACGCAATCGAGTCGCATCAACGGGCGACCGATTGCGACGATCGGCTCGCAGACTCCTGGTCTCGAAGGTTCGGTCTGGGTACTCGGCGTCGACACCTTCACGCATTTGCTGCTCCCGACGATCGCGCTCGTCCTGATCTCGTTCGCTGGCTACACCCGCTACTCGCGCGCGAGCCTCCTTGAGGTCATGAATCAGGACTACATCCGCACGGCGCGCGCGAAGGGACTTACCGAGCGCACCGTCGTTGTGCGTCACGCATTCCGCAACGCGCTCATCCCGATTGCGACGATCGTCGCCTTCGACATCGGCTCGATCATCGGTGGTGCCGTCATCACCGAGCGAGTTTTCGGCTGGACTGGCATGGGCGCGCTGTTCCAAAACGGACTAGACAAGGTCGACCCGAACCCGGTCATGGCGTTCTTCCTGGTCACAGGGAGTCTTGCCATCCTCTTCAACCTGATCGCCGACCTCGTGTACGCAGGTCTCGACCCGAGAATCCGGGTGTCATGATGAGCAACATTCCGCTCGAGCAGCCTGGCAACCGTGAGGCCGGTGTTACCGACTCCGAGAACTCCATTGAGCTCAAGAACGTTCGCGGGCTCAGCCAAGCGCAGATCGTGCGACAGCGATTCTTCCGGCATCGCGGGGCGCTCATCGCAATGTTCGTGCTTGTCTTCATCATCGTGCTTGCCTTTACCTCAGTCGGAACCGTGATTGGCGAATTCAGGACCGGCGGCTGGTGGCCGTATACCTGGAACATCGCCGTCGCCATTGAGAACGGCGGTCGACCGACGCTCAGTCTGTACCCGTTCTCGATTGGCAACCACCCTTTCGGTCAAGATGAAGTTGGCCGGGATATTTTCGCAGTCGTCATGCGTGGCACGCAGCAGTCGCTCATGATCATGGTCATCGTCGGCGCAATCGCAACGACGATCGGAACGGTTGTTGGCGCAGTTTCCGGCTACTACCGCGGCTGGCCAGACTCGGTGCTCATGCGGTTCACCGATGTCATCATCACCATCCCGGTGATCGTCATCGGCGCTGTGCTCGGTCGCCGCTTCGGCGACTTCGGCGCCCCGGTGCTCGCCATCATTCTGGGGCTCCTGCTGTGGACCGGAATGGCCAGACTGGTGCGCGGCGAGTTCCTGAGTTTGCGCGAACGAGAGTTCGTGGATGCTGCGAGGGTTGCCGGTGCGCGCGATCGTCGCATCATCTTCCGACACATCCTGCCGAACGCGGTCGGGGTCATCATCGTCAACGCGACGCTGCTGATGGCGGCAGCCATCCTGATCGAGACCGGGCTGAGTTATCTCGGCTACGGCGTTCAGGCGCCAGACACATCCCTCGGCAAGATCATCAGTGAGAACCAAGCGGCCTTCGGAACCAGACCATGGCTGTTCTGGTGGCCCGGCCTCTTCATCATCACGATCGCTCTGTGTGTCAACTTCATCGGCGACGGGATGCGCGACGCCTTCGACCCGCGCCAGCGTCGCATGCCAAGCGACCGGCTCCTGCGCCGGGCGAAGCTCGGCGAGGCAGACCCGCTGCTCGACCGCGCGACCGTCGATGGTCGCCCGGCGCCAAAGCGGGACGACTCGTGATGACTTACTTAGAGCAAGACGCCGAGCGCGGTCGCGATGGTCAGCGCGCCCAGCACGGCAATAGTGGTCCAGTGCACAACGCGAATCACCGCCGTGTCGTCGGTGCCCGCGTCGGCGCCCGCGTCAATCAAGCCGTCTTCGCGCAACTCCTCCCAGTGGCGTCGGATCAGGTAGGCCGGCGCACCGCTCGCGGTGC
>JBGSTT010000063.1:0-23917 GCA_041736385.1 Rhodoglobus sp. | reverse complement strand
ACTGCGCGTGCCGGCGGCACGGTTTGGCATGGTGCGGCTCGGCATCGGTGTCTACGGACTTTCCCCGGACAACGTGCCCGTTTCGGGCCTTACTCCCGCCATGACGCTTGCGGCGTCGGTGGGCGCCGTCAAGCGCGTTGGCGCTGGGCACGGCGTCTCGTACGGCTACGACTACCGCACGAGCGGCCCGGCGACTCTCGCGCTAGTGCCACTGGGTTACGCCGACGGTGTGCCGCGCTCGGCGTCCGGTCGCGGTCCGGTTTGGATCAACGGGTTCACTTATCGTGTAGCGGGCCGCATCGCGATGGACCAGATCGTCGTCGACGTCGGTGACGCGGCGGTTGCCGTTGGCGATCGCGCAGTGCTGTTCGGGGACCGAGCAACGGGAGTGCCATCGGTAGACGAGTGGGCGGCCGCGGCCGGCACCATCAACTACGAAATCGTCACGCGGATCGGCCCGCGCGTCGTTCGGCGGTACGTCTGATGCGCATCGACAATCCCGAGCGGATGGCCGAGCTTGGGTCGCGCATCGCGGCAGAGTTGCGAGCCGGCGACCTTGTGCTCCTCAACGGTGAACTCGGCGCTGGTAAGACAACGCTCACTCGCGGCATCGGCGCGGCGCTCGGGGTGCGTGGCGCCGTCACGAGCCCGACCTTTGTGCTCGCGCGCACACACCCGCGCGACGTCGGGGCTCCGCTCGTACATGTCGATGCTTATCGCCTGACCACCGCGATGGAGCTTGACGACCTCGACATCGACTACTCCGGCTCCATCGTGATCGTAGAGTGGGGCGCCGGCCTCATGGCGGGTATTTCCGACGACTGGCTGAGCGTCGACATCGTTCGTCCCCGCGGAGGCGACGTGCACGCTGACGTCGAACCCCGGGAAGTAACGATCACCGCCCACGGCTCACGTTGGGCGGATTCGCCATTGCTGAACTGACCAACCGCGCCTGACTTAGGCTGGATGGATGCTGCTCGCCATCGATACTTCGGCAGGCACGAGCGTCGCGATTGTGGATCTCGATGTTGGCGTGATCACCGAACACAGCTCAGACAACACTCGCGGCCACGCCGAGGTCATCGGTGAACTCATCACGGCATGCTTCGCGGACTGGGGCGGAGCAGTCACCGACGTGACCGGTGTCGTCGCGGGTATGGGGCCGGGGCCGTTCACGGGGCTCCGCGTCGGCATCGCGGCCGCCAGAGCCTTTGCGTTCGGGGCCGGGAAGTCCGTCATCCCCGTCGTAAGCCACGATGCCATCGCCTACGGCGTGATCGGCGAATGCATCGTCGTCAGCGATGCTCGTCGGCACGAGGTCTTTTGGACCAGGTATTCGAGCCAGGATGCCACGGCCCCGCCAACTCGCGTCGCCGGCCCGAACCTTGCCAAGGCCGATTCGCTCGACACGCTTGGCCTGCGCACCATCAACCCCGGACGCGTCTCGGCCGGAGCCCTCGGCATGGTCGCAGCGTTGCAGCAGGCCATGGGGATCCCGTTCGCAGCCGATGAGCCGCTCTACCTTCGTTCTCCAGATGTCACGATGTCGGCCGGTCCGAAGCGCGTGAGCGCGTGAGCTGGCAGCTGCGGCGAGCAACGGTCGACGATCTCGATGCGATCATGGCGCTCGAGTCGGCACTGTTCGAGAACGACGCCTGGTCGCCAGCCATGATGCGGGGCGAACTGGCCGACAAGCACAGCTACTACCTCGTCGCGTTCCCGCCGAGTGATCCTGGCCGCATCGACGGCTATGCAGGGCTCCGCGCGCCGCGCCGCCAACCTCAGGCTGATATCCAGACCATCGGGGTGGCGACAAGCGCGCGACGACAGGGGCTCGGCAGAGTACTCATGTTGCGGCTCATCGATGAGGCGCGCGACCGCGGTGCGACCGACGTGTTCCTCGAGGTGCGCGCGGACAATCCTGGCGCGCAATCGCTGTACCAGTCGCTCGGCTTCGAGCAGCTCGCGGTGCGGCCGAACTACTACCAGCCCGACGGTGTCGATGCGGTTGTCATGCGGTTGAGCATCCCGATACCGAAGGCGGGTTTGGCATGAATCAACCATTAGTGCTCGGAATCGAGACTAGCTGTGACGAGACAGGCATCGGCATCGTGCGTGGTACGACGCTGCTGGCGAATGTCATCGCCTCATCGATGGCCGAGCACGCGCGCTACGGCGGGGTCGTTCCCGAGGTCGCTGCTCGTGCGCACCTCGAGGCGATCATCCCCACCCTCCGGCAGGCTCTCAGCGACGCGGATGTCACGCTCGCCGACATCGACGCGATCGCCGTGACGAGCGGTCCTGGGCTGGCGGGTGCCCTAATGGTCGGTGTCGGAGCGGCAAAGGCTCTCGCAATTTCTCTCGGCAAGCCGCTGTACGCCGTCAATCATCTCGTCGGGCACGTCGGCGCTGACGTGCTCGGAGGGCGTGCCATCGAGCTGCCGACGATCGCGCTGCTCGTTTCGGGGGGCCACACCTCGTTGCTGCTTGTTCGCGACCTCGCCTCTGACGTCGAGCTTCTCGGTGAGACGATCGATGACGCGGCCGGTGAGGCATTCGACAAGGTCGCACGCCTGCTCGGACTGCCGTACCCCGGCGGGCCGGAGATCGACCGGGCAGCGGTCGGCGGCGATCCGGCGGCGATTCGCTTTCCGCGCGGACTGAGCCTGCCGAAGGACCTCGACCGGCACCGCTATGACTTCTCCTTCTCTGGCCTGAAGACGGCGGTCGCTCGTTGGGTCGAGCGCGAGCGCGACGCTGGCAAAACGTTGCCGATTGCGGATGTCGCTGCGAGCTTTCGCGAGGCTGTCGTCGATGTGCTGATTAGCAAGGCCGTTGCCGCTTGCAACGATCTCGACATTCCCCGCCTGCTGCTCGGCGGCGGGGTGGTCGCAAACGCAAGGTTGCGCGAGGTTGCGACGGCGCGGTGTGCCGAACAGGGAATCGAGCTGCGGATTCCTCCGCTCGCGCTGTGCACTGACAACGGGGCGATGATCGCCGCACTCGGGGCGCAGTTGATCATGGCCGGCCACGCGCCATCCGGTCTCGATTTCGGCGCTGACTCGACCCTGCCCGTCACGACGATTCAGGTTCACTGAGCTGCTGGTGCACCGTGATTGAGGTCGTGGTCACCGGGACGGTGCGTTGACACGAATCACCCGGACTGTCACTATTGCACCGCAACGGCCCTATCAGCAGCAGTTCCATCACCTTCGCAGCACCCCATTCTCAAGGAGTCTCATCATGACTGAACCCACCCCGTACGCCGCTCCAGCAGCCCCCGTCGGCGCCAAGTGGAATGTGCTTTCGATCGTTTCGCTCGCGACATCCATCATCGGCCTCGGTCTTGTCGGTGTTATCACCGGGCACATCGCGCTCAGCCAGATCAAGAAGACTGGCGAGCAGGGCAACGTGCTCGCCATCATCGGCCTCATACTCGGCTACCTCGGCATCATTGCCGGCATCATCATCGGCATCATCTACATCGGCTTCTTCCTGAGCCTTGGCGCGGCCGGATCGTTCAACTACTGAGCTGAGGCTCGGCCGGCATCCGGCTAAATCGAGAACTTCTGCGACTGCGGTCACTGTCCGTCGTTGTAGGCTCGAATTCGTGAACGCAAAAGCAACGGACGAACCGGTTCCCCCGGTGCCGGTTCCCCCGGTGCCAGCCAAGGCGGCTCCAGCGAAGGCAACGCCAGCGAAGGCAACGCCGACGAACGCAACGCCAGCCAAGGCGGCGCAAGCGAAGGCCACACCAGCCAAGGCAGCGCCAGTGCCGCCAGTGCCGCCAGCGCCGTTCCCAGAGCCCGCGGTGGCGTCTGGCGCGACCGTAAATCCGTACTCGCAGAGCCCGGCCGTGCAAACGCCGAATCAGCAGCCGCCCGTTCAGCAAATAGTGAATCAGCAGCCGCAGATTACACAGAATCCATACTCCCCGGCTCCGGCTGGAGCTCCCCAAGGTTTGGCCGTTACGTCGATGGTGCTTGGCATTATCGGCCTGTTGTTTCTCGGAATTCTCGCGTCAATCCCGGCAGTGATTACTGGCCACATGGCGCAGAAGCGGCAACCATACGCGAGGGGGTACTGGCTTACCGGCCTCATCACTGGCTACATCGGAATCCTGATCGGCGTCGTCCTGCTGATTCTCGTTGTGGTGTGGCTTGTCTTTGTCTTCTCGATCATTGCCGCGAGCGGCACGTCAAACTTCTGAGCCAGACGCGCACGGTCGGCACGCGAGTTCAGTTCACCCGTTCCGCAATCAGTGCAACACGCTTTCCGGCAATCCGAGTGAGGAAGAGTGTTGCGCTCACACCCCCGCGAAGTCCGAGCGACGCGCGAAACTCAGCGGGGTCGATGTCCACCCCGCGCTTCTTGATCTCGAGCGAGCCAATGTCGCGGGCCTTGAGAGCGCGCACAATCGCTTTCGTGTTCAGTGGCAACCGTTCGGTGATCTTGAAGCAGGTTGCGAACGGGGTCGAGCTCGGAATATCGGCTGTCAGGTAGGCGATCGAGGAATCGAGCATTCTGGCGTTGAGGCGGCGTGCGAGATCGCCAATGAGCCGAGCCCGAATGACCGCCCCGTTTGGCTCATACAAGTACTCGCCGAGAGTCCCGCTCGGTTCGTCATCAGTGTCTGCACCAGCGGTGAGTTCGGCGGAGCCCTCCGCCGTAAGCACCAGGGCCGACCGGCGCACCCCGTCTCGTGCGAGCGCCCCAAACCACAGGCCAAGCTCGACGACGTCGCCAGCGTGCGAAACCCATTGCGCTTCTGCACCCGGCGGTATGAGCGAACGGTCAACGGCCGGCGACAGCTTAATTCCGGTCGGATGCCGCGAAGCGACGTCGAAGGCAAAATCCAGGCTCGGCATCCAATCGTCTGGGTTTCGCAGTTTGCGCTTGGCGTCGCGTCGAGCGGGGTCGAGGAACACCCCGCCGATGCCACTCAGGTCGAAGGATTCGGCATCGGCGTACTCGACCCGGGCGTTCGACCACGGCGCGAGATTGTAGGCAGCGATGGCGGCAGTCACCTCGTCACGTTCAACCGCCGTGACCTCGATGTCGAGGGATGCCAGTGCGAGCGCGTCGGCGCCGATTCCGCAGCCGAGATCGGCGACCCAGGAAATGCCGGCCTGCCGAAACCGGTTGGCGTGCTGCGCCGCGACAGTGAGTCGGGTCGCCTGCTCCAACCCCGCTTCGGTAAAAAGCATGCGCTCAGCAAACGGGCCGAACTTGGTGACGGCGCGACTTCGCAGTCTCGATTGACTCAGCACCGCCGCGACGAGTGCAGGGGAGTGACCAGCTCGGCGGAGGTCTGCGACCGAACGCACCACGTCGCTTGACGTCTCATAGACGGGGAGCGAATCGAGGAGCGCAAGTCCCTCCGCCGTGAGAAGCTCGCGGAGTTCGGCGGAATCCATGGTGTCCACCGTACTCGGGGCATCCGGTCTCGACTTCGCTCGACCACCGATGATCGACCACCGATGATCGAGCACCGTCGAGATCCGCTGGCACTCACGTTGATCGAGTGCCAGTGAAGCCTTATAGTGGGCTTGGCACTCTCAAAGGGAGTGTGCTAACCCAAGTTTTCTAGAAAGAGGTCAACCGTGTCGGTGTCCATCAAGCCGCTCGAGGATCGAATTGTCGTCAAGCAGGTCGAGGCCGAGCAGACCACAGCGTCTGGGCTCGTCATCCCTGATACTGCAAAAGAGAAGCCTCAGGAGGGCGAAGTGCTTGCCGTCGGCCCAGGTCGCATCGACGACAACGGCAACCGTGTTCCGCTCGATATCGCTGTCGGCGATAAGGTCATCTACTCGAAGTACGGCGGCACCGAGGTCAAGTACGGCGGCGACGACCTGCTCGTGCTTTCGGCTCGCGACGTGCTCGCCATCGTCGTGCGCTAACTCGACCGCACACCCGTTTTCGGACCCGCTCGCCAATGGCGAGCGGGTCCTTTGCATTGAGCGCGCGACGTAGGCTTGAGATCGTGTCATCGGCTCCGCTTGCTCCCCCCGCGGGATCGGCCGCCGGGGCGCCGGCCAGTGGCTTGAGCTTTGCCGTTAGCGCGTACCTGCTCTGGGGCTTCCTTCCCCTGTTGTTTGTCTCGCTTGCGCCGAGCAGTGCGGTGGAAATTGTGGCGTGGCGGATTGTCCTTTGCCTCGTCTTTTGCGTCGCGCTGCTCGTTGTGACTGGCGGCTGGGTGCGATTCATCGCAATCGCCCGCGACCGTCGAGCCGTGTTGACTTTGGCGCTCGCTGCGGTGTTCATTCTCGCTAACTGGTCGATCTTCATTTATGCCACACTCACGGGCCATGTCGTTGAGGCAGCGCTTGGCTACTTTGTGAACCCCATCTTCACCGTGTTGCTTGGAGTTTTCATTTTGCGCGAATCCCTGAGACCGCTCCAGTGGATTGCGATTGCCGTGAGCGGGGTCGCGGTCGTTGTGCTTGCCGTCGGGTATGGATCGTTTCCCTGGATCGCGGTCGTGCTTGCGATGAGCTTCGGGCTGTACGGGCTGGTCAAGAAACGCGTGGGCGCCAACGTGGATGCGATCGGCGGTCTGACGATAGAAACGGCCATTCTCGCTCCGTTCGCCGTCATCGGCCTTGTCGTGATCGCCGTCGGCCCCGGATTGACCCTCGGCGCGAACGGACCGCTGCACACTGCACTGCTGCTGAGTGTCGGGGTCGCAACCGCCGTGCCGTTGATCTTGTTCGCAGCAGCGGCCAGGCGGCTTCCATTGGTCTATCTCGGACTTGTGCAATACGTCTCACCCATACTGCAACTCATCATCGGCGTAGCGGTCCTCGGCGAAGCTATGCCTCCAGAGCGTTGGCTCGGGTTCGGGATTGTGTGGCTCGCCCTAGGCATCCTCACCGTCGATCTTTTCAGGCACGGTACGCGCCAGCGCAGCGTGGCTGTCGCGCTCGGCGATCATGTGCCCGGGTAGCCGCACCATTCTCTGGCGGGTAACGTTGAATCGGACGTCGTCTCGGATGCCGCAGCTGGCATCCGAGCTATGGAGGAAACATGCGGGCACGAGCGCAGCATTTGGCGGGACGATGGCATGCTCACGGTGCGCTCGCCCTGAGGGCAACCGCGCTGGTGACAACCGCTCTGCTCGGCTTGACCGGCTGCGTAGCAACGGAAGCGCCAGAGCCGGTTCCGTCCCGTAGCAGTCTCGCCCTGTCGATCGGCACACTGCTACCAGGAACCGGGACACTCGCCAAGTCCGGCCCACCGACCATCGCGGGGGCTACGCTCGCCGCGGAAGACATTAACGATGCAGGCCTCGGAATCACGATCAGCATCGAGTACCGCGATTCTGGTGATTCGACGACCGAAACGGCCGTTACCTCAGTCACGGAGTTGTTGGATCTCGGAGTTTCGGCAATTGTTGGCGCCGTCGCATCCGGAGTGTCGAGAAAGGTGATCGACCAGATCACCGGTGCAGGGGTTGTGCTGATCTCGCCAGCCAACGATGCTGCGGACTTTACGGGCTACGCGGATGACGGGCTCTACTGGAGAACGGCACCGTCGTGCGTACGCCAGGGCGGGGTGCTCGGCGCTCAGGCCGCAGCGGACGGAGCACGGACGCTCGGGATCGTTTCGGAGCGGGGATTCTGTGACGCCGCGCTCCCTCTCGCCGTGGCCGCCGCCTTCGAGAGCGAGGGCGGCCAAGTCGAGGGAACTGCGGAGTTCGATCCGACGGGTGGGGGCATTGACGTTCAAGTGGCCGCCGTTGTCGCTGAGGCACCCGACGCGATCGCGGTAGTCTCCAGCGCGCAGTCCCGCGCAATCCTGCCGCTACTGACGGCGGCCGGGTACACCGGCGAGAACCTGTACTTCATCGGGATGCCCATCGGTGAGCTCGCCGCGGAGAATGCGGGCGGCGCGGTCACCGGCACCACGGCAACGTTGCCGGGGCTAGACCTCTCGACACTCACAGATTTCACCGACCGCGTGCTGGAGTTCGATCCGGCAGTTCAAGACTTCACCTACGCTGCCGAGACCTACGACGCCGTCATCCTCTTGGCACTGGCCGCCCTCGCGGCTCAAGATACTTCCGGTCGCGCTATCGCTGATTATCTCCAAGAAGTGTCGGGTGGAAGCGGTGACGGGAAGAAGGCAACGGACTTCGAATCCGCGGCAAGGATCATCCTTGACGGTGGTGTTGTCGACTATGACGGCTTGTCCGGTCAGATCACTTTTGACAAGAACGGTGACCCGACCGAAGCCGTGATCGGGGTGTATCGCTACACCGCAGGGAATCAATTCGTGCGCATCGAATGACCTGATTGCTCCGTCGGCCGCGGCGGCTGCCAATGTCACGGGTTGTAACGATTTCGCGGTGTTACACGGCTGTAACCCGCTCGTGTTGTGAATCGGCTGGTTGGGCCGTAACTTTGCTAGAGGCCACGTCTCCGTGGCCTGTTTCGTCCTGAATCACAATCACAACGCAAGGAGCAACATGAGCGTATTCGCGAAGGCCCCGGCCTCCCGCTCGCGATCATTCAAGACTGTCATCGGTGGTATCGCGATGATCGGTGCAACCGCACTGGTCCTCACGGGCTGTGCCCCGGCCGGCGACACCCCCGCAGAACCGACTGAGGCCCTTAGCCTCAAGATCGGCACGATCCTTCCCCAGTCCGGTGCTCTCGCATTCCTCGGCCCGCCCGAGGAAGCTGGTGTCGCGCTCGCTGTTCAGGACATCAACGCAGCCGACCTCGGCATCAGCGTTGAGGCCATCTTCCGCGACTCCGGTGACACCACGACCGACACCGCTACCGTCTCTGTCACCGACCTCCTCTCGCAGGATGTTTCGGCTATCGTCGGTGCAGCATCATCGGGTGTCTCGCTTACCGTGATCGACCAGATCGTGGCTGCGGGCGTCGTGCAGTTCTCGCCGGCGAACACCTCGCCGACCTTCACGGACTACGACGACAACGGCCTCTACTGGCGCAACGCCCCCAGCGACCTGCTGCAGGGCGAGGTGCTCGGTAACCTCATCGCCGAAGACGGCGCTGCAACCCTCGGCATGATGGTTCTCAACGATGCATACGGCACCGGCCTTGCGGCTGCGCTCAAGGCAACGTTTGAGGCTGCCGGTGGTTCAGTCGTCGCCGAGGAGTTGTTCAACGAGGGTGACACGAGCTTCGACGCTCAGGTCTCCGCGTTGACCGCTGCTGCGCCTGACGCGATCGCTGTCATCACCTTTGACCAGGCCAAGGTCGTTGTTCCAGCCCTCGTTGGCGCTGGCTTCCCTGGTGCGAACCTGTACTTCGTCGACGGCAACCTCGCCGACTACAGCGCCGACTTCGCACCGGGCCTCGTTGAGGGCGCCAAGGGTACCCTCCCGGGCCTCGACATCGCCTCACTTGGCGACTTCCAGGATCGTCTGCTCGAGGTCGACCCAGCGTTGACCGAGTTCAGCTACGCGGCCGAGTCGTATGACGCTGTCGTTCTCCTCGCCCTGGCTGCTCTGGCTGCGAAGTCAACAGCTGGTGTCGACATTGCCGCCAAGCTCCAGGAAGTCTCCGGTGGCTCGGGCAATGGCACGAAGGCGACCGACTTCGCGTCGGCGGCTCAGATCATCCTCGACGGTGGTGTCGTTGACTATGACGGCGTCTCCGGTCCGGTCACCTTCAACGAGCAGGGCGACCCAACTGAGGCAACTATCGGTATCTTCCAGTACGGTGCCGACAACAAGTTCGGCCGCCTCAACTAGTTTCGACTAGCTAAGCAACAAGAAGGGCCCCGACGTGAAGGGCGGTTTCTAGGGATCGTCGCAACACGGGGTTATTGAAGTAAAGCAGCAAGGCGCTCGGCTGGGGTTTCCCAGCCGAGCGTTTTGCGTGGGCGGCCGTTGAGTTCGACGGCGACGACGGTCAGGTCGGTGGCGGTGTGGCGGGTCAGATCGGTGCCTTTGGGGAAGTATTGGCGCAGCAACCCGTTGGTGTTCTCGTTCGAGCCGCGCTGCCAGGGACTGGCTGGATCGCAGAAGTAGATCGGCAGGTTCGCGTCGATGGTGATCAGGTGGTGGGCTCCCATCTCGGTGCCCTGGTCCCAGGTCAATGACCGGCGCAGATGCGCGGGCATCGTGAGCATGGTGGCAACCAGCGCTTCACGCACGTGCTCGGCGGCGTGCCCGTTCGGCAGGTGCGCGAGCATCACGTAGCGAGTTTGGCGTTCCACCAGTGTCGCGATCGCGGACTGGTGGTTCGCACCGATGATCAGGTCGCCTTCCCAATGTCCGGGAACCGCACGATCCTCGATTTCGGCAGGTCGGTCGCTGATCATGAGCATCGGCGCCTGGAACCGGGAGCGGCGCTGATCGGGCTGACGATTCGATTTGCGGACCGCCCGCCCGGTGCGAAGACTGCGGGCCAGCTCGCGGCGCAGCTCACCACGGCCCTGAACATAGAGCGCCTGGTAGATCGTTTCGTGGGTCACCCGCATCTCCGGCCGATCGGGGAACTTCAGGATCAACCTGCGGCTGATCTGTTCCGGACTCCATTTTCGCTTGAGGCCATCGGCTATGAACAACCGCAGGGCAGAGTTCTGTGCGATCTTGCCCGTCTTCGGTCTAGCTCTGCGACCAGCAGCACGCCGCTGCGCAGCCCAAGGGCGGTAGTCACCGGATCCCGGGTGGGCATTACGGCGAACCTCCCGACTGACCGTCGATGGGCTCCTGCCCAGCCGTGCGGCGATCTGTCTGATCGACACGTTCTGCCGGTGCAGGTCCGCGATCTCGAGACGTTCGTCGATCGAGATGAACCGCGCTGAGATCACCTTCTCCGCGACCGACACCCTCGGCCGCCCCGGCGACGACCACACCACCTCGCCGGCGAACGTGACGCGACGGTTATTGCTCTTCGTGATGCCCTTGGCCCAATCCAGACCTGTTCGAGGATTCACGCCCGCCTCACGGGACGCTTGCGATGATGTCATCCCCTGATTCAACAACTCAAAGAAACGAATCCGGGCAGCAGAAGGGCGCCGCCCGCGATACGGACGACGCCCTTCAATGTTGTCTTGCATAGCAACTCCTGATCAGTCAGGTGTTGCAACGACCCCTAGAACCTAAGTGGTCGGGTCCTTCTTTTTGTTTGGGCCAGTAGTTCTTGGTGGGGTCGATGGAGTAGGTGCCGAGGACTTCGCCGGTGTGCCGGTTGGTGACGGTGACGTGGGTGTCGTCGACGAGGATGAGGGTGGGCGTTCTGCCGTTTCCTCGTCCGACGCCGAGGTGATGGAGGGTTCCGCCGTGGCGGAGGGTGAGTTTGCCGTGTCGGTCGACGGTGTCGTATCGGATGCGGTAGTGGGCTGCGAGTGGTGCGGCGGCTGGGGTGGCTTTTATTGTTGCTTCGTAGGCTTGCCGGGGAGTTCTTCGATCTAGTGCGCGGTGCGGTCTGTCGTCGTTGTAGATCTTTCGGAATCGATCGAGCTGGGTTTGCAGCTCGGTCAGGGTCGCCGCGGCAGGTTGCTTGCTGAGCCAGAGTTTGAGGGTTTGGTGGAACCGTTCGATCTTGCCTTGCGTTTGCGGATGGTAGGGGTGGCCGTTCTTCTGAGTGATGCCGGCGATGCTCAGGAGGTGCTCGAAACCGTTCTTGCCGCCGGTGAACCGGGAGGTGTAGACGGATCCGTTGTCGGTCAGGGTGGATGCAGGTGGCCCGTATTCATGGATCGTGGCGGTAAAGGTGTCGATGACGGTGGTGCCGGTGACGGGGTGATGGGCGGTGCAGGACAGCAATAGCCGGGAGTGGTCGTCGAGCCAGTTCAGGATCTCGATATCGGTGCCGTCGGCGAGGGCCCAGTGGGTGAAGTCGGATTGCCAGGTCTCGTTGGGTTGATCGGCGGCAAAGCGCAGGTAGGACGACTTGGGCCGTTTTGTTGGTTGCGCGGTGACAAGCCCGGCGTGTACGAGGATGCGGCGAATGGTCGAGACAGCCGGTGCGTTGAGGCGTTCACGTTCGAGATGCCAGGCGATCGTGACAGGTCCCGCGTCGAGGCCGTCAGTGGTCAGCTGTTGGCGAAGCTGAATGATGCGGTCACGGACATTGTCGGGTGTGCGGCGGGAGCTGCTGATCGGGCGTCGGCTTCGCGGCTCGAGAGCCTCGAGGCCGCCGATCTCGAATCGGGTGATCAGGGTGTGCACCCACTGCCAAGACACATCAAACTTTCGGGCGGCTTGCGCCTTCGTGAGGCCTTGGTGGACGACGGACAGGACGATCACGCGAGCCTTCGACATGACCCATCATCGAAGGCCGACCACTATCAACGATGTCGCGACTCATCTATCAACGATGTCCTGAACCCAGACACCCCCTCGCGCACGAAATGAGAATGGCGTCACCTCTGGGTGGCGCCATTCTCATTTCGGGCACGGGGTGTCGCACTTGAAGCCCGGGGGTCCCCGCCGCGCCGGTTCCGGCGCATCGCCACTCGCTACTCGGCCGGTCGAGTAGCCGCGCAGCGGCGCATCGAAACCGCAGTGACTTGCGATGTGTCGGCCGAGCCGGTGGGGCGTCAAGTCCCCCCTCGCAATACAGGAAGAGTCGGCGGCACCCGCAGGGTGCTGTCGATTCCAGCATCCATGGCCCACGCGTATCTGAGGTCCTCACTACTCTGAGAAGACAGCCCAGAGAGGACGCGCTATGTCGATCGGAGATCCCCCCGAGTCGCTCGTTAGGTCGAAGCAACGCGTCGCCGACCACGGAGAAGTCTTCACCCCCTCGTGGTTGGTCGAAGACATGCTTGACCTCGTGAAATCAGAGTCCGAGCGCATCGACTCCCGCGTGCTTGAGCCGGCCTGCGGCTCAGGCAATTTTCTGGTGCCTGTGCTCCGGCGAAAGCTGGCAACAGTCCAATCGCGCTACGGCGGCAGTATCTTCGAGAAGCGTCATCAGGCGCTGCTCGCACTTATGTGCATCTACGGCATCGAGTTGCTCGCCGACAACGCTGAAGAGTGCCGGGAGAATCTCGTCGAACTATTCACGAAGTTCGTGGGGTCCAAGCTGAGTGACCCCTGGCACCGTGCTGCGAAGCACGTCGTCACCGCGAACATCGTGGAGGGGGATGCCCTCAGCATGACTACGACCGCCGGCGAGCCGATTGCCTTCCCCGAATGGGGCTACCTCGGCCTGGGGAAGTTCCAGCGCCGGGACTTCCGCTACGACAACCTCACTCAACGCGCGTCGTTCCAGGGAACCCTCTGGGACCACCTCGAGGAGCACGAGATTTTTGGCGCGACGAAGGAATACCCCCCGATGACCGTCGAGGAGCTTGCGGCATGACTCAGGCCACCTTCGCTCTGCGCGGAAGAAACCCCGACGTGCTCACCTGTATCGCGAACCTTTCGAATGACGAGGTGTTCACGCCGCCCGAGTTCGCCAACCGGATGCTGGACACGCTCGAGACGGCCTGGGCCGAGGCTCATGGCGGCGCGAGCATCTGGGCCGATCCCACCGCGACCTTCCTCGACCCCTTCACCAAGTCCGGCGTGTTCTTGCGGGAGATCACGAAGAGACTCACTGACGGGCTCGCGAGCGCCATTCCGGATCTGCGCGAGCGCGTCGATCACGTTCTGACCAATCAAGTCTTCGGAATCGGCATCACCGAGCTCACGTCGTTTCTAGCTCGCCGCAGTTTGTACTGCTCAAAGTTTGCTAATGGCAAGCACTCGGTTGCCGCCTCATTGACGACAGAGCAAGGCAACGTCTGGTTTGGACGTACGGAGCACACTTGGACAGGACGCAATCGGGAGCGGCAAGTCGACCCGCTGAACGGCAGCGAGATCATGGTCGAAATCGCCGCGACCGCGCGCTGCAAATTCTGTGGGGCGAACGAGGCGGACTATTCGCGAGGTGCCGAACTCGAGACATACGCGTATGCATTCATTCACACCACCGACATCAAGGCGCAGATCGCGCAGATTTTTGGAGATGATATGCACTTCGACGTGATTATCGGCAATCCCCCCTATCAGCTTAGCGATGGTGGTTTCGGGACTAGCGCGGCGCCGATTTACCAGCTTTTCGTCGAGAAGGCGCTGGAACTTGACCCCCGGTACGCGGTCCTAGTCACGCCCTCAAGGTGGTTCGCGGGCGGCAAGGGTCTCGATGATTACCGTGAGAGAATGCTCGGCGATCACCGTTTGCGGAACATCGTGGACTACCCCAAGTTGTACGAGGCCTTCCCGGGAGTGAAGATCCGAGGCGGTGTTTCCTACTTTTTGTGGGACCGCGACTACAACGGGCCGTGCGCCGTCCAGACCATGTGGGATGGCGAGCCGCTCGGCGAAGGTGTGAGTCGATATCTGGACGACTTTGACGTCTTGGTCAGGAGGAACGAGGCGATTCCGATTCTGACGAAGGTAAGGGCAAAGTTGGAGCCTAGGTTGGACGCTCGAGTTTCGAGCCGCAAGCCATTCGGGCTGGCAACCAACTTCAAAGGGTCATCATCTGCCACCGGACTCAAGGATGCCGTGCAGCTCTTTGCCAACCAGCGGATCGATTGGGTCGAGCGCGCTGCGCTTCCCACAAACAAGGAATGGGTGGATCAGTGGAAGGTCTTGATGACGCGTGTTCAAGGCACGAGCGCTGCGGTTGAGACGAAGTTCCTAAGCAAGCCGATCATTGCTGGCCCGGGCACTGCTTGTACCGAGACTTACTTGGTAGCTGGGCGATTCTCGACGGAGCCGGAGGCTCGTGCCTACGCGGCTTACCTGCGCACACGATTCGTAAGGTTCCTGGTCTCGCTCAGGAAGCCTTCTCAGGACGCGGCGAAAGGCGTTTAAGGATTCGTCCCCGATCTGCCTCTCGATCGTGAGTGGACTGATGAGCAGTTGTATGAGCGATATGGACTTTCAACCGACGAGGTGGCATTCCTCGAGAGCCAGGTCGCCCAGCACGTCGGGGTCGTGGACGAGATCTCCGAGGAAGAAGTAGATGAGTAAACCGCTCGAAGAACTGATGCCGGATCGCCCCGACGGGCGGCTCCGCATCTACGCGTACGCAATCCATGATGAGCAGCACCAGGGCTGGCTGAAAGTCGGCCAGACTACGCAGGAGGCGAAGGCACGGGTGGCCCAGCAGCTCAAGACCGCCGCGGTCACCAACTTCACAATCGAGGTCAACGAGTCGGGCATCCGCGATGACGGTAGCCTCATGCGCGACCATGATGTGCGTGATCGCCTCAAGGCGAAGGGTTTCGCGAATCCAACGCTGGAGTGGATGGAGTGTTCGGTCGAGGATGTGCTGACCGCGATCACCGAGCTGCGGACAGGGCAAAACCTCCGCGGCACTCATCACGAGACGTTCCGGATGCGTCCGGAGCAGAAGCGTGCCGTCGAGAAGACTCATGACTACTTCCATTCCATCTGGAAGGAGGACATGCACGCGGTGCCACGCTTTCTCTGGAACGCGAAAATGCGCTTCGGCAAGACCTTCACCAGCTACCAACTTGCGAAATCGCTCGGAGCGACGCGAGTGCTGGTTGTCACTTTCAAGCCCGCGGTGGAGGACGCGTGGTCGACCGACCTTCTGACGCACAAAGATTTCGATGGCTGGCAGTACGTGTCGAAGTCGTCTGGCGTCGATCCGGCATCAGTCGACAAGAAGAAGCCGCTCGTGTACTTCGGATCGTTTCAGGACCTCCTCGGACGCGACAAGACGACCGGGCTCATCAAGGCGAAGAACGAGTGGATCCACGCGATCAATTGGGATCTTGTGGTGTTCGACGAGTATCACTTCGGTGCCTGGCGCGACAGCGCGAAGGAGCTGTTCGAGGGTGAGGACCAGAACGAAGCGCGCAAGGAACTCGCTGGCGAGTATGGCGAGGCGTTGGAGGTGTTCGACGAGGAGCTCGAGGAGCTGAGCGGAGTCGAGAAGGACTTTTTGCCGATCACGACGCGCGCCTACCTCTACCTTTCGGGCACTCCGTTCAAGGCGCTCGCGACTGGTGAGTTCATCGAGGAGCAGATCTTCAATTGGACCTATACCGATGAGCAGCGCGCGAAGGCTGACTACTCGACCAAGCATCCGGAGAGGCTGAACCCATACGGTGCTCTGCCGGAAATGCGGCTTCTCACGTATCAGATGCCGGACGAACTGCTCTCGATCGCCAATGATGGCGAGTTCAACGAGTTTGACCTGAATACGTTCTTCTCCGCGACCGGAGTGGGTTCGAACGCCTCATTCAAGTTCAAGGATGACGTGCAGAAGTGGCTTGACATCATCCGGGGCCAGTACCTTCCGACGAGCGTCGACGCATTGAAGTCGGGCACCCGGCCGCCGTTCCCTTACTCGGACGTGCGGCTTCTGCCGTACCTCCAGCATTCGTTCTGGTTCATGCCCAACGTGGCGGCGTGCCATGCGATGGCGAACCTTCTGGCGGAGAAGCAAAACGTGCCTTACTGGGGGCAGTTCCAGGCGCTCAACGTTGCCGGTCCTGGCGCGGGTATCGGGTTGGATGCTCTGCCGCCGGTACGCGCAGCGATCGGTAATGGTGTCGACACGAAGACCATCACGCTCTCGTGCGGCAAGCTCACGACGGGTGTCACGGTTCCTCAGTGGGCGTCGATACTGATGTTGCGCAACCTCAAGTCACCGGAAACATACTTCCAGGCGGCGTTTCGGGTGCAGTCGCCGTGGTCGATCAAGAACCCCAACGGTGACGATCCGAACGAGGAGGAGGTTGTGAAGCCGGTCTGCTTCGTCTTCGATTTCGCTCCCACTCGTGCTTTGCGTCAACTCTCCGAGTACGGCATCGGCCTGTCGCCTGATGAACCGAACCCGGAGCGGGCGGTCGAGGAGCTGGTTTCGTTCCTGGCAGTGCTGGCCTACGACGGCGCGAACATGACTCAGGTCGACGCGGGCGCCATCCTCGACATTGCGATGGCGGGAACTTCGGCGACGCTACTGGCCCGCAAGTGGGAGTCGGCGATGCTCGTCAACGTCGACAACGACACGCTGCGCAAGATCATGAACAATCAGGCTGCGATGGATGCGGTGATGAACGTCGAGGGCTTCCGTGCCTTGGGCAGCGATGTCTTCGAGACGGTGATCAACAAATCGGAGTCGGTGAAGAGCGTCAAAAAGGAGAAGGGCGCCGAGCTCACCCCGAAGGAGAAGAAGGAGCTCTCTGAAGAGGAGAAGGAATACAAGTCGAAGCGGAAGCAGATTCAAGAGAAGCTGATCAAGTTCGCGACCCGGATCCCTGCCTTCATGTACCTAACCGACTATCGGGAGCACACGCTCAAAGACGTCATTACCAAGCTTGAGCCGGGTCTCTTCAAGACGGTGACCGGACTTTCGGTCGAGGACTTCGACCTGCTCGTGTCCCTCGGCGTTTTCAACTCCGCCCACATGAATGCGGCCGTCTTCGCCTTCCGCCGCTACGAGGATGCGTCGCTCGCTTACACGGGCATCGCCTCGCACGAGGGGCTGAGGCGAATTGGTCTGTATGACACGGTTGTGGCGGTTGAGACCTAGATGGGACCCGATTTGTCTGAGCTCGATGCTGACGAGACGCCCACGTCGGCGCTCGCAGAAGTCTCGCCCGGAACCGCGTTGGTCTTCGGCGTCGTCCCCGATTCGCTGAAGCTCATCCCTTTCAGTCTCGTTTCGCCCGAGGACAGAGAGGCAATCGTTAGCGCAGTCGCGTCGGTTAGCTCAGTCTTCAACGTGGGCGGACAGGTATTGAACGCGCTCGCGCAGGCGCAGGGGCTCGTCCGCCTCGCGCCCGAGACGATTCAGGCTTTGCAGGCTGGGGCGACAGCGGTTAAGAGCGGTGGCTACTACATCGGCACGCTTTCGCAGGCAGGAAAGTTCTCGAACTCGGTTCGATGGCTTCCGGCGACCGGTGCCACTGCGGCGGGGGTGATTGCGAGCTTGGGCCCCGCGATTGCAATGATCGCGATTCAGATACAGCTGAGCGAGCTGAGTGGCCTCGTTCGAGAGAACCTCGCGCTCACTGAGACTGTGCTCAAGGCCGTGAGGCACGAACAATGGGCGGAAGTTGCGGGCCTAGAGCAGGCGGTAGCGAAGGCCGTGGAAGAGGCGAACACAGTTGGCAGAGTGACGCCTCTGATCTGGGAAAACATCTCTGGGCACGAGGCGGAGCTGCGCAAACAGCGCGACCTTTTCCGCCGGAACGTTGCAGCTCATGCGGCCGAACTCGCTGCGCGGAAAGGCCACAAAGAGCGCCGCCAATACATCGAGAAGAGCGGGGAAGCGCTGCTGCTGGACCTCCACTGCCTGTTGCTCGCGCACAAGGCGTGGTTCGAGTATCAGGCGCTGCGCGCTGGACGGGCAAGACTTGGAGTCAACGTTGCACCCGACGAGGCGAAGCTCGCCGGAATAATCCTAGAGAACGCGAAGGCGGAGTTTGAGAACACAACCGCCCAAATGGCTGCCATCCTTGACACCGTCAATCGGGAGCTGTGGATTCTTGCGGAGCTGCCTGGGAGGCGCACTATCGCCTTCACTGGTGCGCGCCGTAGCGCAAAGGATGTTGCACGAATGTCCGACCAGCTTTTCCGCGCCGTTCAACGTGTTTCTCCCGCGGTGTCGGAGCTCCCCATGGCTGTCGAACCGCCGCAGAGAATTTTTGTCGACGAACCCTTGCAAATAAGTGAGGACCTTCGAGTTCTTCGTTGGCATCTCCGGGCTGAAGAACGACTTGAAGTTGTCGCGACTGCTCGAGCGGCCGGCATGGGCGCGCTCGAAGGGTTCGGGTTGGCCGTCAAGGGTCTTGGAGACGCAATCACGCAGAGCCCGAGCGCAGTGCGCCGAGCCCTCGACGAACCAGACGCCCCGATCCTGATCGCGATCACCCAGAATCGTGTGCTCATTGCAGACCTGAACGAATTCCGACACGAGGGGATCGTTCGGCGTACTGTGCCGAGCGAGGACATTCGACTCGTCCGCTTTCGACGTGCAGGAGCGCTCGACCGGGCTGAGATCGATCTCCTCACCAGCGAAACGGATGAGACGTGGCGGTTCAATCGGGGCACTTTGTCATCGGCTCAAGCAGGTGAAATTGCCGAGATGCTTGAACATCGGGCGCGTGCAAATTCAGTCCGGCCCCAAGCTGAATTGCTGAGTGAGTGAGAAGGACTTTTGGCCGGTAGGCGGCCTTTTTGCCTCAGCTGGGCGGCCTTTCTATTGCTTCCGCGAGCGCGATTCCGTCGGTGGAATGAGTTCTCACCGCGTCCGGACACGGCTGGACGGCCTGGGCGGGTGCGTCGCCAATGGGCGGGACAGTTCGAGGGAGCGCTCGCGTATGCGGACGATGGCGGTCTAGACGACGCGCACCCTGCGAGTTAGGAGGACTCTTCGACATTGTTAGGTGGCATAAAGTCGACGAAGTGGTTTGCGACGCGATCCGCGTCCACGATGATGAGCCACGAAGTCGGCCACGGGCTCGGAGGCTTCATCCTGCCCGTGATCGTCTGGCTAACGCGGCGACCGTAGACAAAAGGACTCTTGTCGACGAGTTTGATCAGCAATTCATGAAGTGATTCCTGGGCGTCCCACGCGACAATGAATGCCTGATCCTGCAGGAGCCCCGCGATGTTGCCCAAGCCGCGTGCCATTGTCAACAAGTCGCCTCGAGCCGAGCGACCCCGGGGTCGACGACGGCGTCGACCTTTCGAAAGCAGTAAATGCTCTAGCTGGCTACACTGCGCTACAGCTGCTTGACGGGCATCGTCACGTTAAACGCGCTGGCTTCGTCGTTCTCAGGCTTCACGCGCACAAACGAGACGGCATTCAAGTCGGCTTGGTCGGCCGACTTCCCTACAGCCCATGTCTCATGAGGACCGCTTGATCAGTGAACCTTCTCGACCGTGTAGATGTCCGGTTGGCTGTCGACCTGTTTGGGATCATTAGGGCAGCGAAGTGCCGGTTCGTCTCACTAGGAACGTACGAGCGGCATTCTCGCCCCCGACGAGTCTTGCAAAGTAGCAGCGCGTCGTAGCTGACCTCGTTGGTCACTACGCTCACCGTCACGATGCTTGCGGTAAGGCTACATCGGTCGGGCGCGGGATGGGCATCTCGGTTCTATTCGGGAGCACCGGTCCCCCAAAGGCCGATCGTCTTAGTCGCATCTATGTGTCGGACGGGAGGAGCGACATCCCCGGCACATCTCGCCCGGCCAGCCAATTCGCGCGGGAAAGTGCCTCTGCGTCCGAAAGGCCGCAGATGTAATCGGCGATGGCCCGAAGATGTGCCGAGGAAAACTGGTCGGGATCTCGCTGCGAACGTCTCGCCTCGCGTTCAACCTCGAGGATATAGTCGCGAAGCGGCTGCGGCAGGCTGCTCTTCTTGGGACTACTCGTGAGCCATGTCGCGAGTGAGTCGAAGAGTTTCCCGATTACTTCCGTTTGGGCACGCTCGATTAAACCCATTCGCGAGCCTTTCACCACAAAAGCGCGAGTGATCAACTTTAGGCACTGCATCAAGTGCCACTCACTTGCCCTTAGCGAGACGAGAGGCTCGGCGTTTGCGCTCGGCCGAGTCAGATGAATTCCTGAGAATAAAGTGGAAACCAGGCCACTTAGAGTCCACCGCAGTAGCGCCATTTCGGCGGCCGAGCCGGAGAAGCGCTTCGAGAACACCTGTCCGACTATGCTCTGGGTGCTCACTAGGGCTGTCTGGTACGTCGCCATGTCGAACCGTGTCTCGGGCTCAGACGCTAGCTTTCGTGCTTCTTCAACGAAAGGGTTCGGGATCTCCTTTTCTTCCGCCGACCGGAGTTCTTCGGGCGCGGACCGGAGGTAGTCCGCTACGCGACCAAAGTCGATAAGGTCGGCTCGGTAGAAGTCTTCCAAGTCATGAATCGCATAAGTGATATCGTCCGCTAGATCCATCGCGGAGGCTTCGAGAGTCTGTTGCCCCGGCCTCAAGGCGGATGCAGCGCCCGCTCTCGCCGCGTCAAACGTAGACCGCTCTGTTTCAAAAGCGCCGAACTTCGGTGGCTTGTCACCGGTCTCGTTTGGGGGCCGCAGGGTCGGGTACTTGAGTATCGCTGCCAACGTGACGAAAGTCAGGTCTAAGCCTCTAGGAGCAGGCCCGCCTTGGTGGTCAAAGGGCATTCGCCGATCAAGTTTTGTCACTATTCGGAACGATTGCGCGTTTCCTTCGAATCCGTCCGCGCAATTCTCCATGCCGGGATTGGTTGAGTGAAAGTTGATCAGTCGGCTGTTCATGGCGACTTCACCAGCGTGGCCAAATGGGGGATGTCCTAGGTCGTGCGCCAAACCGGCGGCCTGACAAGCGCTAATGTCGAGTCCTCCGACAGCCGCGATAATCTCCGCAGTCTCCCGGTCGGATGCGGCCAACCGAGTTAGGTGCTCAGCGATTTCCCGCGCTACGAGAGCCACTTTGTGCGAGTGGCTTTCGCGGCTGTGCCTTATCGGTGCACTCGGTTCAGGTGAAACAACCTGCGTGACGCCCGACAATCGCCTCAAAAAGTGCGAGTAGCCTATGCGACCGCGATCCTTCTCCGTCTCAGTTCTTTCATCCTTCTGATTCGGGCTGGAGGGCCGCCCAGATTCCCTCGAATACCTCAAAGAATAAGAAGCCTGCGTGTAGAGAGAGCCGTCCGCGAGCCGGAGCAGCCCAACGTCCGTAACGTAATCGGTCACCGACGGCTTAGGAAATTAGCTAAAGCGAAAGAGTGTAGGTAGCGGTGTCAAACTTTAGAGCGTGAGTGATTCGAGCAAAGGCCACGCCGTAGCCCACCTGAGACTCACCAATACTCATTCTGTCCGCAACAAGCTCCGAAGCCTTGGACACTGTCAGCTTGCCGCGTTCGGTCACTACCGCAACCAATTCGCGTGAAATAGCACCGGCAAGCGCAGCTTGCCCGTCGACGTTTAAGTCTTCGACTGATCCGGTCATCTGGTGATCTCCGCTGTTCGAGATTATCTAACTAAGGTGGTTTTTCATTCTGTGGCTTCAGCAGGAGGGCTGCAACTTCACACGGCGTGTCGCGACAGACTTTCACGCGCAATCCCTATGATGCAACTCTTTTCAAGCTGTAGAGTAATTATCGCACATCGCAATGACAATATTAGTTTTCGTGGGCTGTGTCGCTGGCCGACTGCACATGAGGATTCCCATGAAACGCGTAGCGCTCACGAGCGAACAAGTATGGAAGTTGGCGGACGTCCCCCCAACTACGCTCAACTATTGGGTCAGTAAAGGCTTATGTGGACCGAGCTTGCTCGCCAGTATGGGAAAGCGTTTCGTTCGATACTGGTCCGTTCAAGATGTTGTGGCAGTCAAGGCGGTTAAGGCCCTCCGGGATGCAGGATGTTCATTGCAACGCGTATCCCTAGTGCAAGAACTATTGCAAAAGCACTGGGGCGTCGCTCTGGGTTCGTCGGTTCTCTATTGGGACGGACGGAAGGACGTTCTGCGCATCGATGACTCTGGCGCGATCATCAGCGTCATCGCAGAGACGGGGCAGCAATTAACCAACGAAGTAGTTCACATGATGACGTTTCCTTTGCGTGCGTGGATCGAACAAGCGGTAGCCGAGGCCGGGGAGTTCGACTTAGAACAGATCACCGACGCCCGCGCCAAGCGGGTTCGCGGTTCTGTTGGACGCGAAGCGGATCAACGAAAGGAGGCGTGCCTCGTTTTTGAGGATGCGTTCCGCGATGCTGAAACGGCTTAGCGCGTGCGCAGGCATCCAGAGCTGGAGCTGACGGAATCCTGCTAGGTGTTCGAGGGCGAGCAATACTGACTATTCCGGCAGTGCAGGTGTTCTGAGCGACCTCCGACTGCGCGCGCCCTAGTGGACCGGAAAGTCGACAGGGCGCAGGGAGGTGCAGGCTATCGACGTAGGGGTCACTTGGCCATTGGCAGCGATATGGCGAAGATCGCCGTCCCCTCGGCTACAGAGTTTGTGGGGCGGCACTTACGACTATGCGAGACCCAACCCGAGGCTCAAGCCGATCAAGGTCGGCGAGCCGAGGCCGCGGTTACCAACGAATGGCGCAGCATTCAGCCGCTCGAGTTCACGGTCAACATCACCGAAAAGGGCCTCGCGAGCGCAACACCTCCCACGGTGTTAAGTTCAGGAAATGTTATGCATTGCAGCAGTTCCGCCGGCGCTTTCGACGTTCGCTTACACCCAGGCTGAGATCACCGTTGAGCTTGCTCCGGTGATCTCTTCTGCACCTGGCAAAAGGGCGGTATTTGAGCAGATGCACGCACCCTCCGGCACCGGAGCGCGGAACACTGCGCTAGGGGAGGCCCCTGGTCTGTATCACTGGTGGGGGTGCCGCACCAACGCTATGGCGGCCTCCAGCATCTGACTCAGTACGCTGGAACGCATGACTGCCTTGCCTGCTGGCTACAGCATCCGGCACACCCTCGAGTCTGACCATCTGGTCGTCGTCGAGGCGATCGGCCGCTGGTGGGACACGCCGAACCGCGCGATGCTCGGGCTCCTGATGCCGCGGCTGTTTTTTCAGTTTTTCACCCAGACAAGTTGGATCGTCGAGAACGAGGCTGGCGAGATCGGCGCCTTCCTGATTGGGTTTCGCTCGCAGGATGATCCCAGCGTCTGCTACATCCACTTTGTTGGTGTCGACCCCGCGCTGCGCCGGTCCGGTCTGGCACGCGAGCTATACCGCCTGTTCTTCGAGACGATGAAGGCCCAAGGATGCACCCAAGTGCGAGCGATCACGGGTTCGTTCAACGCGCGCTCTCAGGCGTACCACAAGGCGATGGGGTTCGAGGCGCACGGCGACCGCGAGATCGACGGAGTGTTGGCGTTCGCTGACTATGACGGACCCGGGGAGCCGAGAGTAGCGTTTTCGCGAGCCATCTGAGCGCACGAAACCCTAAGCTGACCGCATGAAGAGCATCCGGTTTCTCGCGGCCATTGCGGCCGTCTCGCTGGCGCT
>JBGSTT010000062.1:0-2034 GCA_041736385.1 Rhodoglobus sp. | reverse complement strand
CCGCGGGGTGACTGTTGAGAACCCTGAGCCCGGGTACTGGGTGGTTCAGCCCCAGCCGATCGCTGGCGGCAGCGTGGCAATCGAACCCGATCTTTCGAATGCGGCCCCGTTTCTTGCGGCCGCAATCATTGCTGGCGGCACTGTCACCATCGAGGGCTGGCCGGATGCCACCACTCAGGTCGGCGCCGACCTTGAGACCCTGCTCGCGCGCTTCGGTGCACGGGTCACCCGAGAAGACGCCTCGCTCACGATCAACGGTGGTGCTGGATTGCTCGGCGGTGCAGTCGTGCCGGGAATCAATGTCGACCTGAGCACAGGAGGCGAACTCGCTCCGGCCATCGTCGCCATTGCTGCCCTCGCAAGCACCCCGAGCCGGATCACCGGCATCGGGCATCTACGCGGACACGAGACCGACCGACTGGCGGCCCTAGCGGCCGAGATCAACGCGATCGGCGGCGAGGTGCGAGAACTTGAGGAAGGGCTCGAATTGGATCCGGCGCCGCTCCACGGCGGACTTTGGCACAGCTACGAAGACCACAGGATGGCAACCGCAGGGGCGATAATCGGACTTGCCGTGCCAGGCATCGAGATCGACGACATCGCGACAACGTCAAAGACCCTGCCGCAGTTTGTTGAGCTGTGGACCGGCAGCCTTCTAGGAACGAATGAGCGTCGGAGTGATCCGACCCTCGGTGGCGCATAGTCGAATGAGTTGGCTCACCGAGAACGACGAAGATGGGGAGTACGAGGAGTACGACGAAACCGCAGCAAAGGTTCGTCCAAACCCGAAAGGCAATAAGCCGCGATCGAAGAATCGACCGGAGCACAAGGATGCGTTGAGCGGGCGGGTGTTTAGTGTCGACCGCGGACGCTATGGCGTGTGGGTCGACGAGAATATGCCAAACGAACGCCAGCTCGTAGCTACCAGAGCACGCGAACTCGGCCGGAATCAGGACGGCAAGGTCTCGGTCGTGACCGGTGACCGAGTCGATCTTGTCGGTGACACCTCTGGCGAAGATGGCTCGCTTGCCAGAATTGTTCGCATCAGGCCGCGCGAGACTCTGCTGCGCAGGAGCGCAGACGATACCGACTCCGTCGAACGCATCATCGTCGCCAACGCGGACCAAATGCTGATCGTTGTTGCCGCAGCCAACCCAGAACCGCGCCCGCGCTTGGTCGATCGGTATCTCGTGGCGGCGTACGACGCCGGTATTGCGCCGATCCTCTGCATCACCAAGACCGATCTCGCCGACCCGGGCGAGTTTCTCGCCAACTTTGCCGGACTCGACGTGCTCACCTTCCTGAGCCGTGAGGGTGACGTGCCGCTCGCTGCGCTCCGCGAGGCTCTCGATGGCCACACGACCGTCGCCGTCGGACACTCTGGGGTCGGAAAGTCGACGCTGGTCAACGCACTCGTGCCTGAAGCCCAGCGCGCGGTCGGGCGGGTCAATGACGTGACCGGGCGCGGCAGGCACACGTCATCGTCGACGATCTCCTATCGCATAGGTACCGGTTGGATCGTTGACACGCCTGGGGTCAGGTCGTTCGGTCTCGGCCACGTCGATACCGACAAGATCCTCTCGGCGTTCACGGATCTGGCGACCATCGCCGAGAACTGCCCGCGTGGTTGCACGCATTTGCCAGACTCCCCCGATTGCGCGATCATCGAAGCGGACCAGAGCGGCGAACTCGGCGTGATCGGTGAGCTTCGGCTCGATTCATTGCAGCGCCTACTCGAAACGCTCGTCACGCCGGCGGGCGGGCGGGTGGTGCGGTGAGCATCGATCTACCGCCGATCCGGCACCCACGCCGGCAGATCGGTGGTCACGATTTCGATTTCTCCCGCCAAATCTTGGTGATGGCTGTGATCAACCGCACTCCAGACTCGTTCTATGACGGAGGACGCACCTTTGCACTCGACGCGGCAATCGACGCTGCCGTGCTCGCGGCCGGACAGGGGGCGGAATGGGTCGACATCGGCGGGGTTAAGTTCGGTCCAGGGCCAGAGCTTGCGACAGAAGACGAACTCGACCG
>JBGSTT010000047.1:0-3401 GCA_041736385.1 Rhodoglobus sp. | reverse complement strand
ACCTCTGCGACCTGACTCACAATTGGCATGTCGACACCCTTGGCGAGCGCCAGTTCTAGCACCGCAGCAACGGACGAGAGTCCCTCGGCGGTCTGGTTCATCTGCTTGATGACCTCGCTGTAGCTGTAGCCCTGGCCGAGCAGCCGCCCCGCCGTGTTGTTGCGACTGAGGGGCGATTCGCACGTTGCGATGAGATCGCCGAGCCCGGCAAGACCCGCGAGCGTCTCGGCTTTGCCGCCGTACGCCACGGCGAAGTCGGTCATCTCGGCAAGTCCGCGGGTGATGATCGAGGCTTTCGTGTTCTCGCCGTAGCCGACCCCGTCGACGATGCCAATCGCGACCGCGATGAGGTTCTTCAATACCCCGCCGAATTCGGTGCCGATCACATCCGTGTTCACAAAAGAGCGAAAGTAGGGGTTCGTCGCCGTCATCGCTACGAGGTTCGCTGTGTCGAGACTCTCGCTCGACACGACGGCCGCGGTCGGTTGCTCTTTCGCAATTTCGAGCGCCAAATTGGGGCCGGATGCCACGGCGATGCGATCTGCAGTGAGCCCAAGTTCGGCGCGAATCACCTCGCTCATGCGTGCCCCGCTGCCCTTTTCAACGCCCTTCATGAGCGAGACGATGATGGCGCCCGCGGGTATGAGTTCGCGCACGATCCGCAGGTTTTCGCGTAGCGACTGCGATGGCACAGAGAGGTAGACCTGCTCGGCACCGTCGAGCACCTCCGGCAGTCGTGACGACGACCAGAGGTTGCGCGGCAGGTTGATGCCCGGTAGGTAGTCAGTATTGCGGTGTGACTGCGAGATCTCGCGGGCGACCTCCGGCCGCCGCGCCCAGAGCGCGACGTTCGATCCGCCGTCGGCGAGAATCTTCGCGAAGGTGGTGCCCCACGAACCAGCACCAAGCACGGCGACTCGCCGGCCCGGGATGGACGTGGCCGCGATCGCTGCGGTGGAAAGACTCTCGTACACTCAGAACCTGCCGACTTCGCTCTGCCCGTGCTTGGCTGGATCCCAGCGTTCTGCTGGAGCCTTCGCACCGCGAAGCCGCTCGACTTCTGCGGTCACGGCATCCATCAACTTCTCTGTGGCGTTCGCAAGCACAACACTATCGAGCGGCTTGCCCGCGAACTCGCTTAGATCGACTGGCGCACCGAAGCGAACAGTGACGTCTTTGCGCGGCAAGAGGCTGATGCGTTTTGAGTAGCGGGGCAGAATTTCTTGAGCGCCCCAGCTGGCGGCAGGAATCAACGGGATGCCCGCTTCGAGCGCCATGCGCACCGCGCCGTACTTGCCCCGCATCGGCCAAGAGTCTGGTTGGCGGGTCAGGGTGCCCTCCGGATAGATGACCACCGCGTACCCCTCCGCGACCACCTTCCTCGCCATCGCAAGCGGGTTGTTGGCGCGAGTTGAACCCTCGCGTTCGACCGGGATCTGTTCGGCCTTTCTCAACAACCAACCCACAATCGGCTTGCGGAACAGTGATGCCTTGCCAAGAAAGCGGGGCACCCTGTCGTGCTTGTACACCGCAACGGCGATGACGAGCGGATCGAGATTGCTGTAGTGGTTCGGGGCCAACACGAACGCACCGGACTTCGGCACGTTCTCGCTACCTTCGTAGCGATAGCGACCGAGGATGTTCATGAGCGGGATGAGCCACGATGCGATGAAGCGGAAGATGAACTTCTTCTCCGACTTGGGTTTCGCCTCCGGCACCCGCTGCGAATCAATTTGCGCTCCGGTCATTGCACGATCTCCACTCTGACTCCGACAGCGTCATATGTCAGCTTGGCACGTGCATCCCGCGTTGCGAGCACGTAGTTCGCTTGCACGGCCGCCAGTGCCACCATCCCGTCATACACTGCACCTCCGCTGATGCCGAACTGCGAGAGGATTTGTGGCAGCATGCTGGCTGTCGCGTGATCGAGAACCAAGGGATCGCCAAATCGGGCCTTGATGAGAGTCGCCGCATCCGCGGAACTCAGTCGAGATTTGCCCGGCAGTCTCGTCAACACAGAGTACGTTTCCGCCAAGGCATGCCCGCTCAACGCGATATCCCGGCCAGCCCACCATCGTTCGACCGCTTCGTGTGCTCGATGGTCAGCCACGAGCAACGGTACGGCCACGCTCGTGTCGACCGCGATCACCGGGCTCAGCGCCGCCCGGCATCGATTAGCGCGAACATCGTGTCGTCGTCGATGACGGTACCGCCGCGGGCAACGAGCACGCCGTTCTCCTCGACGAGTTGCGCGGTTCGTCCGGATGGAATCACTTGCAGTCCACTGCCGTATTGAGAGATGTCGACAGTAGATCCCGGCTGAAGCCCGAGCGCGTCACGCAATGCTTTCGGAAGGACGATTCTTCCGACTGAATCGACTGTCGTTTTCATAGGTAGAACGCTACCAGTCGTTTCCCAATTCGCTAGCCTTCGTAGGTAAAGTCGGCGCCAAGCAGCCGGAGCTTGTCGATGAAGTGCTCATAGCCGCGCGCGATGATGCCGACGTTCGTCACCGTCGACTCCCCCTCTGCCGTGAGCGCGGCAATCAGGTGACTGAAGCCACCGCGCAGGTCGGGAATCTCGATGTCCGCACCGTGCAGCGGCGTCGGCCCGGTGATCACCGCCGCCTGTTCCAGCGGTCGGCGCGGCACGCGGCGACTGATCGATTCGAGGCCAGCTTTGTGAACCACAATGTTCGCGCCCATCTTGATGAGGGCATCCGTGAACCCGAAACGATTCTCGTACACGGTTTCGTGCACGACGCTGCGGCCCTCGGCTTGGGTCAAGGCGACGATGAGCGGCTGCTGCCAGTCGGTCATGAACCCCGGATGCACGGCCGTCTCGACCATGACCGGCTTGAGTGGCCCACCCGGGTGGTAGAAACGGATGCCGTCCTCGCGAATGTCGAAGGCACCGCCGACCTTGCGGAAAATGTTCAAGAACGTCATGAGCTCCTGCTGCCGCGCGCCGGCCACGAAGATGTCACCACCGGTGGCCAGAGCGGCGGATGCCCAGCTCGCCGCCTCGTTGCGGTCCGAGATCGCGCGGTGCTCGTAGCCGCTCAGCTTCTCGACGCCCTCGATGAAGATGACGCGGTTCGGCTCGACCGTGATGATCGCGCCCATCTTCTGCAGGATCGCGATCAGGTCCATGATCTCCGGCTCGATGGCCGCGTTCTTGAGCTCAGTGACGCCCTTGGCAAGCACCGCGGTTAGCAGCACCTGCTCTGTCGCACCGACACTCGGGAACGGCAGCTCGATGTGCGCGCCATGCAGCCCGTCGGGAGCAGTGAGGCGGATACCCTCGTAGCTCTTGTCGACGACCGCGCCGAACGCACGCAGGGCATCCATGTGGAAGTCAATTGGCCGGTCTCCGATGCGGCACCCGCCGAGGTCCGGGAT
>JBGSTT010000035.1:0-10921 GCA_041736385.1 Rhodoglobus sp. | reverse complement strand
CCGACGCCGAGACCGAACCGGAGGCAGTCAACACGCCGCCGACGACCACCGGGGTAGTGAGAGCCGACGTCAGGTTCGACGCGGTGAGCGTGAGCGCCCCACCACCCGCACCCTGAGCAATGTCAACCGTGATGTTACCGGTGACCGTGCCTGCGTCGATCGGCGCCGGAATGATGCCGAAGCTGACATTGACCGATGCGGTCCCCGAGGTTGATCCATTGAACGCCGCCGACGACGGAACGAACTCCGCCGTGTAGGTACGAGATCCATTCGGTACCGCGAGGAGCGTGGCAACGACTGGTCCTGATCCTGCAGCTTTCGCGACGGTGGCGACTGTGTTCACACCTTCCTTGAACACAACATCGCCCGCAGCGGTGTCGGGAGTGACGGTCGCCGTGAGGGTGACTGTGTTTCCGGAGACGCCAGCTGTAAGCGAGGTGTTCGACGGAGTTGCCGGGACTGGAGTGGACCAAGTTTGAGTAGTCGCGTTGAACGTCAGAGGAAGCGAGACGTACTTGTCGACTACGTAGTCAAACTCAATGCTCGATGCGTGGTAGTAGTACCGCAGCTCGAATGGACCAGTCGCGAGAGGTGTCGCGATGGCACTGAGTGCCCTGTTGCTCACGTTTCCGTTGGTAGCGGTGATTACACGGTCCATAGCGGCTGGGTTGCCGTCAAGACCGTTCGTACCCGCGGTTGCCGGCATTGACGCTGTGCGCGTGAGGGACACTTGGCCCATCAGCACACCACCCTGGAAGACCGCGGTGGTGCTGGCCCCACGGAATCCGACCGGGCCACCGACGCTTACCGCGATCGACTGGAGGAAGGTTCCCGTCGCCGAACCGGTGGACGGCGTGATGGTGATAATGCCGGGAATCTGATCGGCCTGAGCTGACTGAACTGCGCCGAAGCCGCTCAGCAGCAGCGCACCGGCAACAGCCAGCGAGGCGACTTTCTTGTTGAGTTTCATGAGATTTATTGCTCTTTCTGTTTTGAGTGATGAGAACGGAATATCAAACCGAACTATGGGCGGTAGCCACGCTGGATGTTTGTAGCACCGCAGTTAGCGATAGGCGTAAAGCCAAACGCCCGCTGGCCCGGCAGCAGCATCGCCGCGCAGAGGGTGCCACCTGGGCCGAACGTGTCTCGGATGAGCTGGTCATCTCCAACAGCAGGGTTTGACGTAAGTGCACGCGTCTCGACGACGTTGTACACCAGGCGACTCGGGAGGAAGTCAGGGTTGGTCGCGTACACCGTGCCCGCGAACGCGATTGGCTTCACCGTGTCGATGGCGCCGAGAATCGCTCCACCGCGGCGGTCAACCGTGCCGGTCGGGTTGGGGCGGATTGACGCTGCCGTTGACGTGCTGAGGCCTTCTGCGGTCGAGTTGCTTTGGGCAATCCACTGCGCGACCGAGTACGGAACGATGTCGCCGGGGCCGGTCAGGAAGCGACCATCGTGCTCCTGAACAGTGTTGCCGAGGTCGGTCGCCCGACCGCCAGTCGCGATCGCTCCTTCATCAGTGGCGAGAACTTCAGTGACCCAGTACAACCGCGTACCCGACCCCGTTTGAGGCAACAGCGGGCGAATCGTGATTAGATCCCCGTTGCTGTCCCGGAAATTCTGACGCGTGCCCAAATAGATGTTGCGCAGCGTGAAGGGGTTTCCGATATCCGTGGCGCTGCCGAGGGCGACGTCTCTCGGGAAGTCACTCGAAGCGTTGAACGCGATCGTGGTGGCATCACCGGCAAACGGGATGTAGGTGAGTTGCGTTCCCGACTCGGTGCGCAGAGCTGAGGAGCGCGCGAAGTCGAGCGTGCCAAACGGGAGGGTCGGTGCCACCGTCGCCGGAGGAATGGGAGCTCCCGAAGTGAGTCCCTGAAGGGATCGGCTGAGCGCGCGAACGCCGTCCCCGGACCCGATCGGACGGTTGAATGTTATGCCATCTACCGTGATGTTGCTGCCGGCAGGCACTGCGTTCCAGTTTCCGATTGCGGGGACTTGGCTCGCGACGAAGTTCATCACGTCTTGCGTCGTGTCTGAACCCGTTCCGTTAAGGGGCTTCGCGGGCCCAGTTGGGTCGGCGTAGGCCGGAGCGGCCGTACCGATTGCGAGCGCCGCAGCGGCGAACGCGGCAACTACGCCGAAGCGCAGCTTGGTGTTCTTTTGCATGTGATTCCAACCTTTGTTTGGTAACTTGCCTCTGCAGTTCAGTCCTTGTGGACTAGCCCCCCACTGTTCTTTCCGGTCCAGTGGGGGGTTCCCTTCGGGTCGAAGCGAAAGCCCGAAAGTAGCTTGTGGGTGTTTAGATCAGGCCTCTTCCTCGGAGGATGAACGGGGCGATCAGGAATCCAAGTAGGCCGATGACCAACGCAATCGCAAGACTCGAGTTGAGCGGCCCTGCTGAAGAGATTGGCGTGCGCTCGTCACTCAGCTGATCCGCACCTGTCGTGACCGTCGGGTCAGTTGCCTCGGCAACCGCCGTCGGATCGACAAACGCATCCTCGCTTGAGAACGTCTGATTCGAGCCGGAATTGCTTGTGTTGGAATTGCCAGCTGTCGCGGGCGGCGGAGTAAAAGACTGAATGCGGCTGGTTGCGGCCGCGGCCTGGGAAGCCAACCCACTCGAGAGAGGTACATAGCCCACAGGAAGACTTCCCAGAGCCGTGCCCTGCACCTGACCCGACGTCGTTATCTGCTGAAGCATTCTTGTCATGGTCGACCGCGACGCCGGAGTTGACTTCGTGAGATTGACACCTGCGTACGTCACCATCGTCAGTGGATAGCCATTGCTTGAGACGGCCCCAGGGTCAACCTGAAGAACGGTGTCAAGCGACGTAGGAACCAGCGCAGACAGCGCGTCAGACATTGATGCAGGCGTACTCTGAACCGGACTCGTGGCATTTGCCGGTGTGAGTGACGCTGTAGTTAGGCCGTATCGTGCAGCGTTAGCTGAGTCGGTGATCGAAACCATGAACCGTGCGCCAGCATCTCGGACGCCCGTACTCACCCACGCACCGAGAACGCCCGCATCGTTAAGTCGGTTGGCATCCCAAAGCGTTCGTGAGTTCGGATCCCCCCTGAATGTCTGGATTGCCGCCGAGAGGTAGTCGATCGCGTACGGAGCAAACTGAAGCGTGTCGTACCTCGACGTTCCGTCTTGCGCGGACAACTCAAATGGGAGAAGGGTGCCGTCGTCTTTCGGGAAGGTGTCGAGAAGAGTAGTGCTTAGGCGCAGTGGCTCACCGTCGATGCCGACTTGTCCGACCACGCGGGTGGTCGGGCTGGCGAGGTAGTTCACGTTTGTATCGAAGTACCAAGGAATTAGGTTTGTAGCTGCTCGAGGCAAATAGTAAGGGTTGACGGTCATACCCCAGGGATCGGGTTCGCCGTTGAGGAAAGCGACCGCATCTCGATCGGCCAAAATCCATCGCCAGACCTGCTTGATGCCGTCGGCAGCGGCTGGCCCCGGGAGCACGACAGACGGGCTTTCCTGCTCAAAGCTGCGCCAGTTTGTTGGGTTGGCTTGCTGAAAGTCTGGATCTGTTCCCCAGCCGCCGTAGCGCTGCGCCGTTTGTGAAAGATGAGCAGTGCTCTGTCCCGGATACGCTGTCGTCTGGGGAACCGTGAACTTGTACGACTGCGTCAGCAGTTTTGCCACTAGACGCGGAGTCAAGACCAGGTTCTCTTGGCGGCCATTGGGAAAATCCGCATTGTAGGCAACAACCACACTTGAAACAGCGACCGGTACGTAGGCGAACTGTGTCTTTGACAACAGATTTCGCTCCTCGACCGATTGAAGCTCCGCACTCGACAGTGGATACCCGCTATAGATCAGCTCGGGTGAGCCTGGCCGGGTTTCGAGCAATTGTGCCCGCGCGATGACGTCTGGATTCGTGGCGAAACTGAACGTGCTACCCGCGTTCTGGCACAGCGAGGGTTGCCAAGAACTCATCGCGGAAATCATTAACTGCGAGCCCAATACACGAAACTCTGGACTCCCCGAGGGGCACGTTACTGCGGTCGGCGTGAAGTCGAGTGGCACCACGATTCGGTTGTCAAAGTAATCGCACTTCGGGTTTACCGGGCTTCCTCCCTGAATCGGGGCGGTTTGTCCGTAGCTGTAGGGCGCACCAAACCGCGTGGTCAGGTCACTGCACTCCGCCGCGTCAGCACCGTTCTCAGCTCCACCAAACTTTGTGCCGCGGGGAACAATGACGAGCCAGCAACGGAGCTGGCTCGGCGTCCCGCACCCCAGATGTGGCGACTGAGTCGACGACTGTGTCTCGAAATCGAAGTAGCCTGATCCATCCGCATCGACTCTGGCGAGAGGCACTTCGTTTGTCGTTGATGCACTGAAGTAGCTCAGGATGGGGTTGAAGGTATTTCCGTTCACGAGGGTCGCTTTCGCAGAAACCTCGGTGCCATTCACGGTCACAAACGGGTTGTCATATTCGGTGCGAGGAGACGGTGTGTAGTCCTTGGTGGAGACTCTGAAAATGTTGTCGAAGTAGACAGCATTTCCGACCACGGGGGGGATGCGACCACCCCACTGACAGGTCTCAACGAAATCGGCCGCGTTCGGGTCTGCGCCGTAACACTGCATGGCTTGGAGGAAGTTCTGACCGTTCTTGATCCCCTGAGATAGCGCGCTTCTCGTGCCCGCAAAACCCGAAATGCTTACTCGTACCGCTTGGTCGATCAGGTCTTTTGTCTGGCTTACTGTGATCGAGATGTTCCGCATCTCGGCGTAGTGCGGGCTATTCGCATCGCGAGGGGGTTGGAAGGTTCGCGCAGGCGATGTGTCCCCATCCCATTTGATTGTGATCTCTGACGGGGTGGACGCTGCGACGGCGGAGGTCGTCGGCGAGAGTGCAAGTAGCCCGCCAAAAACCAGTGCGACCATCGTCGCCAAAGCGATTCGGGACAGTGTGCGCTGTCGTCGAATCATGGGGACTTTGTCGCGGTGGTTCGACACAGTGTGCACGTTACGAGTTCTCCTTCGGAGCTTCGGCACTACCAGATTTCGTAAAGCGGGCCGGGAGATGAATTTTTGGCATTGCAAACTTCTTTGGGGTTGTGGACTTCTGGCGCTTGGTTGCAGGGGCCGCGCGACCTGCTGATGCAGTCGCGAGAACGGCGGTCGCTCGCCGCCGCGCGATGATGGGCGGCAGCAACACTGCGCCCAGGGCTAGCACCGACGCGAGGATCATGAGCATGAGCGACGGGAAGGGTACGCTTCTCGAGCTCAGGGTCAGGGGCGAGCCCGAAACGATCGGACTTCCGCCCGCGCTCAGGCCCGTCACACCACCGGCGGTGGTCTGACCAAGGGTGCCCTCGCCGTCGACGCCAGTGGTGCCGGCCCCGCTCACTCCGCCCGAGGCCGACGAGGAGGAAGACCCGCCGCTGCTCGCTGCCGTAGTCGTGTCGGAGGCACCGCCGGTACCGGTGAGGCACTGATCCGAGCCCTTCTTGTCGCACGCTTGGGGCTGTGGCGCCTCATTGGCAAGCTTGTTTGTACCGTCCGGAGAGAATGTCGGGTTGTTGCACGTCGAGATGTTCTTGTTCTGCGGATTGCCCCCGGGGATCTTCAGGGCTTGCTCTAACCCGCCCTGCACGAGGTTGATCGGGAGCGGCGAGTACCCGAGCACTTCGGCTTGCTGCTGCCCCTCGCAGAGGAAGTACGACACGAAGTCGGCAAGCGTGAGCCCCTTGTCTACGGTGAAGTTCCCTTCGATCGCGGTCGGCACGATGATGTACGAATAGGAGGAGAGCGCGTAGACACGAGGGTCCGGGTTGTTGTACACAGGGCGGAGATTCGCCGTCAAATACTCCTGAGAATTCACGTCAGTGTTGACTACTGCGGCGAGGAGCGAGACTGCGACGTTCGCCGCAGTGGGCTCAGTGTAGAAGCCGGCCGCATTCAGAAGCTTCGCGACAGGAAATCGAGCGTTCTTCGCGTATGAGGACTCGACGTAAGTGATAGCGCCGACCGAACTGTTCTTTGCCACGGTGCTGGCTACCTGATTGGAGCCCTGCTGCGCAAGGAATGCTGAACCCGGGACGACAGGGTAGTTGGACGTGATTCCACAGTTCGTTCGACCCGCCTTGGCGCAGTACGCGTTCCAGATCGCAGGGTGCTGAGCAATCATCCAACTCGTCAGTTGTGCTGTTGTCCCTGATCCGTCGGATCGAACAACCGGCACGATCGTGATTGCAGGCAACGCGAGTTTAGGGTTATCGGCCACGATCGCCGGGTCATTCCACTTGGTGATCGCTCCCGTGAAGATCTTCGACACTGTCTCGCCAGACAGTCGAAGGTTCGTCACGCGCTGACCACCAATGACGAGGTTGTACATTAACGCTGTTCCTCCCGCGACAATCGGGAGGTACGCGAACGGGCGATCCGGGCGGGGGTCAGGACTGTCGCTGTTGGGCAATGCGTATGGAATCTCCGAGACCCCAAAGTCAGTTGTGCCTTGCCTGAACAACTGCCGCCCGGCGGAGGAACCCTGATCGTTGAACGAAATCTTCCAACGATAGTTGTCAAAGACGTTTCGGATCCACTGCTGTAGTGCGTTTGCTGACCACGTTGATCCAGCACCCTCGATTGGCTGGTAGATGACTCCGGCTGGACCCTCGGCGTTTGCCGTCGAGGCCTGTCCCATTGCCGGTGCAACGGCGATGGCCGCGATCAGGGCAAACGCGAATGCGGCACGCGCGCCGCGGTTCCGGTTGGTAGTCACTAGAGTTCGTCCTTCGTGGGAGGGTCGATGGATTCTGGATTGGGCGGGTGTTCAGGACTGGGCAACTTGGCACCGCGAACAACTCCAAGCTCTCTGGCTCGGAATCGGTAGTCGTCGTCGCGAGATGCGCTTGTGCGACGGCGCTGCTGCCGCGGGCTCAACTGGCCGGGACCGCGACCGCCGATTGCCCGCGCCGCCAAAAACAGAATCAACACGACGACCATGAGCACGGCCGCGGTGCCGAACCCCCTGGCGATAAAGTTCAACTCCGGCGACTTCACGAACGTGAACGTTGTGAGGGGCAATGAGGTCATTGGCCCACTGAACGGATTGAAGTTGAAGAACGTTGTCGCACCTGCGGTGAGTAGGACCGGCGACGTTTCGCCTATGCCGCGAGCGGTGCCGAGGATTACCGCGGTCGTGAGTCCCGATCGAGCCGTCGGCATCGTCACTGTCCATACGGTTCGCCATGTTGAGGCTCCGAGGGCACGAGCCGCTTCCTTAAGACTGGAAGGCACGAGACGCAACACCACGTCCGCCGAACGCACCACAATGGGCAACATCATTACGGTGATCGCGCAAGCCGCGGCGAAGCCAGAACGCGTGAGCCCGAACTGAACGATGATCGCGTAAACAAACAAGCCGGCGACAATCGATGGGAGCGCCGTCATCGCCTCCACGACAGTGCGCACGAACCGGGCGAATCGGCCGGGGTACTCAGTGAGGAAGATCGCCGTGAGAATACCGAGCGGAACCGTCAGGATCAGGGCGATCGTGATCATGATGAGCGTGCCGACAACCGCGTGAAGCACTCCACCGCGATCGAGGCCATCCAGAGGCCCGGCGTTGCTCATGTCTTCGGTGAAGAAGTTAAAGAAGCCGAGCGGCTCGAGCCCTCGTCCGAAGGTGTAGATGACGACCGAGAACAGCGCGAGCAGCAGCATGAACGCGAGCGAGTGCATGACAACGCTGGCCATGCGGTCGCGAACCGTTGGACGGTTCTCGTCAAACGCCGTCAGGGTGCCGAACAGCAGGAGGAACATCCCGTAGGAGATGAGCACAAAGCCCAGCTCCCCTTCGAGCGGCAAGGCAAAGAAGAAGAGCCAAGAAGTAAACCCGACGGCAGCCAGCGCCGAGCCGACCAGCCGAATGATGTCGACCGCGCGAATCGTTGACGTCGACCTTCGAATCTCGAGTCCAGCGACCCCGGGTTCATTTCCCGCGCGAGTCCACGTGGTCTTGGCCAGAGCTACGTCTGGTTCCGCTGGCGGCGCAGCCGGCGGCGACTGGGTTGCCTGCTCTGTGGTTGTCTGCTCTGCGGTTGCCTGCTCTGTGCGGCTTAGTACGTCGGTCATCAGTCGCCCAGGCTTCCCGAACGACTGCGCGCAACAATGGTCGAAGCGCCGAAGTTCACGATGAGGGTGACGATGAAGAGCGCGAGCCCCGCCGCCATGAGCGCAGAGATTTCGAAGCCAGAGGCTTCGTTGTAGCGCAACGCGATCAGCGCTGAGATCGAGTTGCCGCCTTTTTCAAGAATGAGCGGTTGGATAACGAAAACCGGCGAGATGATCAGGAATACCGCGATGGTCTCGCCGAGTGAGCGGCCAAGGCCGAGCATGGTTCCACCGATGATGCCGCCACGACCGAACGGGATAACGACGCTCGTGATCATGCCCCACTTCGTGGCACCGAGCGCGAGCGCGCCCTCACGCTCGCCCAGAGGAGCCTGCTGGAACACTTCCCGCATGATCGAGCTGGTAATCGGTGCCACCATCAGCGCGACAACGATTCCCGCGATGAAAGTCGAAGCCGAGAAAACCGTCAAGGTCGCAAGCGGGTCGTTCGGGTCGAAACCTGAGACCGAGAACGGCGGGAACCATGGCCCAACGAAGGTCGCAAGCCATGCCGACAGGGGCAGGATGATCGGCGAAAGGAAGAAGAAGCCCCAAAGACCGTAGACGATGCTGGGAATCGCGGCCATAAGGTCGACGGTCGTGACCAGCAACGATTTGATGCGTGCCGGTGCGTACTCGCTGATGTACAGGGCTGTGCCGAATGACAGCGGTAGGGCGAAGAAAATCGCTGTAAGCGCGATAAACACAGTCCCCATGAATACCGCTGCAATACCAAATTTGCCGGAGTTGGGATCCCACGCTTGCTCGGTGATGAAGTTCGGACCAGCGGCCTGAATGGCCTCGAAGCCGCGAATCAACAGGAATAGGCCAACAAGGGTCATGACGGTAACGACGATCGTTCCACCGCTGCGAGCGACCCAGCGGAAGACAGCGTCCGGGCGGTCGACCCGTGTCGAGAGCGTTCTCGGTGAGTCGGTAGTGGCCTCCGAGGGCGCGAAGTCAGATTGCAGCGCCACGTTGGCCTGCCATCAGTGTTGGGTCGGTGAGGCGCGCACCTGCGAGTAAGACTGCAGTGGAAATCGAGCGCCTTGCAAGATCGCTAGAGTGCCGACGATCTCGATCAGTGAGATACCACCTTGCGCACGTCATCACGGGTACTCCACCCAGGCTCGCGAACCAGCCGTAGACTCCGCGACCGGCTTCACTGACGAACTCGATCGACAATTCGGCCCCTGAATCGACGACTTGGCTGGCATGCGAGCGTGCCAGCTCGAACGACTCGTGCACTCCGACCCCGCGCGCGAGTTGGCGATTATTGGCGGACACTAGCTGCCAGACCAGCCGCCCCTCTTCTCCGGAGGTCGATGGTGTTACCGGGGCAACAGGCCGGTCACCAACAACGCGGGTGGCGTGCGCCACCCAAGGCGACAACTTTGGGCTCTCCTCATTGAGAAATCGCACAAAGACGACGCGCGGTCCAAGCGACATGGATGGTCTTTCTTGCTCGGGTCGCCACAGGTTGCGCAGCGGGGAATTCAGCGAGGGTCTAGGCAGGAATTCAGCACTGTGATTCAACGACTCAGTGCATAACAGGGATCGTCCGGAAGGGGTACTAGAACACTCTTCGAGGTGAACAATAGGTGTCAGCGCGGCAGGTCGCGAGAATTGCTCCGCTTCCAGGATTCGAACCTAGTCCTAACAGCTCCAAAGGCTGTCGTGCTGCCGTTACACCAAAGCGGAAAACGTACATGTCAATAGTGCCAGACGCGGCGGCCCGTCGCTCTACCTGCCGACAGGGTGAATCCGACCCCGTCCGTTCATGTTCAGGAAGGGAACGGTTCACCTTCTTCGCAGAGCATTCGCCATATGAAGACCCGCACGTCAACACTTGCACTCGGCCTCGGACTTGCCGCGATCGCTGGATTGACCGGATGCACGGCATCTGTGCCCGCACCGCCCACTCCCGCCCCGACCGAAAGTCTGCCACTTGTGGAGCCAGCGCCGGCCCTAACCCGGACTCCAGCGGCTTCCGATTCGATGCTATGGATTCGGGCAATCGCCACCGCTGAGAACGGCGCTCAGCTTTCCTTGGAAGGGCTTGTTTCGCGCTCGCTTTCATATGAGGAGCCGTCAAGCCAAACGGTCAACACGATCATGATCGACGATTGCGGGGCGAACCTGACGAATAACATTCTTGCCGCAGAAAAATGGAGCTTCACGATCATGAACACGACGGCCATACCTCCTCAAGATTCTGACGAGGTGTGGCCTGACGATGCGCGAATCGATTTCCGCCCGTTAGCCGACAATGTGTACATGGCGTCTCGTTTGTTCATCCAGTCCGACGCCACGACTGGCGATCTTCTGTGCACGCAAAACAAGTTCTTTGTTGGAGCTGGAAGGGGCAACAATGTCGTTGGACTCCCCGGTGACACGGTAGGCCTCGAAACCTTCAATAATGGCTGGGCCTCGCACACCTGGGGTTTCACGGCAACCCCCGGGGTCACGCTCTCGGAATGCAGCTTCGAGATTCTTCCGCTCGCCAACGACTATGGTGCCGCTGACGCAGGATGGATTGGAGTTGCTGACGCCAGCAACTGCTACATCGGTCCGCCCACTGAATTGTCGGTGTTCTGAGCGAAAACCTGTGGCGCCTAACCCATCTGAACAACGAGTGGGGCTGCGCCGCCGAGGTTGATTGCTGAGAGCCAAGCGCCGCCGTCCAAGCCGGTGGTCCATTTGGTCCAACTCTCGCCGTCGGTCACGATGCGGTACACCTTGTCGTCCTGGTTGAGCATGACCTGCGTACCCGTCTCAGTT
>JBGSTT010000011.1:0-4447 GCA_041736385.1 Rhodoglobus sp. | reverse complement strand
CGTGGCCATCGGTGGCGGCTTCTCACGGGTGAGTGTCGACCTGCTCCCGATCATTCGCGAGACGATAGCCGAACGCGCGCCGTTCCCGTTCGTCGCGAAAGTCAAAGTCGTGGCATCCCAGCTCTCGGGAGACGGACCGCTTATCGGTGCTGGCGCGCTCGTGCACCGAGCCGAGTTCATCGCCTGAACGACTAGGCCCCGGGCCGCGTGGCTGCGAGCTCGTCCTCGACGAATAGAGGCTGCGCTAACAGGCTTGCCGAAACGAGGGACAGCAATGACGTCGCCGCGAGAAACAGCAGCGGCAGCGTCCACGACTCGGTCTCGGTGTGAATGAGTCCGAAGATGAGCGGACCGAGCGAGCCAACGCCGTACCCGATCGCCTGCACAAAGCCACTGACCGCCGCTGAGGCTTCCGGGGTCTTGGTTCGCAAGTTGATGAGCGTCAGCGTGATCGCGAAGGTCATCGGCCCGGTTCCTGCGAGCACGATCCAAAGCCATGGGGCAAGTGCCGGAGCGAAGATCAGCCCGGCATAGCCTGCGGCGAAGAAGCCAACGCTGGCGAGGATGAGCCCGCCAACGTTGCGCATGCGCGCCACGAGACTGGGAATCACTAGGGCGATAGGCAGCCCGAGCAGGGCGTAAAGCGCGAGCAACGCGCCCGCCTCGGCCTCGGTCGAACCGGCGGTGTCGACGAGCACGTCTGGGAACCACGCGAACGCGGAGTACGCGCTCGCCGATGACGACACGAGCAGCAGGGCAAGCGCCCAAGCGACTCGAGACCGAAGCAGTCTGAGTCCGAAATCGGGCGGCGGAACGACGAGTCCTACGTCGCCGGTGCCCGTCAGCACGACTGCTCGGCTCAGCGCAACTGCGCGAGCGCGCCGCGCGGCCAGAATCAGCCAGGGAATCACCGCAAATGCGGCGAACAGGCCCCAAGCTCCGAGCGAGACCCGCCAGCCAGCAGCATCCGCAAGAGGCACTGCGACGAGCGCCGGTAGCGCCGTGCTCACCGACATGAGCGTGACGTAGAGCGTGGTCATGAGTGCGATGCGGTCCGGAAAGTATCGTTTCACCGCGGGCGGCAGCAGGATGTTTCCGAAGCCCATGCCTGCCAGTGTGATCGCGGTACCGACGAGCAAGGCAGGGTACCCGGGCGCCAAGGCACGAACTAGCGGGCCGATGATCATCGCGAAACAGGCGGCAGCGAGCGCCCACTCAAGACCGATCCGTTTCGCGACCGCAGGCGCGATGAGCCCAGAAGTCGCGAACGCGAGTGGTGGAATCATGCCGAGCACGCCGACCGAAACATTCGAGAGCGGGATGTCGGCGCCAACGAACTGAACGATCGGCGAGAACCCGGCAACGGCCGTTCTGAGGTTGAGTGCGATGAGCACGATGCCGAGTACCGCAATCGAACGCCCAGCGAATAGGCGAGGCGCGAGCGGCACTGGGCCAGCGGCGGTCACTACCGCGGCTCGAAACTGGCCGAGCCGGTCGACCTCGGGGGCACCCCGAGAATTTCGCGGATGCGCACCTCGTCAGCCCCCATTTGCTTGGCGAGCGCGTCTGCGTTCGGAAACTTCGTCATGCCACGCACGAACTCGACGAACTCGATCGAGACAATCTGACCGTAAAGATCGAGCCTCTGGTCGATTGCATGAGCCTCGACCTGACGATCCGGCACGCCTTCGAAGGTCGGGTTGTTGCCGATCGAGACGGCGGCCGGATAGCGCGCATCGCCGACCAAAAGCCACGCGGCGTAAACTCCGTTGCCCGGAACGAGGCCCTCGATCTCCGGCGACAGGTTGGCCGTTGGGTACCCCAGGGTTCGACCCCGCTGCTCACCGTGGACGACAACCGATCGGATGCTTGGCCGAGTCCCGAGGAGTTGCGGTACCTCTGAAACCCGGCCGGTGGAAATGAGCTCCCGAATCCAGGTTGACGAGACCCGACGATCGCCGTCCTGAGCAACATCATCAACGACGACGACCTCGAAGCCGAACCCCGCGCCCAGCTCACTCAGGAGCGCGACTGTACCGAGTCCGCCAGCGCCGAAGCGGAAGTCACGCCCAACGAGAATGCAACTCGCATGCAGCGCGTCGACAAGGATCGAGCGCACGAACTGCTCAGCCGATAGCTCGCTGAGCCCCCGGTCGAACTCGAGCATGAGCGTTGCAGCGACGCCGGCTTCTGCGAGCCGCTCGGTCTTCTGCGCCGTGCTTACGAGGGCCGGTGGACACAGCTCAGGATGGAGCAGTGCGAGCGGATGCCGGTCGAAGGTGACGACCGTCGAGACGATCGATCGAGCATCCGATATCGACAGCAGTTGACTGAGCACGGCTCGGTGACCATTGTGGAGTCCGTCGAACTTGCCGATAGTGATAGCGCTCGGTCCAAAATCGCTCGGCACTTGGATTGTGCCACGAAAGAGTTGCACTTAGCCCTCCGATCGGGCTGGCCGGGTGCGGTAGAGCCACACTAGGCCGAGCACGGGCAGGATGAGCGGGATGAACAAGTAGCCGCGCCCGAAGTACGACCACACCGTGTCAGCGGGGAACAGCATGGGGTCAACCAGGCTCAGCGTTCCGATCACGAGCACGCCAACCAGCTCGAAGACAATAGTGACCACGGCGACTCGGTACCAGAAGGCACCGCGGCGAACGAGTGCGATCGTCGCGATTACGTACACGACTCCCGCGAAAGCGGAGAGCAGATAGGCGACGGGAGCCTGATCGAACTTCGTGGCAATCTGGAAGAAGGAGCGAGCCGTCGCGGCAAGTGCAAGTACGGCATAGACCGCGATGAGCAACCGCCCAGCGCCGACCGCGCGCGATGAACCGGTGTTTGACATCACCACTATTTTAGGCGCCTTGAGTTGGAAGACTCGACTTACCCGACTTGCCCGAACTAGACGCCCTGGACGAACCAGATCTGGCCCATTCGGTACACCATGACGGCGACCGCGAGACAGGCGACGCCGAGGATGGCGGTGCTCCACTTGCCCCGATCAACGAGCGCCCACAGCACGGCGGCTGGCGGAATTAGAACAGCAGACACGAGATAAACCCAGAACTCGAGCACGCTTCCACTCGCGATATTGCCGGTGAACGGAGCGACGATCGAGATCACGACTTGTGCGATCAGCAAGAGTTCAACCAGTGCCGTGACGCCGAGGGTGAGGTCGTTCGGCGTCTTCCCTGCCAAGCCGAGGACTAGACAGAGTGTGCCGGCAACGACCGCGACAATGACTTGCGCCGTTGTGAACCACTCGATCACGCGAGCACTCCGTCCGTCGGAAAGTTCACGAGCACTCGCGCGCGGCCGTCGACCAGTTCGACGAGGCCGACCAGGCGCTCGCCAGGGGCGATGACGGCAATCGGGGTTGGCGCATCCGGTTTCGATGGGGTTCTGGATGTGCCAGCCACCGCGTTGGCATCGATCGCGATGCGTTTGCCGTGTGTCAGATCGGTTGCCTGCTGTGCGTCGACGGTGACAGCCGGGAAGAGTTCTCTTGCGACATCAGCGGGAGCCATCAACGCGTCTGCGAGCACGGCACCTGCGATCGATCCTGATTCAGACGAGTCGCCGAGCGGATGCGCGGAGTCGAGCAAGAACGGTCCGATTCGAGTGCGTCGCAGCGCCGTGAGGTGGCCGCCGACACCGAGCGACTCGCCCATGTCTCTGGCCAGCGCCCGGATGTAGGTTCCCGTTGAGCACTCAACGCGAACGTCGAGATCGATCCATGCGCCGGCCGAGTCGGTGCCAGCTGAGTCAGTGATATGGCGCACCTCCAGCACCTCGAAGGCAGACACCGTGACGGGCCTTGCGGCGAGCGGCGCGGCGCGGCCCTCGCGCGCGAGAGTGTACGAGCGCTCTCCAGCAACCTTGATGGCGCTGACCGTGCTCGGTCGCTGGTCGATGTCGCCGGTCATCGCAGCGGCTGCCGCCAGAATGGCGCTCTCGCTGACGGCCGCGAGTGCCGCTGGGCTCGCGCGACTCGTCAGTTCGCCATGGGCATCATCGGTCGACGATGCTGCACCCAAACGGATTGTCGCGGTGTACTCCTTTTCGAGGCCGACGATCCACGTCAACAGTCGCGTTGAGCTATTGACGCCGAGCACGAGCAGGCCGGTCGCCATCGGGTCGAGGGTTCCCGCGTGGCCGACCTTGCGGGTACCGATGAGTTTGCGGGTGCGGGCGACCACATCGTGGCTAGTGATCCCCTGCGGTTTGTCGACCAGCAGCACGCCGCTGGCAGTGTTGCTCGGTGCTGGGCTCACCACCCGATCGTACCCGCCAGCTCGTGCGCGAGGCCCAGAATAGGATCGAGCGCATGCGTATCGGGATCATCGGGGCTGGCGCGATCGGTGGCTCCCTCGGCGCGTTGCTTGCTCGCGGCGGTCACGAGGTGCAGTTCGCCGCGCGAGGCGAGCACCTGGCGGCGATT
>JBGSTT010000311.1:0-13364 GCA_041736385.1 Rhodoglobus sp. | reverse complement strand
CGTCTTGTCGCCGAGTTCTGCTCCGCCTCGGCGCTGGATCGCATCGAAGGCTGAGCGGGCAGCGCCGGACCAATCGGCTGGCGCCCTTCGCAGCGCCTCAGCCATGGCGGCGCCACCGAGAGAACTGAGCGCGGCGAAGGTCGAGGGGTTGGCTGCGCCGAATGCCCGCGCCGAGTTCTCGATCACCGAGGCAACATCATGACCGGGGTCGAGCTTCGCAATGGCGTCGACGATCGCGGCACTGCCCCGTGCCACAGTTATGCCCAAATCGCCGTCACCGACTGCGGAATCGAGCCGTTGCAGTTCGGCCTGAGAAGCCGCCCATCGCTCGGCGGCTCGCGTGATCACCTGCGCAACCCAACGGCCGAGTTCCGCCTCAGCTTCAGTCGCGGCAGCGGCCCCCGCCGTCGACGCAGACGAACTGGACGTGGCAGGTGCCTCCCCCCAGACATGGCCCGGGGTTGGAGCCGGGCGCCATGGGCTGAACAAGGCTGCATCGACCGGGTCGTCTAGCAGCGACTCGAGCTCGGGGTCGAGGGCACACATCGAAACCGACGCCCCCGCCATCTCGAGACTCGTGGCGTACTCACCGATAAATCGGTGAACAATCTCGATACCGAGGGATGACAACCGGAGTGCCACCCGGCGATATATGACATATAGCTCTTCAAGAGGAGTTGCGCCGAGCCCATTTACGAGCACCGCTACCCTCGTGCTCGAGACTTCGGTGAGCAGGGTGTCCAAGAACCGATCGGTGATGGCATCGGCTGTCTCGATGGGGCCGCGATATGGCCCAGGCTCGCCGTGGATGCCGATGCCGATCTCCATCTCGCCATCAGGCAGCTCGAAGGTCGCCGTACCTGCCTCGGGCAGGATCGTGGGCGAGAGGCCGACTCCCATCGATCTAGTGCTGTCGACCGTTCGCTGGGCGATGCCGGCGACCTCATTGAGCGAAAGGCCACGGCGGGCTGCCGCCCCAGCGGTCTTGATGGCGAGGGCCAGACCGGCCACGCCTCGCCGACTCGCAGCGTTGTCGGCAGTGGCCGAGAGGATGTCGTCGGTACCCAACACCGTGGCCACGCGGATCCCCTCCTTCCCGGCGCGCTCCGCCGCGGTATCGAAGTTATAGACATCGCCGCCGTAGTTTCCGTAGAGGTAGAGCACCCCCGAACCAGCGTCAATCGCTCGAGTGACGGCGAGCATGTCTTCGGCTGACGGCGACGAGAAGACATTGCCGACGGCTGCGCCGTTGAGCAAGCCGTCGCCGACGAAGCCCAAGAACAGAGGCAAGTGGCCCGACCCACCCCCCGTCGCGATTGCGACGTGCCCCCTCCGAGTTGGCGCCGCGGTGACGATTGCGCGCGGTGAATCTGGCGCAGTGCGCAGCCTGTCCGGGTGCGCGAGCAGAATACCCTCGAGCATCTCATCGACGAAGCGCTCGGGAGCGTTGATGATCTTTCGCATGTAGTAGCAGCCTTCAGGTTGTGGCGCGTTAGACGTCGCGCGCGAACTGGATGAGCTCCTGCTCATCAGTGGCAGGGACCGACTGAGTGGCGGTGCGAACTCGGCCCGCCGGGACGCCTCGGGCGGCGAGCGCGGCCTTCAGGTGGCCTACGTTGCCAGCGCGAACCGCGCGCACCGCGCGCTCTACGACCTGCTCGGCCGCCCTAGCTTCGTCGGCATCGCCAGAGATGATGGCATCGCGCAATCTGACGAACGGCTCGGGGTACGCCGACGAAACTCCGGAGACCACACCGCGACCGCCTTGCCCGATCAACCACCGAAGGCTTAGGTCGTTGCCGGAGTAGACCTCAAAGCCGGCTGGTGCCTCGTCGAGGTAACTCTGTACGACCGAATCAGTCTCACCACTGATCTTGACTCCAGAAACTCCGACCTCGGCCAGACGCGTCAACAGCACCGGGGGCGTCATTGTGGTCGTGCGCTCGCGGAAGAGGTACGCATAGACCCGCGCACCATCGGCCGCGCCAACCACGCGCCGGTAGTACTCCACGACCTGATCCGCCGGAGCGGGTTGAAAGAAGGGCGTGACCGCGGCCATCCTCTCGGCGCCGAGATTGCGCGCATTGCTCGTAAGTCGTTCCGCCTGATAGGCGCTGGGCGCGCCTACGTGCGCGTAGACGCGATCGGATCCGAAGACATCGAGAGCGACGCGGAACGTCTCGAGCCGCTCGTCATCGTCGAGTGCGGTGAACTCTCCCGTAGTGCCCGCAACGAAGACCGCGTCAATCGTCTGATCGAATAGTCGTGCGAGTAGCAGCTCGAAAGTCGTACTGGCGAATCGTTCGCGATCGTCGAACGGTGTTGGGACCGCACTGATTACCTCGGGTCGTTCGGGGGTCATTCGGATCCTTTCGTGGCCGATTCGACGAGACGTCGACGCCGAAGCCGACGTCGAACGGACGGACTGACCAGTGCAATAGCCGTGATCGCAAAGAGACTGAGGGCGATCGGACTCTCGACGATGGTCGATATTCCGCCGATCTCGAGCGATCGACGGAGGTTCGCCTCGGCAAGCTCGCCGAGAAGCAGACCTAGTACGACGGGCCCGGCCGGAATGTCGAAACGCCGCATGATGACGCCGAGTACACCGAACGCGACCATGACGACGACATCGACATAGCTGTTGTTTACCGAGTAGGTACCGACGATGCAGGCGACGAGAACGATTGTCCAGAGATATCGCGGCGGCAACTCGAGCAGGCGCGTAACCCCTCGCAATCTCAACAGGCTGAGGCCGAGTGCAATGAGCATCGCGATCGTCATGATTCCGGCGATCGTGAACACGAGGTCTGGCCGGTTGGTGAACAGGGATGGACCTGGTTGGATCCCCCAGATCACGAGCGACCCGATCATCACGGCCATGACCGAATCGCCAGGGATGCCCAGCGCCAGTGTGGTGGTGACCGATGGGCCGAGAGTTGCGTTCGAGGAGGTGTCGACTGCAGTGAGGCCTTCGATCGATCCATGACCGAACTCCTCCGGCGTGCGGGAAGCACGCTTGGCTTGCGACCAGGCGATGATCCCTCCGATGTCGCCGCCCGTCGCGGGTACGGCACCGACGACCGCGCCGACCCCGGCGCCGATCGCCATCGGCTTCACCATCTGCCGGAGCTCTGATCGGTTCGGCCACCAGCGGCCGAGTTGTCTGATTGGTTCGATCGTTCGATCTGACGATCGCGCAATATCGGCGAGAATCTCGGCGACGCCGAACAACCCGATAATCGCCGCGATGAACGGGATGCCGTCAGAGAGCTCGATGACGCCGAATGTGAAGCGCTCGGACCCGGTGATGGGATCTCGACCTACAGTCGCGAGAAGGAGCCCGACCAACCCAGCCATGAGGCCCTTGGTCAAACTTGGGCCCGAGATCGTGACCATCATCGCGAGACCGAAGAGCACGAGCGCAAAAGTTTCAGGCGGTCCGAACTGCAGCGCGATGCGAGACAGGGGAATGGCGGCGGTCACAAGAATGATGAGCCCTGCGACGGTACCGACGGCCGAAGCGAAAGCCGACGTGGTGAGTGCGACACCAGCGCGCCCTTGCCGCGCCATCGGGTATCCGTCGAATGTGGTGGCGATCGAGGCCGGGGTGCCTGGGGTATTGATCAGAATCGCGGGGACCCGATCACCGAAGTTGGCAGCGACGTAGATCGTGAGCAGGACCGCTAGTCCTGGAACGGGATCGAGCGTGAGCGTGAAACTGCTCGCCAGAGCGACCGCCATAGTTGCGGTCACGCCGGGGAACGTGCCAACGAGCATCCCGATCACCGCGCCAACGCCGATGCATAGCAGTACGAACGGATCGCCGAGCGCTGATAAACCTTCGAGAACGGGGTTCACAGTGGTACGCCAAGGAGCACGTCGAAGAACAACACGAGGGCTACCGTGACCACGAACGGGAACAGAACGAGCGCCCGCCAGCCGCGCCCTCCCAGCAGTACGCTGAGTCCGACGGTAAAAACTGCGGTGGCAACGGCGTACCCGATCAGTTGCCAGAGCAGCAGATAGCCGAGGGTTGCGGCGAGCACGGCGGCCAGGCGCTTGATCGACCACACGGTCGGTGAAGCGGCGGGCACTGCCACGGATGGTTCGGTCGTCTGGCTCACCGAAGCCTCCTCGACCGGCCCCGGTTCACCCGTCACGGTCGGCTCACGCCTGAGCGCAGCGACCGCAAAACCACCGACACTGAGTGCGATCAGCACCCCTGCCAGGATCTGGGGCCACCACCGAGGACTGAAAGCTGTGGGGATCGACGATTCGGGAATCATGACGGCCATGATCAGCACGAGAGCGCCAATCGCCGATCCGGCGAGGCCAACCCCGAGGGGCCGCACCAGGCGCGAGCGCCCGGACGACCCCTCGGGGGTTGAGGGAACAATTGCCATTATGAGCCGCCGAAGATCCGCTCGAATCTAGCGACCTCTGCGGCAAAGAACTCCGAGAACGCGTCGGCATCCACGAAGACCGGGATGTTTCCCGAAGTAGTGATGACGTCGATGAAGCCATCGGATTGGGCGGCCTCTGCAACTGCGCCCTCGAGTGTTTCGCGAACCTCCGGTGACAGTCCCGCCGGAGCGCCGATTGCTCCCCAGCCGCCGATGACTAGGTCGTAGCCGAGGTCTTGAGCGGTTTGCACGCCAGGCAGGGCGTCTGATGTCGTGTCGGCAAACACCGCCAGAACGCGGAGGCTCCCCTCGGCTGCACGCACTGACGTCTCAGAGATTCCGGCGACCACCGCATCCACGTCGCCGGCGACCGCCGCGGTAACCGCGGGTGCACCGCCGTCGAACGGGATTGGACGGAACTCGACGTCAGCGGCCTCGCCAAGCGCAGTCGTCGTGGCGTTCCAGATCGACCCTGCACCAGAGTTCGACACCGTGATCGTGCCAGGAGCCGCGGCCGCTGCTTCAATCAGGTCGTCGAGCGTCTCGTATGGGCTGTTCGCTGGCACGGCGATCGTCGCGGGAACCGAGACTATCTGACCAAGCAACTCATAGTCGTCAGGTTGAATCACGTACCCCTGGAAGCCGAGCATCGTCGTCTCGACCGGCATGTAGCCGAGGGTGTAGCCATCCGGCGACGCTCCGGCAAGGTATGACAACCCGACCGCTCCGGCTCCACCGGTGCGGTTCTCCACGACGATCGAAACGCCGAGTGTCGCTTCCATCTCTGCCGCGAGCGCGCGTGCCGACAAGTCGGACGCTCCACCGGCTGAGTAGGGCACTACAAGGGTGATGTCTTGAGCGGGGTAGACAGATTCGGTCTCGTCACTCGCGGCAGCACAGCCAGTCGCGAGAAGGGCGAGCCCGGCGACCGCGGCTGCGGTCGGTATGAGACGTGCTCTCATTTGTGGATCCTTTCACATCGTTGTGATTGCAGGGCGGGAGCCCCGCGGTGACCTTCTTCGGATAGGGCGCAACCACGCGTCGCTGCCCTGGACGACGGGCTGCAGTTCCAACGAATACGGTTGGCACTGTTTCCTGTCTTCTGTTAACAGTTAACAGAATGGGCCAAGCCATGTCAAGTGATTGGCGCGATCAACCCACGGCACACGCCCAACCGGGTCGATCCGCAATTGCGCGCGAACGCAACGCGCATGGACGATTACCCCTCGAAACGGTAGCCAAGCCCACGCACCGTCACGAGCATGGTCGGCTCGGACGGCTTCTTCTCGATCTTTGAGCGGATGCGCTTGATGTGCACGTCGAGGGTCTTAGTGTCACCGAAATAGTCGGCACCCCAGACCCGGTCGATGAGCTGGCCGCGCGTTAGCACGCGACCGGAGTTGCGCAGCAGCAGCTCCAGCAACTCGAACTCCTTGAGCGGCATCGCCGTCTCCTTGCCATCCACCGAGACTGTGTGCCGCTCGACATCCATGCGCACCGACCCAACTTCGAGAATGGCTTGGTCCTCGTGTTCGTCTTCGACTCGCCGCCGAAGCACCGCGCGGATGCGTGCCAGCAATTCCCGAGTCGAGTACGGCTTTGTTACGTAGTCGTCTGCTCCCAACTCGAGGCCGACCACAATGTCGACCTCGCTGTCCTTCGCGGTCAGCATGATGATCGGCACGGATGAACGTGTTCGGATCTCTCGGCACACCTCAGTTCCCGAGAGTCCCGGCAGCATCAGGTCGAGCAGAATGATGTCAGCGCCTGCGCGGTCGAACTCGCTGACTGCGACGTTGCCGTCAGCGGCAATGACCGTTTCGTAGCCTTCGCGGTCAAGGAGGTAGGCGAGCGGCTCGCTCAGGGATGACTCGTCTTCGACGATCAGGATCTTGGTCATGCGGTAGCCCCTACCTTCTGTGCGCTGGAATGTGACGCTTCTGGAAGTCGAACGGTGAATGTCGAACCGTTACCCGGCTGCGACCAGACGCGAATGTCTCCACCGTGATTCTGGACAACGTGTTTGACGATACTGAGTCCGAGGCCGGACCCTCCGGTGTTACGGCTGCGGGCTGGGTCACTGCGGAAGAATCGCTCGAAGACCCGATCGAGTTCATCTTCTGGGATGCCGACACCCTGGTCGGTCACCGCGATCTCGACGACACCCTCTGCACTGTTGATCCCGATTCCGACCCGAGACCCGTCAGGCGAATACTGGATCGCATTGCTGATCAGATTGTGCAGTGCAATCGCGAGCAGGGCTTCGTCGCCGTACACCTCGGAGTTCTTGTCCCCGCCGCGGACCAAGCGGATGTGATGCGAGTCAGCGAGAACGCGGTTCTGGTCGATGGCGATCGCGACCACGTGATCGATGTCGACGCGGTCGGCCTTGGTCAGGGCGTCCTGCGACTGCAACCGGGAAAGCTCAATGATCTCCCGAGTAATGCGTGCCAGTCGTTCTGACTCGGTGGTCAGCTGGGAGGCGAACTTGCGCACCTGCTTCGGATCGCCCGCTGCACTGGCCAGTGCCTCGGCGAGCAGGCTGACCGCTCCGATCGGGGTCTTGAGTTCGTGGCTGATGTTGGCCATGAAGTCGCGCCGCACTTCGTCGAGCCGGTGCGACTCGGTGCGGTCCTCGGCAATGAGCAAAATGTAACGAGCACCGAGTCGAGCGACACGAACGAACAGGTAGAGCGTCGCATCCCCGAACGGGCCGCGCGAGACATTGAGTTCCTCGGTGACCGGCTCGCCGCTGCGTCTGACCCGATCAACGAGTCGCACTAACTCCGGATGCACGAGCGCCTGGTTCCACACCAGACCGAACGAGAGCGCGCCGGGGCTTGCCTTCACGACGTTGTTCGATGGGTCGAGCACGACGCCAGCCGACTCGAGCGCTTCAATGACCTGATCGACGCCATCCGGGACGGTGGCATTGATTACCGCGGCCGCGCGGCGCCCGCGGCGTGCGGAGTAGACGAGGACTGCAAACACCCCGGCGCCGACGACGACACCGAACACGAGAGCGGCCGGAACCAGCCACGCGGAGTCCATAGTGTCTAGAGTAGTTATATCTTGCGCGCCGCTTCCGGGCCGCGCTGCAGGTCGCTGGCACTTTGGTTGTTGTTCAGATCCGCAACACCTTTCGTTAACCTCACCGCGGCAGGGTGGCGGTGACGTGTTGGCTCAGAATTGCCCGCCGCGAAGGGATTTGAGACCGTGCGCGAAGTATTCCAGCAAGAACTGCGTGAAGTGCAGGATCGCCTCATTGACGTCGCGACACTCGTAGCTGCGTCGATGACGCACGCCACGCGCGCGTTCAACGAGTCCAACGTCACCCTCGCTGAGGCGGTCATCGAAGACGACGCCAAGATCGACGTTGCTGCGCGCGAACTCGACGAGTTGGCCATCCAGATTCTTGCCCGTCAGCAGCCTGTAGCCCGCGACTTGCGCATCGTCGTGAGTGCACTGCGCATTAGCGCATCCCTGGAGCGCATGGGCGATATGGCTGAGCACATCGCCCAGTTGGCGCGCTACCGTTTTCCAGACAAGGTCGTACCGAAGTCGCTGCGCGGAACTTTTAAGGAGCTCGGCTCACTCGACGTCGAAATTGCGAACAAACTCGTAGAACTCTTGAAGACCGAAGACATGAAGCTCGCTGAAGAGATTCGCAACGACGATGACAAGATCGATGCGCTTCACCTCTCGGTCTTCGACAAGGTCCTTGGCGAAACCTGGAAGGGCGGTGCCGTCGACACCGTGGATGCGACGCTGGCGTCGCGTTACCACGAGCGCTTCGCAGACCACGCGGTGTCGATCGCCAAGAAGGTTCAGTACCTCGCCACAGGCGACTGGGTGACCCCTTCCGTCTGAAACCCCTCGGCCAGCGAGCTGCTGCCTTTTCACGAGGCTTCATGTAAGCGCTTGCACGAATCACACTGAGAGCGCTCTCACCAAATCCCCGGAATCCCGCGAGTTTGCCCCTCTGCAAGCGCTTACTGTTATCGAAACGATACGAACAGGCGATTGTTCTTGGACCTCCCCGCCTTAGTCTGAATTTGGTTTCCCGCATATGTCATGAGTTTTTGACGGCGGAAGCCACCCCCAACCAATCAAAGGAGATTTACTATGAGGGCAACAAAACGCCGCTCACTTGTCCTGGCTACCACGTCTGCAACCGCTTTCGCTCTCATCCTTTCTGGCTGTGCCGCAGCTACTGACCCGGGTGCAGAAATTCCAGCGGGTTGTGAGGCATACGCCGACTACCAGGGCAGTTCAGGCACCGAGGTCGAGATCTACACGACCGTCGTCAGCCCAGAGGCTGAGCTCTTCCAAGAGTCATTCGTTGAGTTTGAGGACTGCACCGGCATCACGATCAACTGGAACGGCTCCAAGGAGTTCGAAGCCCAGCTGCCCGTGCGTGTCGAGGGTGGAACCGCCCCAGACATCGCTGTCTTCCCGCAGCCAGGCCTCCTTGCGGCCATGGTCGCAACCGACAAGATGGTTGCCGCGCCCGACGCCGTCAGCGCAAGCGTCGACGCCAACTACAGCCCGGACTGGAAGAACTACGGCACGGTCGATGGAACCTTCTACGCGGCACCGCTTGGCGCCAACGTGAAGTCCTTCGTCTGGTACTCGCCGAAGACGTTCGCTGACAACGGCTGGGCCATTCCGACGACGTGGGACGAACTGCTCGCCCTGAGCGACGAAATCGCCGCGGGTAGCACGGGCGTTCAGCCGTGGTGCGTTGGCATCGAGTCCGGCGACGCGACCGGCTGGGTCATCACCGACTGGATGGAAGACCTCATGCTTCGTTTCCAAGACGCTGAGACCTACGACCAGTGGGTAAGCAACGACATCCCGTTCAACGACCCGAAGGTCCTTGAGGTGCTCGGCGAGGCCGGCAAGATCCTCAAGAACCCGGCATACGTCGGTGACGTTCCTTCCATCGCAACCACGAGCTTCCAGACCGGTGGCGCTGGCATTGTTGATGGTTCGTGCGCGATGCACCGCCAGGCTTCCTTCATCGGTGGCATCCTCGTGGCTGACCAGGGCGCGACCATCGTGACCCCTGAGGACACCACGGTCGAGGGTGGCATCACCACGTTCTACTTCCCGGGCGTGACCGCTGACAACAAGCCAGCCCTCGGTGGTGGCGAGTTCGTCGGTGCCTTCACAGACCGTCCAGAGGTTGCTGCAGTTCAGCTCTACCTCACGACGCCTGAGTGGAACAACAAGAAGGCCGCCCTCGGTGGCTGGTTCTCGGCCAACCTTGGCCTGGACACCGCCAACGTGGCTGACCCGGTGAACGCCAATGCCGTCGAGATCCTGCAGAACGCATCCACGTTCCGCTTCGACGGTTCTGACCTCATGCCGGCAGCCGTCGGTGCTGGTTCGTTCTGGAAGGAAATGACCGCATGGATCGCCGAGAACAAGTCTGACCAGGCTGTGCTCGACGCCATCGAGGCCAGCTGGCCTCAGTAGTAGGTTGTTCTACTAAGCGATTAGTAGTGCGCACTGCGTAGTACCGGTGCGGGGTTCGCTCTCAAGGCGGGCCCCGCACCTCTCTATCTGAATTGAACTGAGATGAGCGAATCAATGCCGATTCAACTGGCCCAGCGGGTCTTCTCAAGTGTCGGGCCCAACGTGGTGCTCCTTGTCGTAGGTCTCGCGATCTTCGTGGGCCTGATCCTCCTGATCTTCGTGCTTTCCGAGCGCACGAAAGAGAAGACCCAGAATCGCCTGAAGTATCTGGTGTTCCTCGGACCCGCCATCATTTTGCTCATCGTCGGGTTGATCTACCCCGCGATCCGAACGATCTATCTCTCGCTCTTCGACGCCCGCAGCGAGAACTTCATCGGGCTCGACAACTACATTTGGGCCTTTACCCAGCCCGAGATTCTGATCGTGCTGCGCAACACAGTGATCTGGACGATCGTTGTACCCATCGCATCCACCGTGATCGGCCTCGGAATCGCTTACCTGACGGACCGCATGAGGTACGCGGGCCTGGTCAAATCGCTGATCTTTATGCCGATGGCGATCTCGTTCGTTGGGGCATCCATCATTTGGAAGTTTGTTTACACTTACCAGCCGGACCCAGACAAGCCGGATATCGGGCTACTGAGTGCCATCTTCAAGGGGATCGGGCTCGTGCCACCAAACTGGCTGCTCGAGGTTCCTCTCAATACGTTCTTGCTGATCGCGGTCATGGTCTGGATTCAAACCGGATTCGCCATGGTCGTGCTCTCTGCCGCGATGAAGGCGGTACCGGATGACATCATCGAGGCATCCATGCTCGACGGCGCTAAGGGGTGGTCGCGATTCACGCGCATCACCATCCCGATGATCTGGGGCAGTGTGATCGTCGTGCTGACCACCATCACCGTCAGCTCGCTCAAGGTCTTCGACATCATCCGAACCATGACCGGCGGAAACTTCCAGACTTCCGTTATTGCCAACGAGATGTACCAACAGAGTTTCCGCGCCCTCAACTATGGGACGGGTAGCGCGCTGGCGATGATCCTGTTCCTCGGGGTGCTGCCGCTGATCATTTACAACGTTCGACAAGTGCGCAAAGAGAGGGAGGTCCACTGATGGTTGCCATCGACACCGGGGCTGCGACCGGAGTAAGGCCCAAGACGAAGGCCAGTGCGCTCACGCTCACAACGCGCAAGCAGAACAACATCTTCAGCTCGCCGATTGCGTCGTTCGTTGCGGTCATCATCGCGCTGATCTGGACGATCCCGACGTTTGGACTGTTCATTTCGAGCATCCGTACGCCAGCGGATATCAACAACACGGGCTGGTGGACCTTCCTGAGCAACCCGAGTTTCACCCTCGAGAACTACAACACCGTTCTCTTCCAGGGCAGCTCGGTGACGCCTCCGCTCAGTCTGTACTTTCTCAACTCTTTTGCCATCACCATCCCGGGCACGATCTTCCCCGTTGTCATCGCGACGTTCGCGGCATACGCCCTCGCATGGTTCGATTTCAAGGGTCGCGACCTGCTGTTCTACACGATCTTCGCCATGCAGGTCATTCCGTTGCAGCTCGCGCTCATCCCACTGCTGCAGCTCTTCGCCAACGGCGTCGTGATCGGCGACTTCACCCTGATTCCGCCTCTCGGCATCACCGGTACATATATTCCGATTTGGATAGCGCACACGATGTTCGCCATGCCGATCGCGATCTTCCTGCTGCATAACTTCCTCTCGCAGATTCCTCGGGAACTGATGGAAGCGGCACGGGTTGATGGTGCGGATGCGTTCAAGACGTTCCGCATGGTGGTGCTGCCCCTGAGCATCCCGGCGATCGCATCGTTTGCGATCTTCCAGTTTCTGTGGGTGTGGAACGACCTGCTCGTCGGCCTCACATTCGGTGGCGGTAAGCGCGAGATCGCTCCACTGATGGTGCGCCTCGCCGAGCTCACCGGAACCCGCGGCGGCGACTGGGAGTTGCTGACGGCTGGTGCGTTCGTGTCGATCATCGTGCCGGTTGCGGTGTTCTTCGCGCTGCAGCGGTACTTCGTGCGCGGCCTGCTCGCGGGGTCGGTGAAGGGGTAGCTGCCGCCCGCGGGTCGAGCCCGTCGAGATCTCCCCGGTGTTACCGCGCCGAAGTTCAGGACTTTACGAACTGGTCGGCGCGTTGGAACGAGACGCCGAGCAGCATCCCGATATCGCGTCGGGGTAGGCCAGCGGCCGCGAGCTCTTGGGCAAGAGCGATGGCCCCGGATGCTGCTTGGCGTTCGAGTACAGCGGCCCGTTCACGAGCATGTCGAATCTCCGCGAGTCGACCGTCGACGTCGATGCCCGCCACCGGCTCGACGGTCAGGTCGATGACTACCGCGTCAGCAGCGACGTCAAGCGTCGCGCGAACGAAGTCTCGAGCCATGTCGGCAGCCTCCGACAGTCGGCGGGCTTGAGTTGTACCGGCGAGTGCGGGGATAGTCACCATCCACCACTTGTCCTCGCGGGTCACGGTGGCGCTGTACGTCGTCGTCACTTTACTTCGTCCTCTCTCATCGCGGCGAGAACCGTACGCATTACCCCCGGACTGATCTGGCGATGACCGTCTGGCAATGTGATCCTCGTTCCGTTCGGGCCTGCCCAGACGCTGTGGCTGCCCCGAGTGCGCATGAGCGTCCATCCTGCCCGGACGAGCATCGTCCTGACCTTCTTCGTTGGTACTCCGCTGACCAATATAGTCCACTCTTTCTAGACTTAGAGTGTCTAGGATTGCTAGACACGCAGTCAGTGTTGGCCGCGAACCGCGGACCGCCCCCGACCCTAGGCGAAGCGCTCGTCGCCAGACGGAGTCTTCACCGAGTGGTGGGGCTGCGGTCACAAGTAAGCCTGTTGAGGCGTGGCCGCATCGGGCTGCCTCCGCCCGATCGTTACAGAGGCCATTTCCGGCCTTCGCCGCGACGCCAGCGCCGACGACCGTCCCGGTCGTCGGGATCGCGCTCGGGACGCAGGCGCGTAACCCTAAACTGATCGGCATGCCGGATGAGTCGAGCCTCGCGTCCGAGTTTCGCGCGGCGGAGTCGCGGCTATACGAGCACTTCGGGCTGAGTCGCACCGAGCGCTTTGTCGAGGCGGCCGGGACGAGCATCCGGGTGGTCGAGATTGCCGGGGATCCCGCCCGTGCGGCCGGGCGGCCGCCGGTGCTGCTCTTGCACGGCGTCGCCTCGGTGACCGCGGCGGCGATCCCGCTGATCGGCGCCTTCGATGGTTCGCGCGTCGTTGCTATCGACTGGCCAGGGCACGGGCTTTCTGGGCCGTACCGTTTCACGACGCGCACTGACCTGCGGGCCTTCGCGACGGAGGTGATCGATGCCGTCGCGGATGCCTATGGGCTCGAGACGTTCGACATCGTCGCGCACTCGCTCGGTGGGCAGTTCGCGTTGTACTACTGCCTGGCGCGCAGCTCCCGGGTGCGGCGGCTCGTGCTGCCCGGTGC
>JBGSTT010000304.1:0-5694 GCA_041736385.1 Rhodoglobus sp. | reverse complement strand
AGCACCGGGTGGCGCGCCTGGGAACAACTTCGGACCGAACCGTCCACCCGCCGGCGGTGCCGGCGGTCGCGGTCGCGGTCCCGGTGGCGGTACTGCCGGTGCCTTTGGTCGCGGTGGTGGCAAGAGCAAGGCTCGCAAGTCGAAGCGCACCAAGCGCGCAGAGTTTGAGCTGAGAGAAGCCCCGTCGCTCGGCGGCGTCAGTGTTCCTCGCGGCGACGGCAAGACCGTCATCCGCTTGCGTCGCGGCGCCTCGATCACCGATCTGGCCGACAAGCTTGAAACGCTCACCGGTTACATGGTTCAGCCAGGCAGCCTCGTAACGGCCCTGTTCCATTTGGGCCAGATGGCGACGGCGACCGAGTCCCTGGACGAGGAGACGTTTTCGATCCTCGCTGGCGAACTCAACTACAAGATCGAGATGGTTTCGCCCGAGGATGAGGACCGCGAGCTGCTGGCTGGCTTCGACCTCGATCTCGATCAGGAACTCGAAGACGAGAGCGACGAGGATCTCGAGATTCGTCCGCCGGTGGTCACGGTCATGGGTCACGTCGACCACGGAAAGACCAAACTGCTTGACGCCATCCGCAACGCAAACGTTGTCGCGGGAGAGGCCGGGGGCATCACCCAGCACATCGGTGCCTACCAAGTCATTGCCGAGCACGAGGGTATCGAGCGCGCCATCACCTTCATCGACACACCGGGTCACGAGGCGTTCACCGCCATGCGTGCTCGTGGTGCGCAGGTGACCGACATCGCGATCCTCGTGGTCGCGGCTGACGACGGAATCATGCCGCAGACGATTGAGGCACTCAATCATGCTCAGGCGGCGGGTGTGCCGATCGTCGTTGCGGTCAACAAGATCGATAAGCCAGGCGCAAACCCCGCGAAGGTGCGCCAACAGCTCACCGAGTTCGGGTTGGTTGCCGAGGAGTACGGCGGTGACACCATGTTCATGGATGTCTCGGCGCTCAACAACGTCGGCATCGCCGAGTTGCTCGACGCGGTGCTACTGACGGCAGATGCCGGGCTCGATATGCGTGCAAACCCCAACAAGGATGCCCGCGGTGTTGCTATCGAGGCCAAGCTCGACAAGGGGCGCGGTGCCGTCGCAACCGTACTAATCCAGTCGGGAACCCTCGAAGTCGGCGACCCGATCGTCGCCGGTACGGCCTATGGCCGGGTGCGGGCGATGTTCGACGAGAACGGTGAACCGGTCGATTTCGCGACACCGGCTCGCCCGGTTGCGGTGCTCGGCTTGACGTCGGTTCCGCGCGCTGGCGACACCTTTATCGTCACCGACGATGACCGCACGGCTCGGCAGATCGCCGAGAAGCGTGAAGCGGTCGAGCGCAACGCGCTGCTGGCTCGTGCCCGCAAGCGCATCTCGCTCGAGGACTTCACCAAGGCGCTAGAAGACGGCAAGGTCGAGTCGCTCAACCTCATCATCAAGGGTGACGTTTCCGGTGCCGTCGAGGCACTCGAGGAATCGCTGCTCAAGATCGAGGTCGACGATTCCGTACAACTGCGCATCATCCACCGCGGTGTCGGTGCGGTTACCGAGAGCGACGTCAACCTCGCCACCGTTGACCACGCGGTCATCATCGGGTTCAACGTGCGGCCGGATACGAAGGCGCGCGAACGGGCAAGTCGTGAGGGTGTCGACATCCGCTTCTACTCGGTTATCTATGCGGCCATCGAAGATGTCGAGAACTCGCTCACCGGCATGCTCAAGCCAGAGTTCGAAGAAGTGCAGTCCGGTGTTGCTGAGGTTCGTGAGATCTTCCGCTCGTCCAAGTTCGGCAACGTCGCGGGTGTCATCGTGCGATCGGGGACGATCACGCGAAACGCGAAGGCTCGAGTCATCCGGGATGGCGTTGTGATTGGCGACAACCTTGCCATCGAGTCGCTGCGTCGATTCAAGGATGATGTCACCGAGGTTCGCACGGACTTCGAGTGCGGTATCGGGCTGGGTAAGTTCAATGACATCCAGATCGGTGATGAGATCGAGACGATCGAGCTCAAGGAGAAGGTCCGGGGTTAGCGTTCGTCTTGGGTGCGGGTCGGGGTTTCGGCTCCGAGCCGCATCCGGCGGCCTCGCTTTGCTCGGTCGCTGCCAGACCCAGCCAGCGGCTCGGAGCCGAAACCCCGACCCGCAACCGGGTGATCGAAGATGGTCGAGATCGGTGAGTAAGGAGAATCTGATGGTGGATGCAGCTCGGGCGGCGAAGATGGCGGATCGCATCAAGGTCATTGTTGCCAAGACGTTGGAGCGCGGAGTTAAGGACCCTCGCATGGGGTTCGTGACCATCACTGACGTGAAGGTCACGGGGGATCTGCAGCACGCTTCGATTTTCTATACGGTCTACGGATCAGACGAGGAACGTGCGGATACCGCGGTTGCGCTTAGGTCGGCGACCGGGATGATTCGCAGCGAGGTTGGGAAGAACATCACGGCTCGGCTCACGCCGTCCATTGAGTTCATCGCCGACGGCATCCCAGAAAACGCGGCGCTCATTGAGTCGCTCCTCTCGGAAGCGGCCCAACGCGACGCCGACGTCGAAAACCTCAAGAAGACCGCGCAGTACGCCGGCGACGAGGATCCCTACATCAAGCCGCGCGTGATCGACCCTGACGGCGACGAGCGCGCCCATTGACACCTCGTGGCTGTGGATGCTTGACCAGGCGCCTGCTTGACCAGGCGCCTACTTGACCGGGCGTCTACTTGAGCAGGCGCCTACTTGAGCAGCCGCTTACTTGAGCAGCCGCGACAGCACTCGGTCGGCAAGCGGCTTGCCTCCGGTTTGGCAGGTGGGGCAGTACTGGAATGCCCGGTCGGCAAAGGTGACCTGCCGGATGGTATCGCCGCACACCGGGCACGGCTCGCCTTTGCGGCCGTGCACCTTGAGGTTCGACTTCTTCTCTGCCTTGAGGTCGGCCGCCCCGATACCCTCTGCACGGTCGATTGCCGCGCCCAATTCACGCTGCATGGCTTCGAAGAGCTGCGCCGTCTCATCCGGCTTCATCGCAGCAGGTTTGTACGGCGACATCATCGCGGCGTGCAGGATCTCGTCGGAGTATGCATTGCCGATTCCAGCGATCAGCGTCTGGTTGCGCAGTACCCCTTTGATGTGCGCCCGACCCGCGCCACTGAGGATCTCGCTGAATTGCTCGAGCGTGAATCCAGGGTCTAGTGGGTCCGGTCCGAGCCGCTCGACTCCCGGGACGTCCCGCGGGTCGCGCACGAGCCAGATCGCTGCGCTCTTGCGCGTTCCCCACTCGGTTATGTCCAGCCCGTCGGCGGGAAGACTGTTACCCGCGAGCATCATGCGGGCGATGAGCGGGCCACGGCCGGACGGTTTCACGGCCGTGGCCCCGGCAGCACGCTTGCGGATCCAGCCAGCGAGCGCGAGATGAACGATCACGTGCAGGGGGCCGTCGAAGACGAAGTCGAGGTACTTGCCGTGCCTCTCGATTGCACGCACGGTAAGGCCGTTGAGCGCCGAGATCGGCGGGTCGAATGTTTTGAGAGCCGAGAACGATGCCAATTGCAGACTTGTGACTTCGCGACCGACCAGGTATCCACGCAGGTCGGCGACAAGAGCGTGAACCTCCGGCAGCTCTGGCATGGTTCAAGTCTGCTTCTACGGTCGGTCGTGCGCTAGTCGGATGCCGCGGCCGCGTCGACCCGCAACCACGTGGATTGACTGATCGACCCGCCTACATCGACCAGCCTAAATCGACCCGCTCAGATCGATCAGTCTTCGAGCACGAAAGTGACCTCCATGGTCACCTGGTACGCGGCGACATTGCCGCCCTCGATGTGCAATTTCTGTTCCTTCACCCACGCACCACTGACGTTGCGAAGGGTCGCGTTGGAGCGCTCGACGCCGACGCGAACGGCATCTTCGAAGCTCTTCTCCGAGCGGGCGGTGATGGTGGTGACGCGTGCAACTGACGTAGCCATGGTGTCCTCCTTGACGGGGCGCACTCGTACTCGCGAGTGCGCCGTGTACACCCAGTACACCCTGCCAACGGCGTATCGTCTACCCCCTGCCGGATCTGTCTCGGTACCCACAACGCCAAACCCAGCCCCCACTCAACCCCGCGGCAGCTCGAACCCGCCGCCGTCAACGGCCACAACGAGCCCGTCGGCCAGCAGTGAGCCGAGCGCGCGGTCGCGCTGGGCAGCATCCGGCCACACGGCGGCAAGTTCGGTTGCCGTCACTGGCACATCACTCGCACGGAGCTCCGCCATGATGAGCCCGCGCACTTGCCGATCCGAGCCGTCGAATGCCTTCTGGGACGCAGTGCGAGCGCCCTCGTACTCCGGATACCCCGCACCCCGCCACGCACACGCATCGGCGATCGGGCAGGCTAGCGGTCGGCTCAAGCAGCGTGGGGCTTTGGCGGTACAGACGATGGCGCCGAGCTCCATGATGGCGGCATTGAAGAGCCGAGCATCCACCGCAGCAGCTGGCAATTGGGCTTCCATGGCCGTGAGGTCTCGCCGAGTCGATGGCGGGCCGGCCTCAGCAACGCCAGCGATCGCCCGCGCCAGCACGCGCCGAACATTGGTATCGACGACCGGATGCCGCTTGCCGTACGCAAAAGCAGCGACGGCCCGCGCGGTGTAGTCGCCGACCCCCGGCAGCGCCAACAATGCCTGCACGTCAGACGGCACCACGCCGCCGTGCTGCTCCGTAATGACCACCGCCGCCCGGTGCAGGTTGAGTGCCCGGCGAGGGTACCCGAGTCGATCCCAGGCGCGAATCACCTCTGAGGGTGGGGACGCGGCAAGAGCAGCGGCGCTCGGCCAACGCTCGAGCCAGAGCGCGAGGCGCGGCACGACACTGGCCACTTGCGTCTGCTGCAACATGAACTCGCTCACGAGGATGCCCCACGCCCCGATGTCCGGATCCCGCCAAGGGAGATCGCGTCCGTGTTCTAGGAACCAGGCGTTGATGGCTGGCGCGATGGTCACGCCTCAAATCTAGACTGAGTGCCATGAGACTCTGGAGCGCCGAAGAGCGTGCGGTCCTGGATTCGATCGTCGACGAGTTCTTGCAGCAGTACCCGCGCGGTCGCAGACTGCTCGCCGTCGACGGAATCGATGGTGCAGGCAAGACCATGTTCGCCGACTCGCTCGCTGAGCGATTTGAGCGGGAGGGCCAAGCGGTCGCGCGAGCCAGCATTGACGGGTTTCATCGCCCTCGCGCCGAGCGCTACGCACTCGGCCGTGACTCGGCTGAAGGGTACTATCGAGACTCGTTCGACTACGACGTGTTTCGCCGATACCTGATTGAGCCATTCAAGCTGGCTGGGAGCGCCGGTTTTGTGACCGCAGTGTTCGATCACCTTGCGGATGCCCCGCTCGAGTTGCGCTGGGAGACCACGCACCCGGACTCGACCCTCATCGTCGACGGGGTCTTTCTGAATCGGCCAGAGTTGCGCGGGCTGTGGAACTACTCGATCTGGCTCGATGTGCCGCTCGAGGTAGCAGAAGCGAGACTCCTGAAGCGGGACGGCATCGCGGGCCAAGAGCGTTATCGGGGCGGACAAGCGCTGTATCTCGCCGACGCAGGTCCCCGAGCTGCTGCGACGGCAATCATCGACAATGCCGATGCTGCCAGCCCCAGGCGGGTTTTTGCCGACGCGTGCTGACGCAGCGCACAGCCGTGCAGCGTGCCGCGCTGC
>JBGSTT010000291.1:0-4299 GCA_041736385.1 Rhodoglobus sp. | reverse complement strand
TCACCGTACCGAGGCGGTCGCGTTCGCAGCTGAGATTCTGTGGGTCAATGACTCCAAGGCGACCAACCCGCACGCAGCAGAAGCTGCCATCCGGTCGTTCGACTCTGTCGTCTGGGTGGTGGGCGGACTGCTCAAGGGTGTCGACATCGACGCGCTAGTCAAAAGCAACGCCAAGCGGCTTCGCGCAGCGATTGTCATTGGGAATGACCGGGAGGCAGTGCTGTCGGCCTTCGCGCGACACGCCCCAGAGGTCGCAGTTCTCGAGGTATGCGCGAGTCAGACTGATCAGGTCATGCTCGAGGCCGTGCGTCTGGCGGGTGGCGTTGCGATTGCAGGCGACGTCGTTCTGCTGGCTCCGGCCGCAGCATCCATGGATCAGTTTGTGGATTATGCGGATCGCGGTCGACGATTTGCGGCGGCGGTGACGGAGTATCTGGGAGGTGAAGATGGCAACGAGGGCAGCGATACGTAGCCCAAGCGGGCCGGTTGTTGCCCGCATTCCCGTTTCGACAATCTTCCGCGCCGAGAATCGCACGTACTTTCTCATTCTCGGCACCACGACCTTCCTCGTGCTCTTCGGTCTGGTCATGGTGCTGTCTTCGTCGTTCGTCGAGGCGCAATCGACCGGCGACGATCCGTTCGGGGTCTTCATCCGGCAGAGCCTCTATGCCGTGATCGGGATACCGCTCATGCTGCTGGCTTCGCGCATGCCAGTCTCGTTCTGGAAACGCTGGGCGTGGCCGGCGGTACTCATCGGGGGAGTGCTGCAGTTGCTGGTGTTTGTGCCGGGAATTGGCTTCGGCTACGGCGGAAACACCAACTGGATCTCGATCGGCAGCATCACCGGCCAGCCATCGGAGTTTGTGAAATTCGCCCTCATCGTGTGGGTCGCCTGGGTGCTGTCAACAAAAGAGCACTTGCTCGCAGACTGGAAAGAACTCGCGATTCCCGTTGCCCCGGTCGCTGGGCTCGCGATCGGTCTCGTACTCATCGGCAACGACCTCGGCACGGCGAGCATGATGGTACTGATCGTGCTCGGCTCGATGTTCTTCGCGGGTGTGAGACTTCGCTTTCTGCTCGTTGCCGTTGTCGCCATTGCTCTGATTGTTCGCGTGATAGCGTTCGCGAGCCCATCGCGAACGCAGCGCATCGACATCTGGCTGAACGGCTGCACGGAATCCGACTATCAGGGACTGTGCTGGCAACTTCAGCATGGAATGTGGGCGCTCGCATCCGGCGGTATCTTTGGGGTCGGCCTGGGCAACTCGAAGGCGAAGCGCAACTGGCTACCGGAGGCCGAGAACGACTTCATCTTTGCGATCATCGGCGAGGAACTCGGACTTATTGGTGCCATCGTCGTGCTTGCGTTGTTTGTTGTTCTGGCGATCGGCTTTGTCAGAGTGATCCGCACCACGCGTGACAGCTACGCGCGCATCGCTGTCGCCGGGGTCATGATCTGGGTTATTGGGCAAGCATTCGTGAACATCGCAGTCGTGCTGGGTGTGCTCCCCGTGCTTGGGGTGCCATTGCCGTTGATATCGGCCGGTGGCTCAGCGCTCATCGCGACTCTGCTCGGAATCGGCTTGGTCTTATCGTTTGCTCGACATTCTCGGCCAGCTCAGACCGAACCTGTCGAGCAAAGTCCAGCCGACCGTTCGCGCCTCTTGGCCGCTGAACGCAGACGTTCGCGTTCGTGACCACGTACCTACTGGCCGGTGGCGGCACTGCCGGCCACGTCAACCCCCTGCTCGCCATCGCGGATCGCCTGCGCGCGAGAGATCCCCGTACAGAAGTGCTCGTGCTTGGGACCGAAGAGGGCATCGAGGCTCGACTGGTTCCCGAACGTGGCTATGAGCTCATCACGATCCCGCGGTTGCCCTTTCCGCGCCGACCGTCCGGTGCAGCATTTCGCTTTCCTAAGGCATTTGGCGAGACGGTCACACGCGTTCGCGGCATTATTCGCGAACGGGGGGTGGATGTCGTCGTTGGCGTTGGTGGCTACGCGGCTGCGCCGGCCTATGTTGCCGCCAACCGAGAGTCGATCCCGCTGGCCATCCACGAAGCGAACGCGCGCCCCGGTATTGCCAATCGCCTCGGCGCCCGGTACACCTCGCACGTCGGAGTCGCCTTTGCCGGCACCCCGTTGCCCCGCGCGACTGTCGTCGGGATGCCGCTTCGGTTCGAAATCGAGACACTTGACCGGTTCGCTGCTCGACAGGAGGCGATCGGGTTCTTCGGCCTTGATGCTGACCGCCCAACGCTGCTCGTGACGGGAGGATCCTCTGGCGCCCAACGCATCAATGAAACCGTTTCTGAGTCCATCGCGAGCATTCTCGGGGTCGGATGGCAAGTCATCCACATCACTGGTGAGTTTCGCGACCCCGTCGAACACCGCGGACTGGCTGGCTACCACGTACTCAAGTACTGCGATCGCATGGAGCTTGCGCTCGCGGTAGCCGACCTTGCGGTCACCCGGGCGGGAACCTCGACGGTGTCAGAGCTCGCGGCAGTTGGGGTTCCCGCCGTCTTCGTGCCGTATCCGGTCGGTAACGGCGAGCAGCGGCTTAACGCGCGGCAGGCAGTCAAGGCAGGGGGTGCGACCATCGTTTTGGACGCGGCATTCACGCAAGACTGGGTCTCTACCGAGTTGGTTTCGCTGTTGCGCAACCGCGCTCGCATCGCGGACATGGCAGCGAGAATGGCAACGACCGGCATTCGGGATGCCACTGACCGGATGATTGCCGTCATCGACAGTGCGGCGGCGGCTGCCACCAGCACGCAGCGCTAGCATTGCCAAAATGATCAAGCCCGATCTCTCTATGCCACTGCCCACCGAACTCGGGGCAGTTCACTTTGTCGGAATCGGTGGATCAGGGATGAGCGGAATCGCTCGCCTCTTTCTCGCATCAGGTCACACGGTCAGTGGCTCTGACCGCACCGAGAACCACAACACCGAGGAGCTTCGTGCGCTTGGAGCGATCGTGTCGATTGGTCACGACGCAGCCAATCTCGGCGGCGCCGATGCCCTCGTCTACACCGGTGCACTCTGGCCGGACAACCCGGAGTATCTCGCGGCGCGCGAACGCGGCATCCCGACGATGCACCGCTCGCAGGCGCTCGCCTGGTTGATCGCACGTCAGCGCCTCATCTCGGTCGCGGGTGCGCACGGCAAGACCACCTCCACCGGCATGATCATCACAGCGCTCGTCGAGCTCGGCGCAGACCCGAGCTTCGTCAACGGTGGGGTAATTCAATCACTCGGGGTTAGCGCCGCGCACGGCGATGGAGAGCTGTTCGTCGTGGAGGCCGACGAATCGGACGGAACGTTCCTGTTGTACAACACGGCCGTCGCCCTGATCACGAACGTCGACGCTGACCACCTTGATCACTACGGAACCCACGAAGCGTTCGATGCTGCGTTCGTTGAGTTTGCCACTCGAGCGAGTGAGCTTGTCGTGATCTCGAGCGATGATCCGGGCGCGAAACGGGTCAAGGCACAGGTGCACCACTCCCGCATCATGACCTTTGGCGAGGATGCCGCCTCTGACGTACGCGTTCACTCGGTCGTCATGACAGGTCCGGTTTCGTTTGACCTGCGCTACCGCGAGGTCGATTATCCCGTCGCGCTGACGGTTCCCGGGCACCACAACGCCGTCAATGCGGCCGGTGCGTTCGCTGTCTTGGTTGGCCTCGGCTTCGAACCCGGCGCGGTAGTGAACGGCATCGAGGGTTTTGGCGGGACGGAGCGCCGATTCGAGTTGCACGGCATCGTGCGCGGTGTCAGCGTCTACGACGACTACGCCCACCACCCGACCGAGGTCGCGGCGGCCCTGAGCGCTGCCAGAAGTGTGCTCGGGAGCGGTCGAATCATCGCCATTCATCAGCCACACCTCTACAGCAGAACGCAGCTGATGGCGGGTGATTTCGCGAGAACCTATGAGCAACTCGCGGACCACACCATCGTGCTTGACGTGTTTGGGGCGCGGGAGGATCCCGTGCCGGGGGTCACCGGTGCGCTCGTCGCCGAGCGATTCACGGATCCCTCCAACGTTGACTACCTGCCCGACTGGCAGCAAGCTGCCGATCGCGCCGCTGAGCTGGCGCGGGAAGGAGACATCATCATGACCCTGAGCTGTGGCGACGTCTATCGAATCGTGCCTCAAGTGATGGCGGCGCTCCACCTTGAGACAACGGGCACGCGCGGCTGATGAAGCGGCCAGACGGCTTTGATCCGGCGCCACAACGACCGCTGCCGCCTGTTGCGCCGAAAGCGCGTCGCCCAGCGCCAGCGCCAGTGCC
>JBGSTT010000251.1:0-6341 GCA_041736385.1 Rhodoglobus sp. | reverse complement strand
GATGTTGTGCACGATCTGCTTGCGCACGTAGACCGGCGCACCGTAGTTCTCCAGTGCCTTCTCGACCGCGATGACCGCTCGGTCAACCCCGGCGCAGTAGCCGCGCGGGGCGGCAAGGAGAACACGCTTGGCGCCGTCGATGGGCAGATTCTTGAGGCGATTGCGGGTAACAGGCATCCGCGGTGTGTCGAGCGCGACCGCTCCGCCGTTCGAGATTGTGGCCACAACCGAAGTCTACCCGTCGGGACTTTCCCCGCCTGAATGTCGACCCAGCCCTTCGACGGCGATCATCCCGTACCCTGACGGCATGACGATCGAGACACCGACTGCGACGGTCGATGCGCCGTGGAGCGTTTCGCTATTCGCAGGCAAGGTCAAGGGTTGGGTCGAGCGGCTTGGCACGGCTTGGGTCGAGGGCGAGATCACCCAGTGGGGAGTCTCTGGCGGCAACGTCTACGGCAAGCTCAAGGACCTCGAGGGCGACGCGACTGTGTCATTCACTGTCTGGTCGTCTGTGCGTGCGAAATTGCCAGAGAACATCAAGCAGGGCGACACCGTCGTCGCGCTCCTCAAGCCGAACTATTGGCTCAAGGGCGGCACGATCACCATGCAGGTCTTCGAGATGCGCCACGTCGGCCTCGGGGACCTGCTCGAACGCCTCGAACGATTGCGCCAGAAACTCAAGGCCGAGGGTCTGTTCGATCGCAAGCAATCGCTGCCGTTCCTGCCAAACTGCATCGGACTCGTCACCGGCAAAGACAGCGACGCAGAACAAGACGTACTGCGAAACGCACAACTGCGTTGGCCGACCGTCAAGTTTCGCGTCGAGCATGCCGCCGTTCAAGGCGAGCGCGCAGTAGCTGAAGTCATCAGCGCCATCCGCACCCTCGACGCAGACCCCGAGGTCGACGTGATCATCGTCGCCCGCGGCGGGGGTGACTTTCAGAACCTCCTGGTGTTCAGTGACGAAGCGCTCGTGCGTGCTGCCGCCGCGTGCGAAACACCGCTGGTGTCTGCGATCGGACACGAAGCTGATCGACCGCTGCTCGACGAGGTGGCTGATCTGCGAGCATCCACGCCGACGGATGCCGCCAAGCGCGTCGTGCCGGATGTCGCTGATGAACTCGCGAGGGTTCAGCAAGCCCGCTCGACACTGCGACTGCGTGTCACGCAACGCATCGCCACCGAAGTCGACCGGTTCGAGTCGCTGCGCACTCGTCCAGTACTCGCTGGCAATGCGTGGATCGTAGACTCGCGCGCTGACGAGGTTTCGCGCACGGTCGGTCGCGGGCGGGACCTGCTTGATCGCGCCATCGACCGCAGCCACTCGCGCGTTGTCGAGCTGACGGCCCAGCTGCGAGCGCTCTCGCCACAGCGCACGCTCGATCGAGGCTACGCAATCGCACAACTTGCAAACGGTGAAGCGGTTCGCTCGGCAGACGCTGCCCCCGTCGGCAGCGCGCTCGTATTGACGCTCGCTCGCGGCAAGCTCGGCGCGACCGTGACGGTGAGCGATGCCGCCGTCGGTAACGGCGGTAACGGTGGTAACAGTCCCAGTACCTCCACCAGTAGCGGCGGCTAGACTCTGCGTGTGACCGCCCAAGCCCGTCCCAACGTCGCTGAACTGAGCTATGAACAGGCTCGCGATGAGCTGATTCAGGTTGTCTCAGAACTCGAGCAGGGCGCGTCGAGCCTCGAAGAATCGCTCGCCCTGTGGGAACGTGGCGAAGCGCTGGCCGGGCGCTGCGAAGAGTGGCTCATCGGTGCGCGGGCCAGACTCGATGCTGCTCGCTCCCAGGCGGCCGAGTAACGGATGGCGCGCCAGAAGCCACCAGCCGTTGTCGCCGAACTGGGGAGGCCGGAAACCGCGGCCGAGGCAGCAGCGCGACGCGCAGCATACTCGCGCAAGCGGCGGGCCAATCAGACCGTACTGAACCTCGCTCTTGCACTCGGTGCATCCCTGCTCATCGTGCTGTTTCTCGTGACGGTGGTAGTGCGGCCAGAAGTTGCGCCGGATCCTGGCGTCAACTGGCTCGAAACGGCGGCCGAGGCATCCGCCGGAGCCGGGGTGGAATTGATCGCCCCAGTGCTGCCTCCCGGGTGGACGGCCAACGACGCGCGCTTCGAGGACAAGGCCGGGCTGCCAACCTGGTCCATCGGCTTTCTCACACCGGCACAACAATTCATCGGTTTGCACCAGGCCATTGATGGGAACCCAACGTGGCTTGCGAGCGTGCTGCGCGACGCAGACGAAACCGGATCGACAACGATCGACAACGTGCGCTGGACGATCTACGACCGGCGCGACGCCGAGAGCCCTGGCAACTACGCGTACGCCATGTCCGCGGAGCTAGACGGCAGCACGATCGCCCTGTACGGAACGGCACCAACCGAAGAGTTCGAGTTGTTGGCCGCCTCAATCGCCGCAGTACGCTAGCCGTGTGACGAGCCCTTCAGAACAGCAGCCCGAGACCGAGTTCCGCATCGAACACGACACCATGGGTGAGGTTCGAGTGCCGGTGAGTGCCCTATACGGCGCCCAGACGCAACGCGCGGTCGAGAACTTCCCAATCTCCGGCTCCGGATTGGAGCCGGCCCAGATCGTTGCACTTGCGCGTATCAAGCGCGCCGCCGCGATCGTCAATGAGGAACTTGCGATTCTCGATCCGACCATTGCGGCATCCATCGTCGGTGCTGCCGAGCTGATCATCGGCGGCTCACACCACGACCAGTTTCCGGTAGACACGTACCAGACCGGCTCGGGAACCTCATCGAACATGAATATGAACGAGGTTCTCGCACACCTTGCGAGCGCGTCGCTCGGCGCCAGCGTGCACCCTAACGATCACGTCAACGCCTCGCAGTCCTCGAACGACGTATTCCCCACCTCGGTGCATGTCGCTGCGACGGGTGCACTGCTGAACGAGCTGATTCCGGCGCTGGAGTATCTCGCCGAGGCGCTCGAGGCGAAGGCTGAACGCTGGAAGACGGCCGTGAAGTCGGGCCGGACCCACCTGATGGATGCCACGCCGGTCACCCTCGGACAGGAGTTCGCCGGGTATGCCCGCCAGATTCGACTGGGAATCGAACGGGTCAGAGGCACGATCGCCCGCGTCGCAGAAGTACCTCTCGGCGGAACGGCGGTCGGTACCGGGATCAACACCCCACCCGGCTTCCCGCAGCGCGTGATTGCCGTGCTCGCCGAAGACTCCGCGCTTCCCCTAACGGAAGCCGTCGACCACTTCGAGGCGCAAGGAGCGCGCGACGCACTCGTCGAGGCATCCGGAGCGTTGCGCGTTGTTGCGGTCAGCCTCACCAAGATCTGCAACGACCTGCGCTGGATGGGCTCTGGCCCGAACACGGGGCTGGCCGAACTGCACATTCCCGACCTGCAGCCCGGTTCTTCGATCATGCCAGGCAAGGTCAACCCGGTGATTCCGGAGGCGGTGCTCATGGTGTGCGCGCGCGTGATTGGCAACGATGCCACCATCGCGTGGGCTGGCGCTTCTGGCAACTTCGAGTTGAACGTCGCGATTCCCGTGATGGGCACCGCGCTCCTAGAGTCGATACGACTGCTCGCCAATTCAGCGCGGGCGCTAGCCGATAAGACGATCGACGGACTTGAGGCGAATCTCGACCGCGCCCGCGCGATGGCGGAGTCCTCGCCATCGATCGTGACGGCGCTGAACAAATTCGTCGGCTATGAAGCTGCAGCGAAGATTGCCAAGCACTCGGTTGCCCAGGGAATCACCATCCGCGAGGCCGTGATTGAACTCGGGTTCGTCGAGCGCGGGGAACTCAGTCTTGAGCAACTCGACGCTGCACTCGACGTGTTGAGCATGACCCACCCGGGCTAACTGCCGCACGCGTGCCGCCGCAGACAATCGGCTCAGTTAGGCTCACGAATCCAGGGAATGGCAATCCCCGTGGCCGTTTCGACGCTCCGTTCGCCGAGCTCGGTACTGAGCTCAAGCGACATCAGCAATGATTCCCTGACCGGCGAATCCGGCTGACATTCGGCGGCGGTGGTGTCGGCGTCGGTTGCGCCGGCGTCGACGGGGGCAGCGTCAACGGGGGCAGCGTCGACGGCTCCCGCGTCTGGAACACCTCCGGCAGGAGCATCCGGTAGCCCGAAGTACACCGCGATGCGCACGGTCGTCTCAGTCTCCTCAATCACGACCGTGCGCGGGATGCACAGGATAGGTCCGAGCACGTTGATCAGAATCTCGGCACTCCCGGCCGCGGTGAACCCGTCTCCCGCGTAGTTGCCTACCAAGCCGGGTGGCACGGCAACACCGAGCCTCGAATAGCGCGGGACATCGAGCAGATACGCTGGCGGGCCGTCATCGCCGATAGGCTGGTAGCCGAAGATCTCGGCCGCCATCAGGCCCTCTGGTGCTGTCGCGCCCGGTTGAACAACCCGGTCGACCAATCGTGGTTCTGGGGATCCCCACATCACTTCAAGCGCGGTTGGCGCTGACTCGTGCCTGGGCTGGATCAGGGTCGGCAGTACCGCGCTCAGGAGTACAGCGGCCACAGCGAGCAGAGCAACGCCCGACACAATGCGCCGGGTTCGATACGAAGCACCACCCGGTTCAACCCGATGGGTGTCACTTGCGCTCCACGACTCAAGCACGCGCCATCGGCTACGAGGGTGTACCAGTCCCCAGAGCGCGAGTACGGTCATCGCCACTGCCACCGAAACCGCTACCCAAGACACACCCCGACATTACGTTGTCTGACCCTCGGCCGCACCGAAGGTCCCGAAATGTTGACGCAATGTTACTTTCCGTGTCAGGCCAGTTCGTTTGACTCCAGCATCTCCGTGACGAGCGCCGCGATCGCCGAACGCTCCGACCGCGTGAGCGTGATGTGCGCGAAGAGGGCGTGGCCTTTCAGGGTTTCAATGACGGATGCCACACCGTCGTGACGACCGACGCGCAGGTTATCCCGCTGGGCGACATCGTGCGTTAGCACCACGCGCGAGTTCTGGCCGATGCGGCTGAGCACAGTGAGCAGCACGTTGCGCTCAAGTGACTGGGCCTCGTCGACGATCACGAAGGCATCGTGCAGCGAGCGACCACGGATGTGCGTGAGCGGCAGCACCTCGAGCAGTCCGCGCTCAAGAACTTCGTCAAGCACGTTCTGCGAAACCACCGAACCGAGGGTGTCGAAGACCGCCTGAGCCCACGGGTTCATCTTCTCCGCGGCATCCCCCGGCAAGAAGCCAAGCTCCTGACCGCCGACCGCGTAGAGCGGACGGAAGACCATGATCTTGCGGTGCTGCTGCTTCTCCAGCACCGCTTCGAGCCCCGCGCACAGTGCGAGGGCTGACTTGCCCGTACCGGCACGGCCACCGAGCGAGACGATGCCGATCTCGGGGTCGAGGAGCAGGTCGATGGCGAGGCGCTGCTCAGCGCTTCGCCCATGCAAACCGAACAAGTCGCGGTCGCCGCGCACGAGGCGCATCTGGCCGCGAGCGGTCACGCGAGCCAGCGCAGACCCGCGGTCAGAGTGCACGATGAGCCCAGTGTTGACCGGCATGTCTTCGACCGTGCGCGAGTGCAGCTGCTCGTCGTCGTAAAGCTGGGCCATCTGCTCCGAGCTCAAGGTGATGTCCGCTTGCCCCGTCCAGCCAGAATCGACGGCGAGTTCTGCGCGGTACTCCTCGGCAGCAAGGCCGATCGCGGCCGCCTTGACGCGCAGCGGGAGATCCTTGGAAACCACGGTGACCGCGAGTCCGTCATTGGCCAAGTTGAGCGCCACAGCGAGAATGCGCGAGTCGTTGTCGCCGAGCTGGAGCCCGGACGGCAGTACCGACATATTCGAGTGGTTGAGTTCGACGCGAAGCGACCCACCATCGCCAACGCTGATCGGAAAGTCCAGTCGCTCGTGCTGCACACGCAGCTCGTCGAGGTTGCGCAGCGCCTGCCTGGCGAAGTACCCGATCTCAGGGTCGTTGCGCTTCGACTCCAGTTCGGTGATCACGATGACTGGAAGCACGACGTGGTGCTCGGCAAAGCGGAAGATCGCTTTCGGATCCGACAGGAGTACCGAGGTATCGAGCACATAGGTGCGTTCGCGTTGCTCCGTGCCTGACCCTCCCGCCCCAGTCTCGTTCCGCTTTGACTTCGGGTTGGCTAGCTCGGCCACGTGCACTCCATCCCCGGGCGTAAATCGTCCGGATCCCGTTTGCTCAAGGCGCAAGACGCCCAGTTCAAACTTGCAAGACGGCCGCTGTGGGGTTGAGTCACAGATCGCGAGACGCTCCTTGGGTGGCCGCCTCGATCAGGTGCCATACCTGATGTTCTGACGTTAGGCGTTCGATGATTCTGGCGAGT
>JBGSTT010000248.1:0-17584 GCA_041736385.1 Rhodoglobus sp. | reverse complement strand
TTCTGCTTCAGCACTGCGCGGTCCGCGCGACGATGTGCACCTCAGTGTCGCGGAGCTCGGCGGCGATACCCTCATGATCGGCGCCGCCGAGTTGGTCTTTGCCAAGCTCATTGCCGACCCAGCAGGCACGGTGCTCGTGCGGTCACGCAGCGCCCGACTCAAGTAGGGTTTAAGCGTCGCCGCCGGGGTTGCCGTCGATCATCGCACCCGACCCGCCCACCCTCAACTCCTGGGATACCCGTTCGTGACAACCGTTCTTCACCCCGGCGATTCACTCAGTGTTCGAGAGCGACTCGTCTACATCCTTGTGCTTGGTGCCCTCACGGCGCTTGGCCCGTTTACGATCGACCTTTACCTGCCGGCCTTTCCCATCATCGAAGCCGACCTCGGCGTCTCGACCGCCGTCATCCAGCTGACACTCACCGCTACGACGCTCGGCTTCGCGCTCGGCCAGTTACTCGTCGGCCCGTGGAGCGATCGAGTCGGCAGGCGGATGCCGCTCATCGTTGCTACGACGCTGCACGTGTTGGCGAGTCTTGGGGTCGCCATCGCGCCAAGCGTGGAGCTACTGATGCTGTTTCGGGTGCTGCAAGGCGTTGGCACCGCCGCCGGCGCGGTCGTTGCGATGGCGATCGTGCGAGACCTGTTCGGCGGTTTGCCTCTCGTGCGCATGCTTTCGCGGTTGTCACTCGTCAATGGCCTCGCGCCGATCCTGGCGCCTCTGATCGGCTCGCAACTCTTGCTGATCATGCCGTGGCGGGGAATCTTCTGGATTCTCGCCGGCTACGGCATCGTCGTACTCCTCGCGGCGATCTTCTTCATTGTCGAGACGCTCCCGCCAGCTCGTCGGGCCGACCTCGGGCACAGTACTACTCGGCAGCGCTACCGCGCACTGCTCACCGACCGGGTGTTTGTCGGCGTTGCCATCGTCAGCGGCATGACCTTCACCGGGCTGTTCGCCTACCTCTCCGCGTCGTCATTCCTGTTTCAGGATGTCTACGGTCTGGACCCTCAGCAGTACGGACTCCTCTTCGCCGTCAACTCCATCGGCATTGTCTCCGGGGTGCAGGCGAGTGCTTATCTTGCTCGTTTCATCGGTCCGCAGTGGATTCTGTTGGGTGCCGTAGTGGCACTGATCACGGCAGCATCCGCCATCGTTGTGCTCGATGCGAACGGGGCAGGACTCTTCGGCATCCTCGTACCCCTCTTCTTCTTCATCACGGCGTGCGGGTTTACGTTCCCTGCCACCCAAGTGCTCGCCTTGGCAAACCACGGCGGAGAGGCCGCGACGGCAGCATCCCTTCTCGGAGCCCTGAACTTCGGGCTTGCTGGCCTGATTTCGCCCATCGTCGGGGTGTTCGGGATCGATAATGCGATACCGATGGCCAGCGTGATGGGGTGTACAGCGGTCGTTTCGCTCATCGTGCTCGTCTTTGTCGTTCGGCCTCGCACCGTGCCGGCTCTCAGCCGCTAGCGTTGGGTCATGAGAATCCTCCTGGTTGGTGCCGGTGGCGTTGGCGATGCCTTCGCCAAAATTGCCGCTCGACGCGATTTCTTCGATTCCATCGTCGTGAGCGATTACGACCTCAGTCGCGCCGAGCGAACGATCGCCTGGATCGAAGCGAAGCACGGGCCGCAGGGGGATCGTTTCGTTGCCGCTCAGATCGACGCCTCGAACCCGGAGATCGTGGCATCCGTCGCGAAGGAGCACGGCGCGACCCATGTCATGAACGCGGTCGAACCGAAGTTCGTTCCGACCATTTTCGCCGGGGCGCTCGCCGCAGGAGCCGACTACGTCGACATGGCGATGAGCCTGTCAGAGCCGCACCCAACGAACCCGCACGAAGAGACGGGCGTCAAGCTCGGCGACGATCAGTTCGCTCAGTCTCCCGATTGGGAAACCGCGGGTCGCCTCGCGCTCGTTGGGATGGGTGTCGAGCCCGGCCTGAGCGACGTGTTCGCGCGTTATGCCGCCGACCACTTGTTCAGCGAAATCGACGAACTCGGAACGCGCGATGGGGCCAACCTCGTCGTGCGCGACGAAGCAGGTAACGAGATCTTCGCGCCGTCGTTCTCGATCTGGACCACCATCGAGGAGTGCCTGAACCCGCCGGTCATTTGGGAGAAGGACCGTGGGTGGTTCACGACCGCGCCGTTCAGCGAGCCTGAGGTCTTTGTGTTCCCGGAAGGGATTGGCCCCGTTGAGTGCGTCAACGTCGAGCACGAAGAAGTGCTCTTGATGCCGCGCTGGGTCGACGCCAAGCGCGTCACCTTCAAGTACGGACTCGGGGATGAGTTCATCGGCATCCTGAAAACCCTCAACCAGCTCGGCCTTGACAAGACAGAACCGGTTCGCGTGCGCTCAGCAGACGGCCCAGTCATGGTTGCCCCGCGAGACGTCGTCGCGGCCGGCTTGCCTGATCCAGCCACCTTGGGGCCTCGGATGACCGGCAAGACTTGCGCTGGCCTGTGGGTTACGGGTACCGGGACCGACGGCAAGCCGCGCGAGGTCTACCTCTACCACGTCAGCGACAACGAGTGGACGATGGCGGAGTACGAGAGCCAGTGCGTGGTGTGGCAGACCGCGCTGAACCCGGTGATCGCACTCGAACTGCTCGCCAAAGGCGTATGGACTGGCTCAGGAGTGCTTGGCCCTGAGGCCTTCGACGCCAAGCCGTTCCTCGAATTGATGGCACTGCCGGAGGCCGAAGGCGGCTACGGTCAGGCTTGGGGCCTTGAGGATCGTTTGGCTGAAACCTCCCGAACCTCCCGAACCGCCTGAGTCGATCGAAGCGCAGGGGTTCATGTGGATAAAGTCGTCGAGTCTGCCGCGGTCGCCGTCGCCGATATCTCGGATGGTGTCACCGTTGCCGCGGGAGGGTTCGGGCTCTGCGGGGTGCCGTTCGTGCTCATTCATGCCCTGCTCGAGGCCGGAGTATCCGATCTCGAAGTCGTCTCGAACAACTGCGGGGTCGACGGTGTCGGCCTGGGCGAACTGCTGAGCGCTGGGCGCATCCGTCGCATCATCGCTTCGTACATCGGTGAGAACCAAGAGTTCGCTCGCCAATATCTGGGTGGCGAGATCGAGGTCGAACTTACCCCGCAGGGAACCCTCGCAGAACGACTTCGCGCCGGTGGCTCCGGCATTCCGGCATTCTTCACGCCGACCGGCGTCGGGACCGCGGTCTCTGAAGGTGGGTTGCCGTGGCGCTATGCCGCCGACGGGACGGCGCTCGTCACATCCCCAGTCAAGGAGGTGCGGGAGTTCGGCTCGCTTGGCAGCCCTCGGCACTATGTGCTCGAGGAGGCAATTCGCGCCGACTTCGCGCTAGTGCGCGCGCTTCGCGGCGACCGGCACGGCAATCTTGTCTTTGAGAAGTCCGCTCGCAACTTCAACCCACTCGCGGCGATGGCCGGCCGGATCACGATCGCCGAGGTCGCCGAACTCGTTGAGCCGGGGGAGATCGATCCAGAAGACGTGCACTTGGCTGGCATCTACGTCGACCGCGTTGTGCTGCTCACCGCGGCCGAAGCCGCCGCTCGCCCGATCGAGAAAACCACCGTTCGCAGCCGAGAGGCGGTGTGAAGTGGCGCTGACCCGGAACGAAATGGCCGCCCGTGCAGCGCACGAATTGCGCGACGGCACCTACGTCAACCTCGGCATCGGCTTGCCGACGCTCATTCCCAACTACGTTCCGGATGACGTGACGGTCGTTCTGCACTCTGAGAACGGCGTGCTCGGCGTTGGTCCCTACCCCTTCGAAGGCGAAGAGGATGCTGCGCTGATCAACGCGGGAAAAGAGACGGTAACAGTGCTCCCGGGCGCCTCCTTCTTCGATTCTGCCGCGAGCTTCGGGATGATCCGCAGCGGCCGCATCGCCACTGCGGTGCTCGGGGCAATGCAGGTGTCTGTCGCCGGCGACATCGCCAACTGGGCGGTACCCGGCAAACTCATCAAGGGCATGGGTGGGGCGATGGACTTGGTCTCCGGTGCCGAGCGCGTGATCGTCCTGATGGAGCACGTCGCGAAGGATGGCACGGCGAAGATCGTGAGCGAGTGCTCGCTGCCCTTGACCGGGCTCGGCTGCGTGAACCGCATCATCACCGACCTCGCGGTTATCGACGTGACGGATGCCGGGCTGGTCTTGCGCGAGCTCGCGCCGGGGGTGACGGTAGCCGAGGTTGTTGCGGCGACCGATGCGCCGCTGACCGTCGACACTGCGCTCGCATGACCCTGATCAAGGCGGCGTCATAGCGATCCGGGATTCGATCAGTTGACAGCTATTCTCGAGCCGGTCTCAGGTCATTAAGCTGGCCTCATGAACGATGCGGTGGGGGCCGAGCGGTCGTCGACGCCAACAGTCGATTTCGACGCGAGGGGCGGGACGTGGGAAGGTGCCGCTGCCGCTCCCGTCTTCTACCGCGGCATGGTTGGCGAGGCCGGTCCGTTTGCGGCAGCGATGCTGGTCCTCGGACGCGTCGCATCCACTCGCTACTACACGCCCCCCAGTGTGGTCGCTGCTCGCCGAGACGGCGACCCAGTCTTCACGAGCGACACCGAAACCCTGCGCCTGGAGTCCTTTAGTCTCTGTGCCGGCGTTTACGCACGATTCGACCTCGACGGCACAGGTGTGGATGTCGACGAGATTACCCCGGGCGTGACCAACGTCGATCTCGGTTCGAACACACAGGCGCTGCTCGCAAGGATGCCAGCGTATGAGCCGATGCGGATCTCGGTTGCCGCGTCAGCCGTAGCCCTAGACACGCTCGACGGCACCTCGGTCGAATCGAAGGTGCGCCTGCCAGTGCGATGGGTTCGCTCCTTCGCCGAAAGCCAGCTCATCGCCTCAACGATGACGCGTGCGACCGACCTCGACGCCCTGTCGCTCGGGCGGCTCATCCACGGTCTCCCGCGAACGTCGCCATCGAATTCGGTGGCGTGGGTGCAATCGACTGGCACTGGGATCCGATTGTCGAGCAAGCAGACTGTTGGCTCGATCGGACTTGCGGGTCCGCAGCGGCTTCGAGCGATCGAGCCGCTGCTGCCTCATATCAAGTCGGTGCGCGCTTACTCTGCGGATGGCCCCGAGAGCTTCTGGGAGTTCGGCACCGCCCGCGGACGCTTCACCCTCGGGTTCAGCGCGACGAGCGCGCGGGGTTTCTCGGGCGAGGGTGGCCTTCTCGAGGCGCTCGCGGGGCCGAGCGTTGACACCGATGTCGACAGGGTCTACCAGCAATTGTGCTTCTCCGAAGGGATTGTCGCGGCGGACCTAGCATCCCGGTTGGCCTTAAGCGCGCCGCGCGTGGCGCGTGCCTTGAGTGTCCTCGCTTCACAGGGCCTCGTGGGATTCGACCTGAACCGCGCCGAGTGGTTCTTTCGCCCGCTCCCCTTCGACGCAACTCGGACCGAGAAACTGCACCCACGCTTGGCGGCGGCGAACTCGCTCGCGTCGGCGGTGACTCGACAGGGCGATGGCAGCCTGGCCGTAGGCGGGTATCGCGTTCGCTTTCGTAAGGACGGTGCCGCTTCAGACACCTGCACGTGCCCGTGGTGGGGGAAGCATCGGGGGGATCGCGGGCCCTGCAAGCATGTGCTGGCGGCTCGGCTGGCGGAGGATGGGACCGAGTGATCGCCGACGATAAAGGCGAGATCCTATGGAGCGAATTCATCGAGCACCTGCGGCGAATACCTTGGTCGCCGGACGATGAATGGCTGAGTACAGCGCAGCTGCAATTCTTGAGGAGCTACGCCACTCGGATCTCGCAGATTCCGGTTGCGCGAATCCTCAGTGAAACCAACACGGCCGTGGGTGGCATCGGTCGCACGTGGGCGATTCTCGAACTTGAAGCATCCGGTGCCATCACAATCGCTCACGACGATATCTACGGCGAAGCGTTAGCCGGAGCCCTTCGGACGGACAAATGGCAAGCTCATTATGCTGGCGCGCTTCCCGACTTCTTCCCGATCGTCTGGCGGATGATCGAAAACGGGGCTTACGTGTTGCAATTCTGGCAGTGGGACGACTCGCTTCGCCGGTGGTCGCGGGAGGGCGCGCTGCCGCGCGATCGACTACTGCGAACGCTGTTGGACGCACTCAATCGGTCGCCGCAGACGAACGTCGCCAAGTGGATGGTCACTTTCTATGGCTCGCTCGAGCCGACGATCAAGGAGCGAGCGCGTGATCAGGATCTCGCTCGATCGCTGCTGAGAAGTACCAACCGCGGCACCGTGCAGTTCGCCGCCACGTTCACCGAGATCCTCCACCAGCACGGGCGACTCGATGCCGAAGCGCTCATGGGTGCGACACCTCCGCTCGCCGGGCTCACGGCGATCGCGGCCCGCCAGCTCCTTGACATCGTGGTTGCCGAGTGCAGCGCCGATGCGGCCCTTGTTGATATCGCGCGACCGGTAGTAGCCAGTGCTCTCGGTCACTCGCAGCGGGCCATCCAGTCACGCGCCAAGTCGTGGCTCGAATCGAATGGCGGGGAAGAACTGGTCAATCAAGCCATCGCCGTGCTCTCGCCAGCGGTGGCTGCCGACCGACGGAAACCCGATCAACCAGCTGATGATCGCGCGGCGGACCCGTCACCTCGGCAGTGGCGCACTTTCGAGCCGTGGCCGGTAAACGAGATCGCCGAGCGCACGGCGATCCTGCTCGAGGATGCGACGGATCCGCTCGAGGTTGAGGCCGGTCTGCAAGCATGGGCAGCACTCGACGACCCGAGCCAGCTGGCTTCACTGACCAAACGCGCGATGAATCCAACGAGTCATTACAACCTGAGCGCTTTGGTGGCTCAGGTCGTAGCCGCGGTATCCGGAATCAGCCTTCATCTGCAGTACGAGGACCCGTATCCCGGGCTTGAGTTCCCGCCGCTGATGCAGTCCCGCTTCGAAGAGGTTCGGCTCCGGCTGCTTGACGGTGGTTGGCCGCGATCACTCCTTGCTGCGCCGATCTCGTCGGCCGGTTGGGTGAGCACCAGCGACCTCGTGCACAGGATGCAAGCCAATGACGCCGCGGGTTTGCCGGTCTGGCGATCCGACCTCACGGTTGCGCTGCTTCGCCTTGACCCCGACGATCCGGAGCGAGAATCAGCACTCGAGCTCGCTCTGCCACAGGCTGCCCGATCCGAGGCTTGGGCGGTCATCGCCTACGCATTGGGCGGACCGGAGTCGCGGGTTCAGACCGCGTCGTGGTGGGTGGCTGCCGCGCGGGCCAAGTCCGACGAACCGAACGACCACCTCGCTCGATCCGGACTCGACCTGCCCGGGCAGTCCCGACCCACGGGTTCAGGCTTCAGCGCTGACGAGCTTCGAATCATCCGGATGTCGACAGGGAACAAGGACTTTGCTTGGTTCTACGACCAGCCGACGGTCATTGTTGACCCGTGGCAAACAACGCGGTTCCCGAACCGGCGTTCTGACGCATTCCGTTGGGCTGGACTCACCTGGCCACGGTCCGTAGAGTTCGCCGCATCGTTGACCGCTGGTAATTTCTCAAACTCGTCAGACTACGGATACGAGCAGGATGGTCTCGCCGCCACACTTGACGCCATCGCCGAGTCGCCGGGACGCATCGGCCCGCTCGGGATGGCTTGCGTGATCTACGGTTTGTCGGCAAAGCACCGGCTCATTCGCGCTCAGGCTGCTGAGCTGCTCTCGGCGGAACTCGGCGGGCGACTCCAGCACTCGGATTTTGTTGGCGAGATGATCCGGCGAGTGGAGGGTTGCAAACTGTCTCGGTGGGCGGAGTCGCTGGCGGATGCCGCGTCGATTTCCGCTGAATCGCAAACGAAGATGATCCGGTTGTGCACAGTGTTGCTGCCTCGGCTTGATCCAACCCGGGTCGGCGTCGGCGCGATGATCGAAATGTTCGATGATGCCGTCCGACGGTCAGGTGTCGTCCTGACCGACCCGGCTTTGTTGTATTGGCTTGGCGAGTTCACCGGCTCGAGCAACGCTGCAAAGGCAGCGCGCGGCTTGCTCGCTCTGGCGCGCACGAGTCGAGAATAAGCCATGCTCAGGCACAATAAGCTGGCGCCATGACGGATGCCACAGCCCAAGTCGAAGCAGCGAAGAAGGCCCTCGCCGAGGCGGAGGCTGCGCTCGCTGCGGAACAAGCGGCTGCGGCGGTCATCGAGTCTGCTCCGGTGGTCGAGCCATCTCCGGTGGTCGAGCCTGTCGAGACCTCCCCGACGAGCAGGGTCTCGACGAGCTCGACCACCGGCCCAGCCGGCGCGCCCCTCACACCCGAACAAGTCGACACCATCCGCGCTGGCTACGCCTTCGACGCTCCCGCGCTCGAGATGGGCGCCCTCGTCAACGGTGACCCGCTTGTCGACGTGCCCATTCGCATCCCGATCGCGATGGTGAACCGTCACGGTCTCGTCGCAGGAGCGACCGGAACCGGCAAGACGAAGACGCTTCAGGTGCTTGCCGAGCAACTCTCCGCTGCGGGCGTTCCGGTCTTCGCGGCCGACATCAAGGGAGACCTGTCAGGCATTGCGAGCCCAGGCCAGCCGAACGAAAAGCTGCTGGGACGCACGGCATCGATTGGCCAGCACTGGGTGCCTTACGGCTCCCCGACCGAATATTTCACGCTGGGCGGACTGGGAATCGGGGTGCCAATCCGGGCGACGGTCACCAGTTTCGGCCCGCTGCTGTTGTCGAAGGTACTCGGTCTCAACCCGACCCAAGAATCCTGCCTCGGGCTGGTGTTTTTCTATGCCGATCAGGCCGGGCTGCCGCTTGTCGGTCTTGAGGACTTGCGCGCGGTGCTGCAATGGCTCACGAGCGACGAGGGCAAGCCGGAGCTGAAGAACATCGGAGGTATCTCAGCGGCCACCGCTGGCGTGATCCTGCGCGAACTGATCACCTTCGCCAACGAGGGTGCCGACGTCTTCTTCGGCGAACCCGAGATCGACACCGCGCTCTTCCTCCGCACGAACGCCGAAGGCAAGGGTATCGTGAGCCTGCTCGAGATCCCCGGCGTGCAAGACAAGCCAGCGCTGTTCTCAACGTTTCTGATGTGGCTGCTTGCCGATCTCTTCAACGACCTGCCAGAGGTCGGCGACATCGACAAGCCGAAGCTCGTGTTCTTCTTTGACGAGGCGCACCTGCTCTTCAAGGATGCCTCGAAGGACTTCATCGCCTCGATCACCCAGACGGTCAGGCTCATTCGCTCGAAGGGCGTCGGCATCATCTTCGTGACGCAAACCCCGAAGGATGTTCCAGCCGACGTGCTCGCACAGATCGGCTCGCGGGTGCAGCACCAGTTGAGGGCGCACACCCCTGACGACGCCAAGGCCCTCAAATCGACCGTCTCGACCTATCCAACCTCTGGCTACGACCTCGGCGAGGTGCTCACCGGCCTCGCGACGGGCGAGGCGATCATCACCGTCATGAACGAGAAGGGTGCTCCGTCGCCCGTCGCTTGGACGCGGCTGCGCGCCCCCCAAGGCTCGATGGCGCCGACGCCGGCCGCCGAAATGCAGGCGACCGTGGATGCCTCGCCGCTCACAGCACAGTACGGCACGGTCATCGACCGCGAGAGTGCTCACGAGATCCTCGCCGTCAAGATGAATGCTGCAGCGGATGCCGCGGCTCTCGTCGACGCCGAGAAAGCGGCGGCGGCTCAGGCCAAGGAGGCCGCGCGCATCCAGGCCGACTATGACAAAGCTGTACGTGACATGCAGAAGTCGTCAGCGCCTCGCACAACCACGCGCACCACGAGCCGCACCTCTCGAGCGAAGCAGAGTAACCCGATCGAGGACGTGCTCGACTCGCGCACCGGCCAGACCGTCGTGCGCGAGGTCCTGCGCGGCATTTTCTCGACCCTCAAGCGCAAGTAGCGGCCCCGCGGGTCGAGCCTGGGCCACCTGCGGGCCGAGCCCGTCGAGATCGCGCAGCTTTCGAGAGAATCTCAAAAATTGGCGGAGAATGGGGGATTCGAACCCCCGAGGGCTTTCACCCAACACGCTTTCCAAGCGTGCGCCATAGGCCACTAGGCGAATTCTCCTGGCTGGTCGACGCGCACCGGCGAAGCGACCTCCAGCGATCCTAACGTAAACTGATCGCGGCTCCTCGCGTGGCGCCATCCAGGCCAACTCCCCCAGGACGGAAACGTAGCAAGGGTAACCGGGCTCTGGCGGGTGCGCGAGGGGTCTTCTTGTTTTTCACGAGCCCGCCCACACTCACGGGGATCACCGGTCGCGACGTCCTGAATTGCGAATATCCTCGCCATCACGATGATGTGTTTTCACGTCGTCGTCCGCATACGAGAAACGGATGAACCATGAGCAGCCCGACGGTCACAACTTCGCCAGCAGAGCCCGCGTCCCTTGACGTTGACGTGATTGTCGTAGCCTCGCGCATTGGCGCCGACGGACCAGAGCTCGTCTCGCATCCTGAGCTGGCCGGCTTGCACGAACAGTTCGCTGCGGTCGGCTACACCGGTAAGGCCGACGAGTTTGTACGACTGCCTTCCGTCGAGGGATCGCGTGCAACGGTCGCCGTCATCGGTCTCGGCAAGGTGTTGTCTGCGACTACCGCGCGCCGTGCTGCAGGCTCGGCCGTTCGGCAGCTCGCCGGCACCGGTTCGGTCGCGCTTGCCTTCGGACTCGATGACGAGGCTCACGTTCTCGCCATGATCGACGGTGCATCCATTGCGGCCTACGCGTTCACCAATTACCGCGCAAAGACCTCGAAGGACATCAAGAGTCCGGTCGGCGCAGTGACCGTCTGCACGACCGCCGCCGTGAGCGCTGAAGCCATTGAGCGCATCCGACTCATCACAGACCACGTATCGCTCGTGCGCGACCTGACGAACCGGTCTGGCGGAGACCTGTTCCCACAGTCGTTCGCCGACGCGGCGATTGAAGCAGCGAAGGGTGCCCCGGTTACCGTCGAGGTGTGGGACGAAAAGAAGCTCGCGGCCGAGGGATGCGGCGGCATCATCGGCATCGGGCAGGGCTCGTCGCGACCGCCACGTCTCATCAAGATTTCCTATGCGCCAGCCGGAGCCCAGAAGCACGTCGCATTCGTCGGCAAGGGAATCACCTACGACACTGGCGGAATCTCACTCAAGCCAGCCGACGCCATGAACGGTATGCAGAATGACATGAGCGGTGCCGCCGTCTCGCTGGCGACCCTGCTCGCAGCCGCTCGCCTCGGGCTGCCGGTGCGCATGACGGCCTTCCTGTGCATGGCCGAGAACCTGGTGTCATCGACAGCCATTCGCGTCAATGACATTCTGACCATGCGCGGCGGAACGACGGTCGAAGTCATGAACACTGACGCCGAAGGGCGCTTGGTCATGGCAGACGGCCTCGTGCTGGCGAGCGAAGAGCAGCCGGATGCGATCGTCGATGTCGCGACGCTCACCGGAGCCGCCGTTGTGTCTCTTGGTCGCCGCACCGTCGGTGTGATGGGCGACACTGAGCTTGCCGCCGCGATCGTCGCTTCTGGCGAGCAGACTGGGGAGCCCCACTGGCACATGCCACTGCCGGAAGAGCTGCGCGCGCAGCTCGATTCGCGTTTTGCGGACATGGCAAACCTCAAGGTCGGCAACCGGGACGGGGGCATGCTGGTCGCGGGCATCTTCCTGAAGGAATTCGTTGGCAACGGTGCCGACGGAGCGCAGATCCCTTGGGCACACCTCGACATCGCGGGCGCCGCAGTCAACGAAGGGCCCGCATACGGCTTCCTCTCGGAAGGCGCAACCGGAGTGTCGGTCCGCACACTGCTGGCGGCGATAGAGGAGCGCTTCGTCGCCTAGCGCGACAGTTTCGCGCGACGGTTTCTGCGAGACGGCAGAGGCGTCATTGGTGTTGCCGCCGTAGTCTTGGCGTGTGGCGCGCAGCATCTACATCACCTCGGCCGAGGGCCACTCTGGTAAGTCAGCGATCGCGCTCGGTGTGCTCGACATTCTCGTTCGTTCGATCGAACGAGTCGGGGTGTTCCGTCCTGTGGCTCGTTCAAGCTCAGAACGTGACTATGTACTAGAGCTACTGCTCGCTCAGGACGGTGTTGCCCTCGACTACGAAGACTGCGTCGGCGTCAGCTACGAAGAGGTACACGACAACCAAGACGCCGCACTCTCACGCATCGTAGAGCGCTTCAAGGCTGTCGAGTCGCGCTGCGACGCCGTCGTCATCATCGGCTCTGATTACACGGATGTCGCAAGCCCGACCGAGCTCGGATTCAACGCCAGAGTCGCAGCGAACCTCGGTGCGCCGGTGCTCTTGGTGCTGACCGGCCAGAGCGTCGATGAGTCACGATCCAGAACGGCCGCTGAACTCCAGCAGATCGCTGAACTGACCATCCCTGAGCTGCACGACGCATACGCGACCTTGCTCGCTGTGGTTGCGAACCGCGCTGATCCAGAGCATCTAGATGACATCGTGGCGGCGCTCGGGGCGAGCGCCCATGTTCCGGTCTGGGCGCTTCCCGAGGATCCGTTCATGGTCGCCCCAACCGTCGAAGCGATCATGTCCGCCGTCGACGGTCGACTTCTCAAGGGGGATCGTGCCCTTCTGGGTCGCGAGGCGCTCGGGGTCGTGATTGCGGCGATGTCAATGGAGAATGTCCTGCCGCGGCTGATCGAGGGTAGCGTCGTCGTGATCCCCGGCGACCGCAGCGAAATGCTCCTCGCGGCTCTCACCGCCCACGCGTCTGATACCTTCCCGACGCTCGCCGGAATCGTGCTCAACGGTGGCTTCGAACTGTCGCCGGTGATCGACCGTCTCATCTCCGGCCTTGACCAAACCCTGCCGCTCATCACGACCGACCTCGGCACCTACGCGACGGCACTTCGCATCACCCAGACTCGCGGTCGACTAACGGCAGGCTCCAGACGCAAGGTCGACTCGGCACTGGCTCTGTTCGAGAAGCATGTCGACGCCGACGTGCTCAAGAACGCTCTCGGTGCTGAGCGGTCGACGGCCGTGACACCCCTCATGTTCGAGTACGCGCTGCTCGAGCGCGCCAGAAGCGACCGCAAGCACATCGTGCTTCCTGAGGGATCGGAGGATCGCATCCTGCTTGCCGCTGGCACGATTCTTGCTCGGGATGCCGCTCAACTCACGATTCTCGGCGACGAAGCCGAAGTACGCGCACGAGCATCCGGTCTCGGTGCTGATATCAGCGCTGCCGCGGTCTTGAGCCCGACTGACCCGGAACTGCGCGAACGGTTTGCGGTGGAGTACACGGCGATGCGCGCGCACAAGGGCATGACGCTCGAGAGTGCGCGCGACATCGTCACTGACGTTTCCTTCTTCGGCACGATGATGGTGCAGCTTGGGCTCGCAGACGGGATGGTGTCTGGCGCGGCCCACACGACCGCCCACACCATTACGCCAGCCTTCCAGTTCGTCAAGACCAAGCCAGGCGTGGATGTTGTCTCCAGCGTCTTCTTTATGGCCCTGTCTGACCGCGTCCTTGTCTACGGCGACTGCGCCGTCGTGCCAGACCCGACCGCCGAGCAGTTGGCCGATATCGCGATCTCCTCAGCGGCGACAGCTCAGCAGTTCGGGGTTGAGCCCCGCATTGCGATGCTCTCGTATTCGACGGGCGAGTCGGGCAGCGGGGCCGACGTCGACAAGGTGCGTGCAGCGACGGCGCTGGTGCGCGAGCGCCGTCCGGAGCTATTGGTCGAGGGTCCGATTCAGTACGACGCTGCGGCGGACCCGGACGTTGCGCGCACGAAGATGCCGAACTCCGCGGTGGCGGGGCGGGCCACGGTGTTTATCTTTCCCGACCTCAATACCGGCAACAACACCTACAAGGCCGTGCAGCGCAGTTCGGGGGCGATCGCAATCGGGCCGGTGTTGCAGGGCCTAGGCAAGCCGGTCAACGACCTGTCGCGCGGGGCGCTCGTGCGCGACATTGTGAACACCGTCGCGATCACGGCCATTCAGGCTCAGTCGTCGTGAGTGTCTTCGTTGTCAATTCCGGGTCATCGTCGGTCAAGTATCAACTGATCGATGTCGCGAGCGAGCGGGTCGAGCTCCGGGGCAGCGTCGATCGAATCGGCGAGGCCGGTGCCGTCGCGAACCACACCGAGGCGCTCGAGCGCATCTTGCGTGAGGTGGATGGTCGCGAAGTCACGGCGGTCGGCCACCGTGTCGTGCACGGCGGCTCGTTGTTCGACCGTGCGACGCTCGTCACGCCGGAGGTCGAGCGCGAAATCGAGGCGCTGTCAGCCCTTGCGCCACTCCACAACCCCGCGAACCTGCTCGGCATCCGCGCTGCGCAGGCGGTGCTCGACGTGCCGCAGGTTGCGGTCTTCGACACCGCCTTTCATCAGACGATGCCCGCCGAGGCGTACACCTACGCGATCGATCGCACCCTGGCTGCGAAGTACAGTGTGCGGCGCTACGGTTTTCACGGCACCTCGCACAAGTACGTTTCCGAGCGTGCAGCGGTCGTGCTCGACCGGCCGCTCGAGTCGCTCAAGACGATCGTGCTGCACCTCGGCAACGGCGCGTCGATGGCCGCAATCGACGGCGGCAAGTCGATCGACACGAGCATGGGGCTTACGCCACTGCCTGGCCTCGTCATGGGAACACGTTCAGGTGACCTTGATCCCGCGGTGCTGATTCACCTGCATCGGCAGGCTGGCCTCAGCGTCGACGAGCTCGACGACCTCCTTAACAAGCGCAGTGGACTGCTGGGGCTCACCGGCACCGGCGACATGAGAGACGTACAGGAGGCGGCTTCGACCGGCGATGAGGCGGCGCTTGAGGCACTCGCGGTCTGGCGTCATCGCATCCGCCATTACATGGGTGCCTATATTGCGCAGCTCGGTGGAGTGGATGCCATCGTTTTCACGGCCGGTGTTGGCGAGAACAACGCGCTGCTACGACGCCGATCGCTCGCCGGCCTCGAGTTTTTGGGCATCACCGTGGATCACGATCTCAACGAGCTGCACTCGCGTTCAGAGCGACGCATCTCGCCGGCTGGCGCGCCCGTCGCCGTGCTCGTCGTTCCCACCAACGAGGAACTCGAGATCGCCCGCCAAACCACCGCCCTCCTCAACTCCTAACGCCCGCACACCCCGCTCCATCCTCCGTCTCTCCTCGTGAGGTGCCCATTTGGCACAGTTGCGCTCCCGCAGCACTGTGCCAACCGGGCACCTCACGCGCGCGGTTGTGGATGCGGCGAGCGGCACGCGAGCGAGGCCACGAGAGTTACTCGATGACTCGCCGCAACCCGCTCCCAGAGCCACTTGCAACAGAACCGTTCCTGTCGAGGGTCGCTGCACCCCGGATCATCCCGCGCAGCCGACTCGGAGCAAAGGATCTTCGTCGCGAGGTTAGAGGTACGCGCCTCGCCACCGAGAATCTCAGTCTTCGCCAGCGCTGCGCACTCTTCCAGCTTCGGATGCCGCCTACCGCATTCTTTAGCCACGCGACGGCCGCGCTGCTCCAAGGAATCCCATTGCCGTTGAGCCAATCGCGTGTACCCCCTGTGCATATCGCGCTGCCGAGCCCCCACCGGGCGCCCCATGCTGAGGGGCTCGTTGGGCACAAGCTTCAGATCGAGCCGCAGGAGGTCGTCTCTCTGCCAGACGGACTCCGCGTCACGGGCGTTGTTCGAACGTGGCTCGATCTCGGATCTCAACTGTCGCTCGCCGACCTCGTCGCTGCGGGGGATTTCATCATTCATCGCAGAAATCCGCTGGCGTCAATCAGCCAACTTGCTGCGGCTCTCGATCGGCGAAGAAATCGCAGAGGTCTCGTGACTCTTCACACTGCGCTGGGGATGCTGAGCTCCTTTGCGGAGTCGGCACCAGAGTCAATACTGCGGGTGATCATCGTGCTAGCCGGTTTGCCGGAGCCACGGGTCAACATCGACGTGACCGATCGTCGAGGCGAGTTTGTCGCGCGAACCGATCTTGCGATAGCTGAATTCAAGCTCGTCATCGAATACATGGGCGACTACCATCGCACCTCACCGAGCAAATGGCGCGACGACATGACCCGCCGATCTCGACTCGAATCGCAGGGCCTGCGGGTGATGGAGGTGAATGCAGACGACCTCTTGGATCAGGTGGAACTCATCGATCGCATCCGCCGGTTCGCCCGCCTTGAAGCTCCCGTGACCCGCTAAGACTCGTGAGGTGCCCAGTTGGCACAGTCTTGCGCGCAACAGACTGTGTCAACTGGGCACCTCACGGGCTGAGCACCTCAGGTTCGGGGCACCTTACGGGCTGAGCAGGTCACGGATCGCGCGAGATGTGCGGGTGGTGCGGTGTTCGGTGTGGATGCCGCGGCCCACGGTCGGCGGTGACGGCTACTCTTGGATCGTGGTTGCAGCCCTGTATCGCCGGTACCGGCCAGAGACGTTTGCCGAGCTCATCGGCCAGTCACAGGTCACGGATCCACTGCGCACCGCGCTCCGCACCGACCGCGTCAACCACGCGTATTTGTTCAGCGGGCCACGTGGTTGCGGCAAGACAACAAGCGCACGGATCCTTGCTCGCTGCCTCAACTGCGCAGAGGGTCCGACTGACACCCCGTGCGGCGTGTGCGCCAGTTGTGTCGAACTGAGCCGTGACGGCGGAGGTTCCCTCGACGTCGTCGAGATCGACGCAGCGAGTCATAACGGGGTCGACGACGCACGAGACTTGCGTGAGCGAGCGGTGTTCGCGCCGGCGCGTGACCGTTACAAGATCTTCATCCTCGACGAGGCGCACATGGTCACGCCACAGGGTTTCAACGCACTATTGAAGATCGTCGAAGAGCCGCCAGAGCATGTCAAGTTCATCTTCGCGACCACCGAGCCCGAGAAAGTCATCGGTACGATCCGTTCGCGCACGCACCACTACCCGTTCCGGCTCGTTCCACCCGCGCAAATGCTCGACTACGTGCAAGAGATGTGTTCGAGCGAGAACGTGTCCGTCGAACCTGGCGTGTTGCCCCTCGTTGTGCGCGCCGGCGGCGGGTCAGTCCGCGACACCCTGTCGCTGCTGGACCAGCTGATTGCCGGTTCCGAGGGCGGCTCGCTTGACTACGAGCGGGCTGTAGCCCTGCTCGGCTACACACATGGCGCATTGCTCGACGAGGTCATCGATGCCCTCGGCATTCGAGATGCCGCGGCAGTGTTCGCGGCGGTTGACCGTGTCATTCAGACCGGTCAGGATCCACGACGGTTCGTTGAGGATCTGCTGGAGCGGCTGCGTGATCTCATCATTGTCGCGGCGACATCTGGCAATGCCGCCTCGGTCCTCCGCGGGGTCCCTGAGGATCAACTGACGCGGATGGCAGGCCAGAGCGCCATGTTCGGGCCTGCCGAGCTCTCGCGATCGGCGGACGTCGTCAACTCCGCGTTGAGCGAGCTCACTGGAGCGACCTCCCCGCGACTCCATCTCGAACTCATGGTTGCGCGGATTCTGGTGCCAGCGAGCGATGACTCCGAGCGCGGAGCCCTCGCTCGAGTCGAACGGCTGGAGCGCCGGATCGGGGTCGCTGTGGCCGAACCTGCGATTGCCCAGCCGTCGTCAGCGGCGGCGATAGCGGACGCGGCGAAACCAGCACCAGCGGAAGCGGATGCGGGACCGGATGCGGCGAAAGCAGCGGCGGTGGC
>JBGSTT010000244.1:0-4004 GCA_041736385.1 Rhodoglobus sp. | reverse complement strand
ATCATCCAGCTCATGGTCGACATGACCGCGCCGACCCCGCAAGATCGCATCATCGACCCAGCCGCGGGCACGGCTGGCTTCCTCGTGGCGGCGAGCGAGTACCTGCGCGATCACCACCCCGAGATCTGGGCGGATGCCGCGAGCCGCGACCACTTCAACCGTCTCGCCTTCACCGGCTTCGACTCCGATTCGTCGATGTCGCGCATCGGTAGCATGAACATGCAGCTGCACGGTGTCGAGAACCCCACCATCCAGCGCCGCGACTCGCTTGCTGAGGAGCACAGCGTTCTGGCGGATGCCGAGGGCAGCTACACCCTCGTGCTCGCAAACCCGCCCTTCGCCGGCAGCCTCGACTACGAGACGACCGCGAAGGATCTGCTCGCGATTGTCAAGACGAAGAAGACCGAGCTGCTGTTCATGGCCCTGATGATCCGCCTGCTCAAGAACGGCGGACGCGCGGCGGTGATTGTTCCGGATGGCGTGCTGTTCGGGTCATCCACCGCTCACAAAGCATTGCGCCGGATGCTCGTGGAAGACCACAAGCTCGACGCGGTCGTGAAGCTCCCGAGCGGCACATTCAAGCCGTACACGGGCGTGTCGACCGCAATCCTGTTCTTCACGAAGACGAGTTCTGGCGGAACCGACCACGTTTGGTTTTACGACGTGCGCGCCGACGGCTTCACCCTCGACGACAAGCGCACCCCCACCGAGGCCAACGACCTCCCCGACGTGCTCGAACGCTGGTCGAGCCTGTCGAGACCCGCGGTCGAGACCGCATCGGTGGTCGAGCCCGTCGAGACCTCCCCCGAATACTCCCGCCCCCGAACCGCCCAATCCTTCCTGGTCCCCAAATCCGAAATCGCCGCCCAGGACTACGACCTCTCGCTCAACCGCTACCGCGAAGTCGAGCACGAGGAGATGGAGCACCGCGACCCGCAGGCAATCCTCGCCGAACTCATGGAGCTAGAGCGCGAAATCCAAGACGCGACGGCCACCCTGGCTCAGTCGCTCGCGGCGAGGTCGAAGTAGTGCCAGCTCTGTCGGAGTTCGCGCGAATCAATCCTCGGCTGGAGTTCGCGCTTGACGACGATGATCCGATCTCGTTCCTTGGGATGGCTGACGTTTCCGAGGAAGGGACGACGACGCGTGGTCTCCCTCGTCTGTACTCAGAGGTCAAGAAGGGCTACACCGCGTTCGCCGATGGTGATCTCCTCGTCGCCAAGATCACACCCTGCTTTGAGAACGGCAAGATCGCTCAAGCATCCCTTTCTAGCCAACATGGCTTCGGTTCCACTGAGTTCCACGTCGTTAGGCCAGACACGGCACGCGCAGACCCCCGATTCGTGCTTCACGCCCTTCGATCGCCAGCGGTTAGAGCCGCGGGTGAGTCGCGGATGACGGGCAGCGCGGGCCAACGCCGCGTCCCGAAGGAGTTTCTCGAGTCGCTCGAGATCCCCCTCCCACCCCTCCCCGAGCAACGCCGAATCGCATCCATCCTCGACAGCGTCAGCGATCTGCGGGAGAAGCGACGCCGCAGCGTCGAGGATGAGCAGAGAGTTGCAGATGCCGCGCTAGGGACACTCCTTGCGGCCCGTGACGACGCCAGGCCGACAACGCTTGGGGAGATCGCGGAAATCCAGACAGGCCCGTTCGGTTCGCTCCTCCATAAAGAGGACTACATCTCTGGGGGCATCCCTCTCGTCAACCCGACACACATCAACGATGGGCGGATCAACTCGGACCCTGACCTGTCCGTTACAGACGAGAAGTTCATTGAACTTCAGAACTACGCGTTGCGGGAGGGCGATGTAGTTCTGGGTCGTCGGGGGGAAATGGGCCGTGCAGCAGAGGTGACGAGCGCATACGGGCGGCTTCTGTGTGGCACCGGCTCTCTAATCGTTCGGCCCCGCCAGAACGCTGTCCTCCCGGCGATATTGGCGGGAATCCTGAGAAGCGCAGAAGTCCGGGACAAACTCGAGCGACGCGCACAGGGTGTGACCATGCTCAATCTCAATCAGTCGATTGTCGGTGATCTGGAGGTTACCTTGGCGCCGATGCATGCGCAGTTGAGATACGGGGAGTTGAAGGAGCGGTTGTCGGAGTCTCGAGACCTTCGTCTCCGTCACCTCGCGAAGCTCGACGAACTCTTCGCATCCCTCCAGTACCGCGCCTTCCGAGGAGAACTATGACCAACGACACCGGCGTCTCGACGATCAACACGTGGCACACCTTCATGCGCCCGGTCCTTGAGGCTCTCTCCGATGGGGCCGTTCACGTGAAGCGTGACATGGAGCGCGCAACGATGGACGTCGCGGGCCTCACCGATGCGGAACGACTGGAGCAGCTGGATTCCGGTCAACTGCGCTCGCTCAACCGCATCGGCTGGGCGACATCCGCCCTTCGACGTGCCAAAGCGTTGTCTTCCCCGAGTAGAGGCACATTCATGATCACTGACACAGGACGGGAACTCTTGTCGCGGCATCCCGTATCGATCACGGTGGCGGACCTAGAGATGATCCCGGCCTACACGGAGTACATCCCGTCGCGGAAGGCGTCGAGCCCGAAACCAAATCCGGCTTTCGTTTCGCTGGGGGACCAGACACCGCAAGACCTCATCGAGTCGGGCCTTGAAGCGATCGAGGACGACGTGAAGTCGAAGTTGCTTGAGCGACTGCGTGGCACCGACCCCCTGTTCTTCGAGCACGTCGTGCGCAGCGTGCTCGTCAAGATGGGCTACGGCACCGAGGGCGAGATGAAGCAGCTCAAGGGATCCGGCGATGGCGGGCTCGACGGCAAGATCGATCGCGACGAACTAGGCCTCAGCCAGATTTACGTGCAGGCCAAGCGCTATGCCGAGGACAACGTGGTCGGTCGCCCGGCGATTCAGGGTTTCGTCGGTGCGCTCGCCACCCGAGGCGCGAACGTCGGCGTGTTCTTCACGACCAGCAAGTTCAGTGGCGAGGCGACGGATGCTGCCGAGAGAGTCCCGCAGGAGATCGCCCTCGTTGACGGGCTCAAGCTCACCGAACTGATGATCAAGCACCGCGTTGGCGTGCAGGTCGCTCGCACGGTCGAAATCGTCAAGATCGACGAGGACTTCTTCAGCGACGATTGATCGGGTCGAGAATATAGACTTCAATTTATGAACGAGGACCTGGCCGTCATCGACGCCCGCGCTCACTCGCTTGTGGAAAGTCATTCCGCACAGTTGTCTGATCTCTTAGAGCTTCGCAGGAAGCACCACATCTCGCAGGAAATCGTCGCCGAACGCATGGGCGTGAGTCAGCCCACCGTCTCTGCGTTCGAGAACTACGACAGCAACCCAACGCTGAGCACGATCCGCCGGTATGCGTTGGCGGTAGGGGCTCGAATTTCCTTTCAGGTCATCGACGACTACGGCACCGACGAGATGGCAATCCCAGCGATTTCCAAGACGCGAGGAGACACCAATGGTTAGCTCGGCGCGCACCGTGAGCATCACTGTGACCGACCTCGATCGCGGTCAACTCGAGCAGCTCTTCGACGTTCTAGGGGAGAAGCTCATGGAGCGGCAAGGTCCCGATTCGTCTCTGCTGGATCACTCGGTCTCCATTGATCTCGGTACTGGCGTTATCGAGATTGCGGTGACCACGACCGCTCGATTGCAGCACGAGGCCGAAGTACTCGCCGACTATTACGCCGAAGACGTATTGACGTCGGCCGGTGGTGTGTACTCGCGGGCGGCAGACGCGCACCTTCAAGGTCGCGGGGTGGCGGCTTCCACGGAATTTGCGATGGCTGTAAACGGCCGTCAACTTGTTGCGGTCTAGCCGACTCACAGCGGAACGGCTCGCGACGGGTGCTGTGACCAACGCCCATCCCGCTTGCAACTAAATCTCGCCCAAGTAGGACAAGAAGCGAGTCATGCACTCCTCAATGACGTTCGCGTCCAGCTGACCGACGCGCTCGACCAACTTCGTCTTGGCGATGGGCTGCATCATCTCGACGCGAACCCAGCAGTCCTC
>JBGSTT010000199.1:0-1659 GCA_041736385.1 Rhodoglobus sp. | reverse complement strand
CGAGGCATTCGCGGTGCAAGTGCTGTCGCTGCTAGACCACTTCGGGATCGCTGATGACGATCCGCGGGTGAACCAGTGGGGCGGCGCAATCGCGATGGGGCATCCGCTCGCCTCGTCTGGCGTGCGTCTCATGGTGCAACTCGCCGCGCAGTTCGCTGAGCGGCCGGATGTGCGTTACGGCCTCACTGCGATGTGTGTCGGCCTCGGACAGGGCGGCTCAGTGATCTGGGAAAACCCGCACTACAACGGAAAGAAGAAGTGACAATGGCGACGACCACCCCCGATCAGTTCGCCACGCTCGCGGCCCTCGATCCAAACGAGGTCATCACACATTCGTTTGTTAGAGACATTCCGCTCGCGAGCGGTAACACGCTTGCTCTAGTCACCCTTGACAACGGCAAGGACCACACCCGGCCGAGCACGCTCGGGCCAAACACGCTTCTTGAGTTCGCGCGTGTTCTCGACGGGCAGAAGGAGCGCGCGTCCCGCGGAGAGATCCAAGGACTCGCCGTGACGGGCAAGCAGTTCATCTTCGCAGCTGGTGCTGACCTCTCTAAGGTCGGCGAGATTCCAGACCGCGAGACCGGATTGGCCATGGCGCAACTTGGCCACTGGGCTCTTGGAAAGCTCGGCGAGCTCGGTGTGCCATCCTTCGTCTTCACGAACGGACTTGCGCTTGGCGGCGGCGTTGAGATCGGCTTGAACGCAAACTACCGCACGATCGACGGTTCGACGGCGGGATTCGCGCTACCAGAGGTGTTTTTGGGCATCATCCCTGGGTGGGGAGGCGCATGGCTGCTCCCGAATCTGATCGGCATCGAGAATGCGCTAGAGGTGGTCATCTCGAACCCACTCAAGAACAACCGAATGCTGACCGGCCAACAAGCGTTCGACCTTGGCATTGCCGACGCAATCTTCCCCGCAGCAAACTTCCTGGAGGACTCGATCAAGTGGGCCGATGGCGTCATCACGGGAGCCATCAAGGTCAAGCGAAAGAACGAACCGGGCAAAATTGAGCGGCTCGCAAAATGGGATATCGCTACCGGGATCGCGGAGAAGACTCTCGCCAGCCGCATCGGCAAGGTTGCCCAGTCGCCGTATCGTGCCCTCGAGTTGCTCAAGTCGGCGAAGAGTGTCGACAAGAAAAAGGGCTTCGAACTCGAAGATGAGGCGCTCGCGGACCTCATCTCCGGTGACCAGTTCCGAGCCAGCATTTATGCATTCAATCTCGTTCAAAAGCGCGCGAAGCGACCCGCTGGGGCACCGGACAAGACGCTCGCTAGACCGGTCACGAAGGTTGGGATCATCGGCGCAGGGCTCATGGCCCGACAATTCGCACTGCTGTTCGTGCGCCGCCTCCAAGTTCCTGTCGTCATCACCGATCTCGATCAGGTCCGGGTGGATGAGGGTGTCGCTTGGATTCGTGGCGAAATCCAAGCACTGCTGGAAAAAGGTCGCATCTCACATGACGAGTCGAATCGCCTGACAGCGCTCGTTACCGGCACGACAAACAAGGCCGATTTCGCAGCGTGCGATTGGGTCATCGAGGCAATCTTCGAGGAACTCGCGGCGAAACAAGCCGTCTTCGCCGAGGTTGAGCAGTACATCAGCGCCGAGGCAATTCTGGCAACGAACACTTCGTCACTTTCCGTTGAGCAA
>JBGSTT010000168.1:0-46434 GCA_041736385.1 Rhodoglobus sp. | reverse complement strand
GTGTCGGCGCCGGCATCGCGCGCGATTGCTATCGTCGAAAGGTCGATACCGCCGTCGACTTGCAGCCAGACGTCCGTCCCTGCAGCTGAGATGGCATCCCGAACTGCGCTGAGCTTCGGCATCGTCGATTGCATGAACTCTTGACCGCCGAAGCCGGGCTCGACGGTCATCACCAAGACTTGGTCGAACTCATGAAGTACGTCGAAGTATGGCTCGGCGTCGGTGCCCGGCTTGAGGGCAAGACCAGCCCGCGCACCCAATCCGCGCAGCGCGCGTGCGAGTTCGACCGGTCGCTCGGTCGCTTCGGCATGGAAGGTAACAGACGCGGCGCCCGACTTGGCGTAGTCGGGAGCCCAGCGATCGACATCCGTGATCATCAAATGCACATCGAGTGGGCGAGCAGACACCTCGCCAAGCCGCCGGACCATCTGCAGACCGAAGGTCAGGTTGGGAACGAAGTGATTGTCCATGACGTCGACGTGCACGAAATCGGCGGTGGCGATGCTGGCGAGCTCACGTTCGAGGTTCGCGAAGTCAGCAGCCAAGATGCTCGGGTTGATGCGCACGCCCATGCTCACACCTTAGTAAGCAGTTGCACGAACATGGCATCGGTACCGTGCCGGTGGGGCCAGAGCTGCACGTGCGTTCCTTCAGCGAGGTCGAGCGGCCGTTTGACGAAAGCCTGTACTACCGCAGGCGTGTCGAGCTTTTCGATTCCGGGTATCTTGCGCACGGCAGAAGCAACGATCGATTTCGTCTCCGCCGCGTGCGGTGAACACGTGACGTATGCGAGCAGCCCACCCGGCTTCAATGCCGCAATGGCCCCGGTCAGCAGCATCGTTTGCAGCGTGCCGAGTCCTGCCACATCGCTCGGCTGTTTGCGCCAACGGGCTTCCGGGCGTCGTCGCAAGGCGCCGAGTCCAGTACATGGTGCGTCGAGCAGGATTCGATCGAACTGCTCAGGGTGCCGTGCTCCAATCGTCGTGCCGTCGAGCTCCCACACCTCCGGCGGCGACGAGAACACCGAAAGAGCCTTCCGAACGAGTTCAGCGCGCGCGGGTATGAGTTCATTGGCGGTCAGGAATGCTCCGGCGCTCTCTGCCTCCGCAGCGAGCACTGCGGCCTTTCCTCCTGGACCGGCGCACAGATCGAGCCAGCGTTCGCCCGGCGTGATCGGCCGCGCACGTGTGAGGATGAGCGCTGCAAGCGCAGATCCTTCGTCCTGCACCCGAGCGCGACCTGCTCGAACCTCGGGCAGTTTGAGCGGGTCGCCGCCATCGAGCACCGCGCCAACAGGCGAGAAATCGGCTGGGTGGGCAGCCAACTGGTCGACCGTTGCGTAACCAGGAAGCGCCGTCAACGAAACGCGCGGTGCAACGTTGTCTGCGGCAAGCAGCGATTCAAGTTCGCCCTCCCGCCCCTCGGCGACGAGCACTTGACGGAATGCGCGCGTCACCCACAGCGGGTGTGAGTATTCGAAAGCAAGCGCCTCCTCACCGGATGTCGCCGTGGCAAGGACTCGCTCGAGCCACGTCTCAGCGTCCGTGCGTGTGATCGTTCGAAGCACGCCGTTGACAAATCCCACGGCAGAGTTCGAACCGACCGACTTCGCCAACTGCACCGACTCGTCGACCGCTGCGTGCTGTGCAACGCGCATCGATAGGAGCTGATGAGAGGCGAGCCGAAGGACGTCGAGGATCGCTGGGTCGATCTTGTCGACTGATCGCGCAGCAGCAAGTTCGATCACCCGGTCGTAATAGCCCTGCATCCGCAACGTGCCGTATGTCAGTTCGGTGGCAAGACCAGCGTCTGCTTCAGTCAGCTTCGCGCGCCCTAGGCGCACCGGAAGCAGCAGGTTGGCGTATGCATCGGACTCTCGCACCGCCATGATGACCTCGAGTGCGATGCGGCGAGCAGGTTGCGGCTGACTCACGAACGTGCCCGGCCGCGCCACCAGGACGCGGCATCCATCGTCGTACGACCCGCAGGATGCACCGTCACGAGCTCGATCGGCACAGTCGAGGTGCCGACAACGACGCGCTTCGCGGCGAATGTGAACTCGCCGGGCCGGGAGGGTGGGAGGTCCCGTGCAATGAGAGCGTCGAGCACCTTCAGGCGAGCGCCGTCGACAGTCGTGAACGCTCCTGGCTCAGGCGTGACGCCTCGGATGGTGGCGCTGACAGCTTCGGCATCGAGCATCCAATCAATCTCGCCGTCAGCGAGGGTGAGTTTCGGCGCTAGGGTCACCTCTCCGACTTGCGGCGCTGACATTGCTGTACCCGCGTCGAGCGAGTCGATCACCCGCTGCAGCAATTCCGCGCCGGACGCCGCGAGCGAGTCGAGCAAGTTGCCAGCCGTCTGGTGACGCCCGATGGGATGCGTCACACTCCCGAACACGTCACCAGCATCCAACGCTTCGACCAACTGAAACACGCACGCGCCGGTGACGTCATCGCCGGCCATGATCGCCCGCTGCACCGGAGCCGCTCCTCGCCAGCGCGGCAGAAGCGAGAAGTGCAGATTGATCCAGCCGAGCCTCGGGGCAGAGAGCAGTGGCTCACGTACCAGTCCGCCGTATGCGACGATGACACCCAAGTCTGGCCGCAGTTCGAGCACCGCCTCGGTCGGTGCGCCGGCGAGACGATTCGCCCTCAGGATAGGCAGTGAGAGCTCCTCTGCCGTTTGAGCAACAGGGGTCGGGGTTAGCATGCCGCGCCGACCATGAGGAGAGTCCTCACGAGTGATCACCAGCGCGACCTCGTGCGCGGAGTCAGCCAATGCCCGCAAGCTCGGCACGGCAGCCAGCGGGCTACCGGCGAAGACGAGGCGGAGGGGCATACCTCTATTCTTCCGTGTCTGGCAGCGAGCATTACCGCTCGAGGAACGGCTCAATGTCGTCGAAGCGCACTTTGAGGCTTGGAGCCGTTCGAGCGGTGCTGGTTGCGATCGGTGGGCGGCGTCGGCTGGTGGCAGACTTAATCACTTCTGAGCGCAACTGCGCCGCGATATCCACCCCCTTGGCGTAGTCGAATCGCAGGATCGTTCGCACGGCACCGGGTACGCCGGACGGATTCTCGGCTGCTGCGAGCTCGACTGGCCCGAGCACGTCAACAGGGTCCACGTCAGCAGATGCGACCGCCAGTGCAACAGCGTCTGCCGTGCCGGTGAGGGTCGCAACGCGCACCGCAGGCGGAAAACGCAACCTCCGCCGATCAGCAAGCTCTGCCTTGGCGTAGTCCGCCTGTCGCCACGTCACTAGAGCGGATGCGAGCGCACCGCCCACTCCGACGAGTACGGTCGTCGCTCCACCAGCGGCGAGCGCTACGGCGTTCGACCACCACCGGAGACAGTCCTCGCCGACGCGCAAACTCTCGCGCGCAACCATTTGCTCGCCATCGAGCAGGAGAATCGCGCGATACCCGCCTTCAGCAACCGGCTCTGCACCCCGAGTGGCGATGACGAGCGCTGGCTCCGCAGCGACCGAAAGAATCTGTCGCTCACCGTCAGCGATGATGATGCGGACGCCGGGAAAAGCTCGCCCAAGATCCTCGGCGGTGCGCGTCGCACCATGACCTACCGGCCGCAATTTTGAACCATCACAGTTCGAGCATTTCCAGTTCGATGCAATTGAGCCACACCACGCGCAGGCGGGCATGGTGTTTCCGGAGCGCTGCTGCAACGGCCCTTCGCAGCGACGGCATCGCGCAGTCTGACGACAATCGGCGCAGGCGATCCGTGGCGCATAGCCGGGTCGAGCGACTTGGACGAGCACCGGGCCAGATTCGAGAGCATTGCGTGCGACCTGCCACGCCGATGACGGGATCCTGGCCTGAACAGCAAGTCGTTCGCCACCGGCCTGATTTACCGTCGGAAGCACCTTGGGCAGTACGAGCGGCTGTGGCGATACCGAACGCAGCCACCCAATTTCGACAAGTCGCTCGACCTCAGTACTGCGGGCGTGGCCGAGAAACATGATCGAACACGACTGCTGCTCCTGACGCAGCAGTGCGGCGTCACGAGTGTGCACGTACGGCGTGAGCGGCTCGTTGTGCAGAGGGTCGCCGTCGTCCCACACGACGATGAGCCCGAGGTGCTTCGACGGCGCATACACGACCGAGCGATTGCCCACAATGGCGAGCGGCGTATCCGTTAGGCAATCAAGGAAGGCTCGATACCGGTCGGGATTCGATTGTCGCGCATCCAGTCGAATGATTCGTTCCGGTGGGAGCACATCGCGAAGGGCAGCTTCGAGCTGCTCTTGGTCGCGGTAATCCGGTACCGCAAGAATTGCGCTCCGACCGCCCGCAATGACGGATGCGGCGGCTCGCGCCATCAGCACCGCCCACCCACCAACCCACGAGCCATTCGCAAGCTTTCGCACTAGGGGTATCGCCTGAACAGCCAGCCGTTCGTTCGCGGCGATCGAGCGTTCGATAGTCGACTCGCCGTAGCCCTCGATGGAGGGTGCCTCGATGCGCTGCGAATCACTGCGCTGTGCATCGCTGCGCTGTGCATCGCTGCGTTGACCCGATAGCGCCGCGGCGTTCGCGAGGTGAGCCTTCTCGACTCGCACCTGGCGTTTCGGAACCGCGAGACGCACGATGTCCGTCGCTGACCCAGCGGCCCGGTCCGCGGCCTTGCGGGCGAGCGCCCAGACCTCGGGAGTCAGCACGGGAATCGCTGAAACAACGGATTCGACATCGCTCAAGACGCCGCCATACTCGCCGGACTGTGCGACCTCAACGATGAATCCGTCGGCAATGCGACCGGCCGACCGCAGCGGCACCCGCACGCGCGCTCCGAGCACAGCTGAATCGGCAAGCTCGGCTGGAATGCCGTAGTCGAACAATCGATCGAGCTGCGGCAGCGGGGAATCCACCATCACCCGCGCGATCGACGCGGGCATCCGGTTACAGTCCGCTGGCGCTGCGGAGGGCGTCGACCCGGTCTGTGCGTTCCCACGTGAAGTTGGGAAGTTCACGACCGAAGTGTCCGTAGGTCGCTGTCTGGGCGTAGATGGGCCGCAGCAAGTCGAGCTCGCGGATGATGGCTCCCGGGCGAAGATCGAAAACCTCGCGGATCGCGGTGATGATGGTCTGGTCGTCAGTGTGTCCGGTTCCGAAGCTCTCGACGTACAAGCCGACGGGCGCAGCCTTGCCGATTGCGTAGGCGACCTGGACCTCGAGCCGGTCGGCGAGTCCCGCGGCTACCGCGTTCTTCGCAACCCAGCGCATCGCGTAGGCGGCTGAACGATCGACCTTCGACGGGTCTTTTCCGGAGAATGCGCCGCCGCCGTGTCGCGACGCCCCGCCGTAGGTGTCCACGATGATCTTGCGACCGGTCAGCCCCGCATCACCTTGCGGCCCACCGATCTCAAATCGACCCGTCGGGTTGATCAAAACGCGCAGATCGGTGAAGTCGAGGTTTGAACGCTCAAGCACCGGGCGAATCACCAGCTCTTCGACTTCACGACGCAGATCTTCATTCGAGACCGACGGCGAATGCTGAGTTGACACGACAACGGTGTCAACCGTTCGCGGGACCGCGCCATCGTAGCCAATGGTCACCTGCGTCTTGCCATCGGGCCGCAGGTAGTCGACTATGCCCTCGTGCCGAATCTGCGCGAGACGCTCAGCCATTCGGTGCGCGAGCCAGATCGGGATCGGCATGAGCTCGGGGGTCTCGGTAGTTGCATACCCGAACATGAGGCCCTGGTCACCAGCACCTTGCTGGTCTTCCGAGTCTGAGCTCATTCCTTCACGGGTCTCGATCGCACTGTCGACGCCTTGGGCGATGTCTGGCGATTGCGATCCGATCGAGATCGAGACCCCGCAGGAGCGACCGTCGAACCAGACGTCAGACGAGTCATAGCCGATCGAGGTGATCTTGTCTCGCACGATGGACGGAATATCGACGTAGCCACTCGTCGTGACCTCGCCGGCGACGTGCACGAGACCGGTCGTAACGAGGGTTTCCACCGCAACTCGCGCGTGCGGATCGGCTGCGAGCATCGCATCGAGGATGCTGTCGCTGATCTGATCGCAGATCTTGTCAGGGTGCCCCTCGGTCACCGATTCCGAAGTGAACAAACGAAGATCTGCGGTCATGAACGCTCCTGAACGGCTCAGACTCGTCGAGCGACGTGGTCGAGGATGGAATTGGCTACCGCGAGCTTCGAGCCGCTGGCCCCCCCAACTATAGTGCCGGGTCGATCAAGGATCATGACGGTGTTGCTGTCTGTTGCGAAGCCCTCGGCCCAACCCACCCTGTTGACGACGAGAAAGTCACAGCCCTTACGCGCAAGCTTCTCGCGCGCCAATTGGAGCAGGACCCCAGCATCCTGCTCCGTCTCGGCGGCGAACCCGACGATGGTCTGGTCGGTTCGCGCGGTCGCTGAAATGCTGTGCAGAATATCTTCGGTTCTGACGAGGGACAGTTCGAGCGTCTCCCCCTCGTCATCCTTCTTGATCTTTGCGTCCGACACCGTGCTCGGCCGGTAATCCGCGATTGCGGCCGCCATGATGACCAAATCGGATGCCGGCAGTTCACGTTCCACTGCCGCCGCGACCTCTGCCGCAGTACCGGCTTCGATCATCGTTACCGTGCGCGCAACGTCGGCGGCAAGCGCAACTTCAAGGTGCGCCGCGATCAGGGTGACCTTGGCGCCACGGCGCGCAGCAGCATCCGCAAGTGCGATCCCTTGCTTGCCACTGGAACGGTTTCCGATGAATCGCACTGGGTCGAGCGGTTCGCGAGTGCCTCCCGCGGTGACGAGCACGCGCAGGCCAGTCAGATCTCGAGTTCGGTTGATGACCTCGAGCGCCGCAGCAACAATCGCTTCTGGCTCTTCCATCCGGCCCGGGCCGGTGTCGGCGCCGGTCAGTTGACCGTCTGCCGGGCCGACGATCGTTACGCCTCGAGCGAGCAGCGTCTCGACATTGGCCCGGGTGGCGGCGTTCTGCCACATTTCGGTGTGCATGGCTGGGGCGATGACGAGCGGCGCTGTGCTGGCCAGAATCGTGTTTCCCAGCAGATCGTCGGCCGCGCCCGCGGCGATCTTGGCGATGCTGTTCGCGGTTGCCGGTGCGACCACGATGAGTTCAGCTGCCTGTCCGATTGCTACGTGGCGGACCTCAGCTACCCCCTCGTAAAGGTCGGAATGCACGACGTTTCTGCTAATCGCTTCGAGCGTCGGGCGGCCGACGAATCGCAGAGCATTCTCGGTAGCAACGACGTGTACGTCGTGCCCGGCGAGCACGAGCGAGCGTATGACGCCGACGGCCTTATACGCCGCAATGCCCCCGGTGACCCCGACGACAATGTTCACGAGGGCAGACTCGTCGAGCGGCTGACTACTCCGAGCTCAGGCGCTTGAGCTCGAGCTTGTCGTTGTTGATCTCGTGGAGCGCGACGGAAAGTGGCTTATCGTCGATGGTCGAGTCAACGAGCGGGCCGACGTTGTCGAAGAGGCTTCCTTCGTGGAGGTCGGCGTAGTAGTCGTTGATCTGTCTCGCGCGCTTCGAGGCGAAGATCACTAGCTGGTACTTGGAATCGACCTTCGAGAGCAGTTCATCGATCGGCGGATCAATGATTCCTGAGTGCTTATCGACCATGGTGTTGCTCCTTCAGATTGGGGAAACTGTTGCATCGGCCTCAAGGGGGCCGTCACGCAGACATCAATTCTACGACCTCGAGTGCGGCCTGACGCACCTCGCGGTTCACGACGCGATAATCGAACTCATCTTGAGCGGATAACTCGACCTTTGCTGTCTCCAGTCTGCGCTGTTGTTCTGCTGAATCCTCTGTGCCACGCCCGATGAGCCTCCGAACGAGTTCCTCCCACGACGGCGGCAACAGGAACACGAGCACCGCCTCGGGCATTGAGCGACGCACCGCGCGCGCGCCCTGCAGGTCGATCTCGAGCAGCACCCGCTTACCGGCAGCGAGTGCAGCATCCACCGGTGGCCGCGGGGTTCCGTAGCGATAGCTGTTGTGCACGACCGCCCATTCGAGCAGTTCTCCCTGTTCGATCATTCGATCGAACTCCTCGTCACTCACGAAGAAGTAGTGCCTGCCGTCGACTTCTCCCGGCCTTGGTTGCCGAGTTGTCGCCGAGACGCTGAGCTGCACATCGGGGAACTGCTCGCGAATATAGGACGAGACGGCGCCCTTGCCGACCGCCGTCGGCCCGGCCAAGACAACCAGTCGACTACCGGGCTTCATCACGCCACGACGCTCGACCTGGTCTGGCGAGTCGAGGAACTCGATCAGACGATCCCGCTGCCGCGCGCCGAGACCCCCGACGCGCTTCTTGGGCGAGATGTCAAGTTCGCGCAGTGCGCGTTCTTGCCGCACCCGGCCGACACCAGGGATGCTCGCAAGCAGCTCGGTCACACGCAGCCCAGCCTCGGCTGATTCGCGATCAGTGATTCCCGTTTCGACCACATCGCGTGCGGTTCGTTCGCCGCTGGCAACAGCCCGCTTGATCTCGGCACGGGCCCGTCTGGCCTCGACCGCGGCGCGACCGGCGGCAGCACGATCGACCTCCGGGGGCGGATTCCTCGGGCTCATCGTTGCAGGCCAGCCGCAAGCTCTGCGATGGAGGAGTCGAGAGCCGCGGTGATCTGGTCCGGCCCTGCGCCGAGCACCGATCTCGATACGGTCGCGATCATCCGTGATGCCGCAGCGCCGAAGATGGCGCCAGCATCGACAAGCCGCGCCCCTTGAGCGCCGAAGCCAGGAACGAGGATCGGCGTCTGCCCGGAGGCCGCGAGGTGCACCCCCAGTTCGTCGAGCTCGAGGGTGGCCCCGATTACGACGCCAATCGAACCCAGTCCGCTGCCGTGAGCATTGAGCGCTTCCACCTGTTCGACGATAGCGCCGGACACCGTTGACTTGGTTCCTTCCGACACTGAAATGACCGCCGATTGGATGACTCGAGCCTCAGGATTCGACGTCGCAGCGAGCACGAACACTCCCTTGCCGGCCTGCCGCGCCCGCTCGAACACGTCGGCGTTGGAATCCACTCCCTGAAACGGGTTGATGGTCATCGCATCAGATTCGAGCGGGCTTCCTGGCGTCAACCAGGCTTCGCCGTACGCATCGACGCTTGATCCGATGTCGCCGCGTTTCGCATCGGCGATCACGAGGATGCCTGCAGAACGCGCTGCCGCGATGACCGTTTCAAGCGCGGCATAGCCGGCAGAGCCGTGCCGCTCGAAGAATGCGACTTGCGGCTTGATCATCCCGACGCGACCGACCGCAGCTTCGAGCACACGCATCCCGAACTCTCGCGCTCCATCGGCGGAATCCGGCAACTCCCAGCGCTCAAGGAGGGCAGCGTGCGGGTCGATCCCGAGACATAGCTGGCCGTAGCTGGCGAAAACGTTCGAGAGTCGATCGCCGAACTTAGCGCTTGGCAAGGCTCTCCGCTCGCTCTAGCGCATACTCCTGCAGCGACTTCACGTCAAAGCCGTCGGTGATCGCCTCGAATGCCGCGACCGCAGCCCCCAATTGCGCGATGGTGGTGAACAGCGGTTTGTCGGCCGCGACCGTCGCCATGCGAATCTCGTAGCCATCGGCGCGCGCGCTGCGACCGCTTGGGGTATTGATGACGACATCCACTTCACCATCGTTGATGAGTTCGACAATCGATGGTTGACCATCGACGACTTCCTGCCCCATGAAATACTTCCGCACAATGCGCGCGGCGATTCCGTTTCTGGCGAGCACTTCCGCTGTGCCCTCTGTCGCGAGAATCGTAAAGCCGAGCTGGCTGAGCCGCAGTACAGGCAAGACGATCGCTCGCTTATCGCGATCGGCGACCGAGACGAACACCGATCCCGTCGCCGGCAGTCCGCCATAGGCTGCCTCCTGCGATTTCGCGAATGCTTTCGGGAAGTTCGAGTCGATTCCCATGACCTCGCCGGTTGACCGCATCTCTGGGCCGAGCACCGAGTCGACGACGTTGCCTTCAACCGTGCGGAATCTCTTGAACGGCAGCACGGCCTCCTTGACGGCGACTGGCGCATCCATCGGTACGACCGAGCCGTCTTGTTTTGGAAGTAATCCGTCGGCGACCAGCGAGCGGATGCTTCGTCCAACCATCACGAGTGCCGCCGCTTTCGCGAGTGGGATGCCGAGCGCCTTCGAGACGAAAGGTACCGTTCGTGAGGCCCGCGGGTTGGCCTCGAGCACGTAAAGCACATCCTGGCCGATCGCGAACTGCACATTGATCAAACCCCGAACACCGATACCCCTGGCGATGGCGAGCGTTGCCTCGCGGACTCGGTTGATGACGTCGCGGCCGAGCGTCACCGGAGGCAAGGTGCAGGCCGAGTCTCCGGAGTGAATTCCCGCTTCCTCGATGTGCTCCATGATGCCGCCGATATACAGGTCAGTTCCGTCGAAGATCGCGTCGATATCGATCTCAATCGCGTCATCTAGAAATCGGTCGACCAACAGCGGTGACCCTGGCGCAATGATCGCTTGACCCGCAATGCGCTCGAAGTAGTCGCGCATGGAGTGGGTGTCATACACGATCTCCATGCCGCGCCCGCCGAGCACGTGGCTTGGTCGAACGAGCACAGGGTACCCAATGTCCTCAGCGATGACGATGGCTTCTTCCCGATCCGTGGCCGTGCCGTTCTTCGGCGCGCTAAGGCCGGCATCCGCAAGAATGCGGGAGAACTGGCCGCGCTCTTCTGCGAGATCGATAGCCTCTGGCGTCGTTCCGAGAATCGGTACGCCGGCATCCTTCAATCCCTGGGCGAGGCCCAAGGCAGTCTGCCCGCCAAGCTGGACGATGACCCCAACAATCTGACCAGACTGACGTTCTGCGTGGATGACCTCGAGTACGTCCTCGAGGGTCAACGGCTCGAAGTACAAGCGGTCGCTCGTGTCGTAGTCGGTCGAGACAGTCTCGGGATTGCAATTGATCATGATCGTCTCGTAGCCAGAGTCGGCTAGCGCGAATGAGGCGTGAACACACGAGTAGTCGAACTCAATCCCTTGCCCGATACGGTTCGGACCGGAACCGAGGATAACGACCTTCTGCCGCTCGCTCGGTGCCACCTCGGTCTCGAGGTCGTAGCTCGAGTAGTGGTAGGGCGTTGCCGCTGGAAACTCGCCGGCACAGGTGTCCACCGTCTTATAGACCGGCCGCACGCCGAGCTGCCAGCGCAGCGCACGAACTTCCGATTCCTGCACGCCTCGGAGTTGTGCGATCTGCGCGTCGCTGAAGCCATGATCCTTCGCTAGCCGCAACAGGCTCGCGTCGAGTGGGAGGAACGATGCGATCTCGACCGCGACCTCGTTGATGAGGGCGATCTGGTCGACGAACCACGGGTCGATTCCGGTCGACTCGAACACCTCTGCCACACTCGCTCCGGCGCGCATGGCTTGTTGCACCGTGACAATCCGGCCATCCGTCGGGATACTCGCGATGGCGAGCAATTCTGACTTGTCGCCCGGGTCTCCCACCCAGTGGAAGCTGCTGCCGCGCTTCTCGAGTGAGCGCAGGGCCTTCTGCAGAGCTGTCGAGTAGTTACGGCCGATCGCCATCGCTTCGCCGACCGATTTCATAGTGGTCGTGAGCCTCGTATCCGCCGCAGGGAACTTCTCGAAGGCAAACCTCGGTACCTTGACGACGACGTAGTCGAGCGTCGGCTCGAAGCTCGCGGGAGTGACCTTGGTGATGTCGTTCGGGATTTCATCGAGTCGATAGCCGATCGCCAACTTCGCGGCGATCTTTGCGATCGGGAAGCCCGTCGCTTTCGAGGCAAGCGCGCTCGAGCGCGAGACGCGCGGATTCATCTCGATGACGATGACTCGTCCGGTGGCGGGGTTGACGGCGAACTGAATGTTACAGCCACCGGTATCGACACCGACCGCGCGAATGATGTCGATACCGATGTTTCGCAGATTCTGGTACTCGCGATCGGTGAGCGTCAATGCCGGGGCAACGGTTATTGAGTCTCCGGTGTGTACGCCCACCGGGTCGACGTTCTCGATCGAACAGACGACGACCGTGTTGTCTGCGGTGTCTCGCATGAGTTCGAGTTCGTACTCCTTCCAGCCGAGGATTGATTCCTCGAGGAGCACTTGGGTGGTCGGGCTCTGGTGCAAGCCGTCGGTGACCATTCTGATGAGCTCTTCACGCGTGTACGCGAATCCGGAACCGAGCCCACCCATCGTGAATGATGGCCTGATCACCAGCGGGTAGCCCAGGTCGTCGGCAAACTCGATCGCCTCCGCGACGCTGCGGGCGATGTGACTGCGCGCGACGTCTGCACCACATTCCAGCACCAACTCTTTGAAGATCTGGCGATCTTCTCCCTTGTTGATGGCTTCGAAGTTCGCCCCGATGAGTTCGACACCGTACTTCTCGAGAATTCCGTGCTCGTGCAGTTGGATCGCTGCGTTGAGCGCGGTCTGTCCGCCAAGTGTCGGAAGAATCGCGTCTGGGCGTTCCTTGGCAATGATCGTCTCGATCACCTCCCACGTGATCGGTTCGATGTAGGTGGCGTCGGCAAACCCTGGGTCGGTCATGATCGTGGCCGGGTTCGAGTTGACGAGGATCACTCGAACCCCCTCATCGCGCAGTACGCGGCAGGCCTGCGTTCCTGAGTAGTCAAACTCGGCAGCCTGTCCAATGACGATCGGCCCGGAGCCGATGACGAGTACCGAGTTGATGTCTGCGCGCTTAGGCATTGTTGTCCGCCGATCGAGCCTGCCGGGATTCGACCACCAGTTCGCGGAATCGGTCGAAGAGGTAGTTGGCGTCGTGTGGTCCAGCTGCCGCCTCTGGGTGATACTGCACCGAGAACGCCGGGATGTCGAGGGCGCGTAAGCCTTCTACGACGTTGTCGTTGAGGTTGACGTGGCTGACCTCGACGCGGCCGAAGCCCGCCGGGCTCTCGCTCACAACACCGATTGGCGCATCCACTGCGAAGCCGTGATTGTGGCTCGTAATCTCGGTGCGGCCACTCGCGACGTCGATAACCGGTTGATTGATGCCGCGGTGTCCGAATGGCAGCTTGTACGTGCTGTAGCCGAGTGCACGCCCGAGCAGTTGGTTGCCGAAGCAGATGCCGAAGAACGGCAATCCTTCGCGCAGCACCCCCTGCAACAGCTCGACGTGCCGGTCGGATGCTGCCGGGTCGCCTGGACCGTTCGAGTAGAAGACCGCAACCGGCGCGACGGCGAGCAAGTCGTCGAGCGAGATCGACTGCGGAAGCACGTGAACGTCGAATCCGCGTGCGGCCAGGTAGTTGATCGTTGATGTCTTCACACCGAGGTCAAGCACAGCGAGCGTTCCGATCGACTCGGTGGTCGCCAGAACGACATAGCTATCAACGGTGGAGACTGCGGCGGATAAGCTGCGGCCGGTCATCGCAGCAGCATCCCGCACGATCGCAAGTTGCTCATCGAGGCTCAGTGTCGCATCCGAACCGCTGAAAATCCCGCCGCGCATCACTCCGGCGTCACGAAGTCGACGGGTCACCGCACGGGTATCGATTCCGCTGATGCCCACAATGCCTTCTGTGCTCAACCGGGCATCGAGCGAGCCTGTGGCGCGATAGTTGGACACCACCCGCGATGGGTCGCGCACAACGAATCCTTCAACCCAAATTTTGGATGATTCCGAATCCTCATCGTTGACCCCGGTGTTGCCGATGTGCGGCGCTGTCATCACGACGATCTGCCCTGCGTAGCTCGGGTCGGTCAGGGTTTCCTGGTAGCCGGTCATTCCGGTCGAGAACACGACCTCGCCGAGCGCGCGGCCCGTCGCACCGTATGCCCGACCGGCGAACCTCGAACCATCCTCGAGCACCAGCACCGCGGCTGAGCCGGTCATGTTGTTTGACCTTGTGTTTCGAGGAGACGGGCGAACGCCGAGTCGAACCCTCCCGGGGCGTCCAGTCTGAAGTAGCTGTCGACCGGAGTTTCGCCGAGCGTCCAAGAGATCAGGTGGAGTCCATCGGATTCGACCACGCGATCGATCGTCCAAGTCGCACGCCGAACGCCGCTGATGCGAGTGGCAGGGATCCACCACTGACGCTCGCCTGGCCGCTCGACAAGCACCCCATCCGCCGTCACGCTGAGTGTTGCGAGGCTGCGAAACCCGAGCCCGTTGACAGCAATGCGGTTGAGCGGATCATTGGAAACGGTCGTCGCGACGTACCGACCCGCGAAGACACCAAAGACTTCGCCGGTTTCGACCGGTGGAGCCAATGGGCTCGCGATTGTCGACTGCCGGCGCTGCCGAGCGCGCCATCCCACAACCATGAGCACCAGCAATGCGACGCCGAGCGCGATCACGATCGCCATCAGAACTGATCTATCCATTGGATGCCTCCGCACTGCGAGCGACGGTCTCGCGCTCCAGAAGTTCTCCGTCGATAACGGTCGGGTAGCCGCGGTGAATTGTTGCCACGACGCGGCCAGGAAGGATGCGCCCGAAGTACGGCGAGTTCCTGCCCTTGCCTTGCAGGTGCTCAGGACCGAATTCACGTTGGACGGTTGGGTCTATCACTGTGAGGTTGGCCGGGCTGCCCGATACGAACGGCGCTTCGTATCCTGCAAGCCCGCCGATCTGCGCCGGCTTCGTGGACATGACGCGGGCGACATCCGCCCAGTTGATGCGACCGGTATCAACAAGGGCGCGCTGCACTACGCTCAGGGCAGACTCGAGCCCGACCATGCCGTTGGCTGCCTCCGCCCACGCGCACTCCTTTGCCTCCGGCGGGTGCGGGGCATGGTCGGTTGCAATGATGTCGATCGTGCCGTCGGCGATTCCGGTGCGCAAAGCCTCAACATCTTCGCTGCGTCTGAGCGGCGGGTTGACCTTAAACCGAGCGTCGTATCCACGCACGAGTTCTTCGTCGAGCAGCAAGTGGTGCGGAGTGACCTCAGCAGTCACGTCGATTCCGCGTGCCTTGGCCCAAGCGATCACCTCAACAGAGCCGGCGGTAGACACGTGGCAGACGTGCAGTCGCGCTCCGACGTGCTCGGCCAAGAGAACATCGCGCGCAATGATCGACTCTTCCGCCACGGCTGGCCAGCCCACCAATCCAAGCTCAGCAGACACCGTGCCTTCGTTCATCTGGGCGTCGACCGTCAGGCGTGGCTCTTGCGCATGCTGGGCGATGACCCCGCCGAAGGTCTTGACGTATTCGAGTGCTCTACGCATCAGCAGTGCGTCGTGAACGCAGTGACCGTCGTCGGAGAATACGCGCACTCCTGCCAGCGACTTGGCCATGGCTCCGATTTCAGCCAACTGTTGACCGGCGAGACCCACCGTCACGGCGCCGATCGGGCGTACCGTCGCGTAGCCGTGACGCTCCCCGAGCGACTGCACTTGTTCAACGACCCCGGCGGTATCGGCGACGGGCTGGGTGTTCGCCATCGCGAAGACGGTTGTGAACCCTCCGATCGCCGCGGCTCGGGTACCGCTCAGCACGGTCTCGCTCTGCTCGTAACCCGGTTCGCGGAGGTGCGTATGCAGGTCGACGAGCCCCGGCAGCGCTTGCAGCCCGTCCGCGTCAATCGTGCGCTGGGGCGAACCAGAGAGTTCATCGACGAAGCGCCCGCGCTCGACGAACAGATCTCGAGTTGTTCCGTCCGGCATCACTGGCCCAAGAATCGCGATGCTCATTCGAGGGTTCCCGTGAGCAATTCGTACAGCACAGCCATCCTTACTGAAACCCCGCTCGCGACCTGCTCGAGCACCGTCGAGCGCTTCGAGTCAGCGGCGACGGAAGAGATCTCAAGGCCACGGTTCATCGGGCCGGGGTGCATCACCATGCTAGCTGCCGCCAGCCGGGCGGTTCGTTCCTCGTCGAGGCCCCACAGTCGCGCATATTCGCGCTCGCTCGGAAAGTAGGCGTATTTCATGCGCTCCGACTGGATGCGCAGCATCATGACGACGTCAGGCTGACCGGCGATCGCCTCATCGAGATCAACACCTGCTGTCGCCGGCCACGCCGAGACCCCGTGCGGCATGAGAGTTGCTGGTGCCACGAGATGCACGTGCGCGCCGAGGGTTGTGAGCAGCCACACGTTTGATCGAGCGACCCGGGAATGCAGGATGTCGCCGACGATCGCAACGTCAACCCCATCGAGAGCCTTGCGACGCGAGGCGCCGCCGTGAAGCCGCTTGCGAATCGTGAATGCGTCGAGCAGTGCCTGTGTTGGATGCTCGTGGGTGCCGTCACCGGCGTTGATGATTGCCGCTTCCGTCCAACCGCTCTGGGCCAGCACGGCCGCAGCGCCAGATGCCGGATGCCGGATGACGATCGCGTCAGCACCCATGGCTGCGAGAGTTTGCGCGGTGTCCTTGAGGCTTTCACCCTTGGAGACGCTCGATCCTTTCGCATTGAAGGTCACGACATCCGCGCTCAGTCGCTTTGCGGCGAGCTCGAACGAGACACGGGTACGGGTCGAGTCTTCGAAGAACAGGTTGACGACAGTCTTGCCACGCAGCGTCGGAAGCTTCTTGACTTCGCGGGTGGCGACATCCGCCATGTCTTCTGCGATATCGAGAAGGGCAACCGCCTCGCTGCGAGACAGGTCCTTGGCGGAGAGTAAGTGCCTCAACTGATCGTCACCTCATCGACGCCATCAATTTCCGCCAGCTTGACGTTGATACGTTCTGAGCTCGACGTTGGCAGGTTCTTGCCGACGAAGTCCGCGCGAATCGGTAGTTCGCGGTGCCCGCGATCGATGAGGGCAGCCAAACGCACGACGCGAGGGCGGCCGAGGTCGCTCAACGCCTCGAGTGCTGCTCTGATTGTTCGACCGGAGTACAACACGTCATCGACCAAGATCACCGTCGCACCGTCAACGCCGCCAGCGGGGATGTCGGTCGGTGCAGGGGTTCGTGTCGGGTTCTTCGCGAGATCGTCGCGGTACATCGTCACGTCGAGCGCGCCGACCGTGCCTGAACCGGGTTCGATCGAGTCGAGGATCGCGCCGATCCTGCGCGCGAGAATCACGCCTCTGGTCGGGATGCCCAAAAGGAGGAGTCCCGCGGACCCTCGGTTCGACTCAAGGACCTCGTGCGAGATGCGAGTCAGCGCGCGGGTGATATCAGCCTGCTGCAGCACGACGCGTGCAGTCATTCTGACCTCCTTCCCCGCCTCTCTGGACGGAACTTAAAGGAAATCTGTTGCGCTTACTCTAGTCGGCTGTCGGCCACTCGACCGAGCAGACCATTGACGAAGCTCGCTGAGTCGTCCGTGCTGTGCACGCGAGCCGACTCGACAGCTTCAGCGATTGCAACACTGTCAGGAACAGCGTCGTTGTACAGGATCTCCCAGATCCCGATGCGCAAGAGGGCGCGGTCGATGACGGGCATCCTGCTCAGCGACCAGCCCTGGGAGTACGTCTCGATGAGTTCATCGATCTCGTCACCATGCTCGGTGATGCCGACAACGATCTGGCGGGCGTACTCCCAGCTGCCAGAGCGTTCTGGCTCTTGCTCAGCTCGCGACTGCTCAGCGGCAAGCACCTGATTGATCGAGTCGCCTCGTACATCGGCGCCGTAGAGTACGTCGAGGGCACGCTTCCGTGCTTTGGTGCGGGCACCCACTAGTGCGTTACCCGGCGAGAAGCGTCGCGTTCAGTCATTGACGCGGCCGAGGTACGACCCGTCGCGGGTGTCGACCTTGACCTTCGTACCTTGCTCCAAGAAGAGCGGCACCTGGATCTGATAGCCGGTTTCGACGGTCGCCGGCTTTGTGCCGCCGGTCGAGCGGTCGCCCTGAAGACCTGGTTCGGTGTAGGTAATCTCGAGCACAACCGAGGCTGGCAGTTCAACGTAGAGCGGCTCCCCGTTGTGGAGTGCGATCGTGACATCCTGGTTCTCGAGCATGAAGTTTGATGCGTCGCCAACCTGGGTTGGCGACAGCGTGATCTGGTCGTAGTTGCCCTTATCCATGAAGACAAAGTTCTCGCCATCCGCGTATAGGTACTGGAAATCGGCGCGGTCTACAGTCTCAGTTTCAATCTTCGCACCGGCGTTGAATGTTCGGTCGACGACCTTCCCTGTCATGACGTTCTTGACCTTGGTGCGAACGAACGCGCCGCCCTTTCCGGGTTTGACGTGCTGAAAGTCGATGACGGTCCATAGCCCGCCATCCATGTTGAGCACAATGCCGTTTCGTATATCCGCGGTCGAAGCCATAAGTCGTTCCGTTTCTTGTGAAGGTCGCTTTGGCAGGTTGTGAGAGCCCGCCGAAACCGACGGTCGAGTCTACCCGAGCCGGCGCTGAACCAGATCGAGGGCAAGCGAATAGCTGTCGAAACCGAAACCGGCAATCACCCCGGTCGCGACCGCCGAGATTACGCTCGTATGCCGAAACTCCTCGCGCGCGTGAGGGTTGCTGATGTGCACCTCAACGAGAGTGAGCCCAGCACTGGTTACGAGCTTCGCCGCGTCGCTCACGGCGTACGAGTAATGCGTGAAGGCCGCTGGATTGAGGATGACCGGATGTCTGCCATCCACGGCCTCGTGGAGCCATCCGATCAATTCACCCTCGTCGTTCGTCTGACGCAGGTCGATCGTGATGCCACTGCGTGCTTCGCCTTCGAGGAGCTGCAGCAGGTCGCTGAGGGTCTCGCTGCCGTAGACATCCGGCTCACGACTGCCGAGCCGATCGAGATTGGGCCCGTTTAGCACAAGGACGGTGGTCACGCAGTCACTCTATCGAGTCAGACTCCAACGGCTTGGTAGGCGGTGAACAGCGTCAACTCATCTGGACCGTTGAGCGTGACCGGTTTGCCGACGCTGTCGAGCACGATGAACCGCATCATCCCGGCTCGCGCCTTCTTGTCTCGCTGCATTGTTGCGAGCAGCGTCTTCCAACGTCCGATGGGATAGTCGATGGGCAGAGTGAGAGAACTGAGGATGCTCCGGTGCCGGTCAACCGTTGCGTCGTCAAGCGTGCCAGCAAGCCGCCCGAGCTCTGCCGCAAACACCATGCCGACCGAGATTGCCGCACCGTGCCGCCAGCGATAGCGTTCTGCGTGCTCAATCGCATGCCCGAGAGTGTGTCCATAGTTCAGGATCTCGCGCAGCCCAGACTCTCTGAAGTCCTCAGCGACAACGCGTGCCTTGAGGGCAATGGAAAGTTCGACAACGCGCCGAAACTCTTCCGTGCCAGGGTTCGTCACAGCGTCAACGTCGCGTTCAATGATGTCCAGAATCTCGGGTTCACCGATGAAGCCGCACTTTACAATCTCCGCGAAGCCAGCGAGGACCTCGTTGCGCGGCAAGTCATCGAGCACATCAAGATCTGCGACGACCGCTGCCGGAGCGTAGAACGCTCCAACGAGATTCTTACCTTCTGCTGTGTTTATTCCGGTCTTGCCACCGACGGCAGCATCCACCATTCCTGCGACACTCGTCGGGCATTGGATGAGCCGAACACCGCGCAACCACGTGGCGGCAACAAAGCCTGCCAAGTCAGTCGTCGCGCCGCCACCGAAGCCGATCACGACATCCGTTCTGGTGAAATCGGTTTGGCCCATGATCTGCCAGCAAAAGGCTGCAACCTCAACGCGCTTGGCGTCCTCGGCATCCGGCACCTCGGCTAGGTATACCTCGTAGCGGTCGAGCAGGCTCTCGCGCAGCGCGGTCGCACGGGCGCCGAGTGTTGGCGGGTGCACGATGAGCACCTTCGCCGCTCGTGTTCCGATGTGCTGCGCTAGCTCGGCGAGCAATCCGCGACCGACGACGACGTCGTATGGCTCTCCCCCGCCGACGGGGATGACGGTTGTCGCGTTCACATCGACTCCCCGCTCGAACCCGCCGCACGATTGATGCTCGCCTCGGCGCTTCCGACGCCAAGCCATTCAACGATCTGCTGCGCAATCTTGTCGAGCGGCTGGCGAGAGGTGTCGATCGTCAACTGTGCGAGCCGATCGTACAATGGCTTGCGCACCGCGACGAGCTCGGACCAGGCGCTGACGCCACCGGTCAGGAGTGGTCGCTTGCCGTCTGCGATGCGTGCTGAAACGGCATCGGCGCTGACCGTCAACTGCACCACCTTGGTCGAGGCAAGATCGAGCTGCGTGTCAGTGTCGAGCACGGCGCCACCGCCCAACGTCACGACCGCCGGTTCCCGCAGGGCCGAGGCAACTGCAGCGCGCTCGAAGGCTCTGAACGCAACTTCGCCGTGCTCTTGGAAGATCGCAGCGATCGGCCCGTGCGCATCAATAACCCGTCGATCCGTGTCGATGAATGGCATGCGAAGCAGCTTTGCGATTCGGCGGCCGGTTCGAGTCTTTCCAGCGCCTGGCGCCCCGATGATTGCGACAATCGCGCAAATCTCACTCACGGTGCGATGCGCTAGCGGTGGTGAGTGAGTCTGGAATCGCCGCGAGGTACGCCTCAAGGTTTCGTTGGGTCTCGCCGAGCGAGTCGCCACCGAACTTCTCGAGTACAGCGTTCGCAAGCACCAGAGCGACCATGGCCTCGGCAACGACCCCAGCGGCAGGCACCGCACACACGTCTGAGCGTTGGTGGTGTGCCTCTGCTGCCGCCCCGGTCGCAACGTCGACGGTACGAAGTGCATGTGGCACCGTGGAGATCGGCTTCATGGCGGCCCGAACCCGCAGGACGGTTCCCGTGCTCATGCCGCCCTCCGTGCCGCCGGCACGATCGCTGAGCCTCGTGATTCCAGAGGCTCCGATAACAAGTTCGTCGTGGGCTTGAGAGCCGCGGCGAAGTGCGGTAGCAAAGCCGTCACCGATCTCAACGCCCTTGATGGCCTGGATGCCCATGACAGCGGCGGCGAGTTGCGAATCGAGACGTCGATCCCAGTGGGTGTAAGACCCGAGACCAGGAGGCAATCCATACGCGAGTACCTCGACAACGCCACCCAGCGTGTCACCATCGGCGTGTGCGCGGTCGACCTCAGCAACCATGGCTTGTGAGGTTGGTAGGTCGAAGCACCGCAAAGGATCGGCGTCAAGGCCGGCGACGTCGTCTGCACTGGGCACGGGGGCGCCTTCTGGCACTCGGACTTGCCCGATCGACAGGGTGTGACTCAGAATCGAGACCCCAAGGGAATGAAGAAACGACCGAGCCACTGCGCCAAGCGCGACGCGCGCAGCCGTCTCGCGCGCACTGGCGCGCTCAAGCACATTGCGTGCTTCAGGAAAGTCATACTTCTGCATCCCAACCAGATCGGCGTGACCCGGTCGCGGGCGAGTCAGGGCGGCCCCACGCCCAGCCGGCAGAGTCGCGGGATCGACCGGTGTCGTGCTCATGACGTCGACCCAGCGCGGCCACTCGGTGTTCCCGATTCGCAGGGCAACCGGACTTCCCATACTCAGACCAAAGCGCACACCGCCGCTTATGGTCAGCTCATCCTGCTCGAACTTCTGGCGGGCGCCGCGGCCATATCCCAAGGTGCGACGGGCCAAGTCGGCCTGAATTTGCTCTGGAGAGACCTGCACTCCGGCCGGGAGTCCTTCGAGAATGGCCACAAGCTCTTGACCGTGCGACTCTCCCGCTGTCAACCACCGAAGCATGAGCCAATCCTCGCACAGCGCGTAGCGTGAACTGTTCGAAGCGAGCTCGCCGCATGGTGCCACACACACCGTGACTTAGGCGACAGCAGCCCGCATCGCGCCAAGCACGGCCGCTTCATCGTCAAGAACCAGGTCAGGATCGCCAGTGAGAAAGACGCGCACTTGGCCGACAGCCTGATGAAACAACATTTCGACTCCGGATATGACACGTCCGCCGACCGCGAGCCAGTCGCTCGCGAGCGGGCTTGGCCATGGAGAGTACGCGACATCGAACAATACGGCTCGCTTGCGGACGGCGGCTTCGACGCGTGGGTTGACTAGAGCTCCGCCCGGCGTCGTGCTCACGACAAGGTCCACATCCACCGCAACCCGGGATTCGTGCGCGAGTGGCACCACGACGACCTCGATCCCGAGTGTCCGCCCAATTCCAAGAAGGGGCAAGCCGTTCTCCACCGTGCGTGCCTCGACCGTTACCACCCGCGCACCGAGTTGATCGAGCGCGACCAACGCGGATGCCGCGGTGGCTCCAGAACCAAATAGGTGCGCGCTACCGACCCGACTGACACCAGCAGCTCGGAGGGCTGCCACGATTCCGAAGACATCGGTGTTGAAGCCCGCTAGGCCGTTCTGGGTCATCAGCACGGTATTCGCTGCGCCAACAACATCGACGAGCGGATGGCGCGCCGCCAGCAGCGGCAGAATCTCCCGTTTAAGCGGCATCGTCAAAGAGAGGCCCCGCCACTCATCGTCGAGCGAATTCGTCCAAGTCGACAACCCGCCAGACTCGACTTCGGCCGCCACGTACGTCCAGTCAAGGCCAAGCTTCTCGTAGGCCGCTCGATGGATCGCCGGCGAGAGTGAGTGATTGATCGGAGACCCGAGCACGGCGAGACGCGAGGCTGACGCCCGCGGCATCCCGAAATTAGTCACCCGCGCTACTAATCACTCGCGTTACTAATCACAGTACGTGCCATTCTCGACGCTGGCGTTGCACCACTCCCGCAGCAACGCGACCGCACTCTCGTGCTCGTCAATAGTCTCCGAGAACACCGTTTCACCCGTAGCAAGGTTAATGGTGACAAAAAAGAACCACGGCCCGTCAATTGGATTAAGCGCAGCGTCGATGGCCAAGTCACCGGGCAGCCCGATGGGTCCGATTGGCAGTCCCGGATTCGCATAAGTGTTGTACAGATTGCTCGCGTCTGCCCGATCCTCGTCGGTCGTAAACACCGTGTCGAGGGTGTTTGCACCATAGCCAACGGTGGCGTCAGACTCGAGGTTCCAACCGTTGTCGAGCCGGTTCTGGAACACCCGTGACACTTTGTAGAAGTCATCGGGGTTCGAGCCAGCCTCGCGCTGGATGATCGAAGCAATGGTTAGCACGCGGTGACGATCCTCAGGCGCAACACCCGCGGCATCCAGTCGTGTGAACATCTCGTCGACCATGAGCTTGAGGAGGCCTTGAGCCGTCTCGGTGCCGTCGAGATTGTAGGTTGCCGGAAAGAGGTAGCCTTCGAGACTGGGCGCCTCGGCCGGCAAGCCGAAGAATGCCAGATCTGTTGACGCTGTTTGCAAATCCGCGAGTGGAATACCGGTCGTTTCGGCGATGATCTCGAGGGCATTGGGCAGGATCGTGCCCTCCTTGATCAGCAGCCGGTCGGTGATCTTGTTTTCGGGATTCTGCAGCGCGTCGAACGCAGACTGAGCGCTCATCTCCTTCTCCAGCGCGTAGTTTCCCGGGAGGAAGCTCACGGGCTCGCCTTGTTCTTCGAGCGAGAGAAGAAGGTCATAGAAGGCATCGAAGGTCATCGTCACGCCAGCGTCGTGAAGCGAGCTCGCGACATCCGAGCCGATATCGCCGGACTGGATCGAAACAACAACCTCCGTTCCGTTGCCGGTACCTGCGTAGTCAATGGGCAATTGCCACCCGAGCAGCTCCCGCACTTGATCCTCGTAGTTCAGCCACGCGAAAGCGGCAACGCCTCCGACACCACCGAGCACGATGAGAATCGGGAGTGTGATCTTGAGCCACAGGAAACTTCGTTTGCGCGGCAGCGGACGATCGTCCCGCGAGGGGCTACGGTTACTCGTCTTGTCTGGCGAGACGTCCGCCGATCGACTACTGCGACGACGGCCCTCGCTCTCACGGAGCTCTCGGCGTGATTGAGGAGCGTTTGAAGCCGCGTCAGTCCTCGGGTTGAAGATGTCGTCCCAACTGGGATCGTCGGCCATCAGTCCAGTCCTTCATCAGGGTCGATAACGACGCCGGGCGGGCGCGACACCGAGCGCTCGAAATCGAGGGCGCTCTGCAAAATTATCACGGCAGCAACCTGATCAACCACCGAACGCGAGCCCTTTGCGTTGCGTCCGGATGCTCTCAGTGCCGACTGCGCCGAGACAGTCGTTAGTCGCTCGTCAACCATCCGAACGGGTACCCGCCGAAGTTGTGCGACCCCCAGTGCGAAGGCTCTGGCATCCATGGTGGATGCCGTCTCGCGACCAGACAGCGCAATCGGCAGCCCGACGACCACTTCGATTGCCTCAAGCTCGTCGATGAGCTTTGCAACTCGCTCAAGATCCCCAGCAGCGCGCGGGATCGTTTCGACCGGGGTCGCCAACAGACCATCACGGTCTGAGCGTGCGACCCCTATTCGTGCAGTGCCGACGTCGATCGCGAGGCGATTGCCGGTGCGCATCATCAACGGAGAACGGCCGCGGCTACCGTATCGATCGCCTTAGCAATCGCGGAAACGTCCGTTCCGCCCCCCTGCGCAAGATCAGCTTTACCTCCGCCACCGCCACCGAGCACGGCCGCAGCGGCTTTGGCAAGGTCGCCGGCGAGGAGTGCACTTGACCTAGCCGCCTCGTTGGTTGCGACGATGACGACGGGCTTTCCGCCGACATCCGCGCCAAGCGCGACGACCGCTTGATCTGCACCGAGTCGTTCTCGAACGCTAGTCACCAGTGTTCGCACATCGTCGGCGGATGCCACGGCGCCGAGGTTCTCCCCAACGAAGGTCACCGGACCAATCTGCCGGGCAGCGGCGAGAAGAGCGGGAACACGCTGTGCGAGTTGGCTGGCGCTGAATTGCGCGATTGATCGCTCGGCGGCCTTCAGGTTCGCTACCAGTTCGGAGATACGCGCTGGGAGCTGGTCGCGAGGAGTCTTGAGTGTCGAAGTGAGTTCGGAGACGATCGCCCGCTCAACGGCCAGATCGCGGAAGGCATCCATGCCAACGAGCGACTCGATCCGACGATTGGTTGATCCAACGGAGGATTCGCCGATGAGGTTGATGAGTCCGATCTCTGCCGAGCTCGAGACGTGCGTGCCTGCGCACAGCTCGCGCGACCACGCTCCGCCGATTTCGACAACCCTGACGGTTTCGCCATATTTCTCGCCGAATAGCGCCATCGCACCGAGGGCTTTCGCGTCGTCCAGCGCCATGATGCGAGTCTCGACAACGAGGTTGTCTCGGATGGCGTTATTGGCAACATCCTCGATCTCTGTCTTTGTTGCATGGGACAGCGACTGGTTCCAGGAAAAATCAAGACGCATGTAGCCGGACTTGTTATATGAACCGGATTGGTGAGCCTGCGGACCAAGGATCTGTCGCAGTGCAGCGTGGATGAGATGGGTCGCCGAGTGCGCCTGAGTCGCGCCGCGTCGCCATTCAGTGTCGACAACTGTTGTTGCGGCATCACCAACGCCCACTTCGCCGGTTGATACCTGGACTTTGTGGCTCACAAGCCCCTTGACCGGACGTTGAACGTCAAGCACCTCGAGTTCGAAGCCCTTGCCAACAATTGTCCCGGCGTCGGCTTCTTGGCCGCCGGACTCTGGATACAGCGAAGTTTCAGCAAGAATCACTTCTGCGATGTCACCGGCGGTGGCCTTCACGACGCTTGCGCCGTCGACAATGATCCCCAGTACGCTGCTTTCGGTGATCAGCGAGTCGTAGCCAGTGAACCCCGTCTCGCCCTGTGCGCGGAAGGCGCTGTACACCGAGAGATCGGCCAAGTGCTGCTTCTTCGTCTTGGCATCGGCCTTGGCAATCGTGCGTTGGTGCTGCATCAAAACATCGAAGGCGTCACGATCAACGGCGAGTCCAGCCTCTTCTACAATCTCCAGTGTGAGATCGATCGGGAACCCATAGGTGTCGTGCAGTAGGAAGGCGGTCTCGCTAGGGAGCTCGCTCGCGCCAGCCTGCTGAGTGCGAGCAACGGCAAGATCGAGAATAGTCGTCCCGCTAGCGAGGGTGCGCAGGAAGGTCTCTTCCTCGGCGTATGCCAGTCCTGAGATGCGTTCGAAATCGGTCGCGACCTCCGGATATGCCGCAGCCATCGCATCCCTGGATGCCGGGAACAGCTCCGCGAATGTCGGTTCCTCAACCCCGAGTAACCGCATTGCCCTTACGCTCCTTCGCAACAGCCTGCGCAAGATGTAGCCGCGACCCTCGTTGCTCGGCGTAACCCCGTCTGACATGAGCATGAGGCTCGAGCGCACGTGGTCTGCGATGACACGCATGCGCACGTCGTCTTCGAGCTGGGCACCGTACCTGCGCTTCGACAGCGACGCTGCCCTATCGAGCACCGGGCGCACCTGATCGATCTCATACATGTTCTCGACGCCCTGCTTAATGAAGGCGACGCGTTCCATGCCCATGCCGGTGTCAATATTCTTCTTGGGGAGATCGCCGAGGATCTCGAACTCTTTTCCATGGCCCTCGCCGCGCAGGAACTGCATGAATACGAGGTTCCAGATTTCGACGTAGCGATCGTCATCGGTCGCTGGCCCACCGTCGATACCGTACTTGGGGCCACGGTCAAAGAAGATTTCCGAGCACGGGCCTGCTGGCCCCGGTTGCCCCGTTGACCAGTAGTTCGTATCCATGTCGAGTCGCTGGATGCGATCCTCTGGTAGTCCCGCGATCTTCTTCCACAACGCGATCGCTTCGTCATCGTCCTTGTAGACGGTGACCCAAAGGTCCTTCTCGTCGAACCCGAGTCCGCCGTCGGCCTCGCTCGAGACCAGTAGCTCCCACGCGTAGCCAATGGCGCCCTCTTTGAAGTAGTCGCCGAACGAGAAGTTTCCATTCATCTGGAAGAAGGTGCCGTGCCGAGGCGTCTTACCGACCTCTTCAATGTCGTTGGTGCGAATACATTTCTGAACACTCGTTGCTCGCGGATACGGCGCAGGGACAAGCCCGGTGAGGTATGGCACGAACGGAACCATCCCCGCAACGGTGAATAGCAGGGTCGGGTCGTCGCTGACGAGCGACGCTGATGGTACGACCGTGTGACCACGATCCCCGAAAAAGTTCAGCCAGCGACTCTGAATATCGGCGGTGCGCACCTACTTGGCGCGCTTGGAAAGATCGGCAATGATGTCTTCGGCTTCGGCGACTGCGGCGCGCAACTCGGCCTCACGGGCTTTGTAGCCGTCGACCACCGCCGAGCCAAACTCCCTCGCCTTGTCGTCAACATCGTCGAAGAACTTTTTGCCCTCCGGCGTCTTGGACACCTGGTGTGCAGCGATGAAACCGACACCGATGCCAATGACCAACCACACTGCACTCTTCATGGTCCAGCTCCCCGTCTCGTTCTGATGGATGATCCCAGCTTAGTTCGGGTCCCCCCAGACGTACTCGGTTTTGCGAGTCGACTGCTTAGCGGGCGGCGTAGTACTCGACGACGAGCTGCACTTCACACGTGATCGGAACCTCGGCTCGCTTGGGACGACGCACTAGCCGCGCCTGCAGCTTGTCGAGTTCGACCTCGAGGTAACCGGGAGTCTTCGGCAAAACATCCACGTGTCCGCCGACGGAAGCGACTTGGAAAATCTCCATGCCTTCGCTCCTGGGCTTTACGTGCACGAGCTGGCCGGGCTTGACGCGGAAGGAAGGGCGGTCAACGAGCTGGCCGTCGACCAAAATGTGACGGTGGACGACCATCTGGCGAGCCTGCGCTGTGGTCCGTGCGATCGCCGAGCGAACCAAAATCGCGTCAAGACGCATTTCAAGTTGTTCAACCAGGTTCTCACCGGTCAGGCCGGCGGCCTTGCGGGCCTCCTCGAACTGGATCTTGATCTGGGCCTCACGGATGCCGTACTGGGCGCGCAGGCGCTGCTTCTCACGAAGACGGACGGCGTAGTCGCTGTCGGCCTTGCGCTTGGTGCGACCGTGCTCTCCGGGCGCGTATGGGCGCTTCTCGAGATATTTCGCGGCCTTCGGGGTGAGAGCGATACCGAGCGCACGCGACAAGCGCGTCTTGCTGCGGGTACGTGACTTTGTAGACACAGGTTCCTTTTCGTTCAATCAACATGGAAAACCGACTGCTCACGAACACACGTGCTCGCGCAAAACAGACCGGACAAGAGTAGAGGGATGGCTCGGAGTGCGTGAACACTCCGTGGCTCGATCTGCGAAACCCGATCTGCTAAACGACCAGAGTTTCTCGACCACGGATTCCGTTGCAGCCGCGCGCGGAAATCAGGTCTTAGACCGATCAGAGACTATCACGTAACGCGACGGTTCCCTCTCTAGTGGGCCTCCCGTCTCGGCCACGGCTACCCCCCGTCGAGAATTACGCGCATCTTCGCGAGGCGGGCAGCGACATCCCGCTCATTGCCGTTGGCGGTCGGCGAATAGTACTGGGTACCGAGCAGTTCGTCTGGAAGATACTGTTGCGCAGCGATCGAGTACTCGGCATCGTGGGCGTACTTGTAGCCTTGGCCGTGTCCGAGTCGTTTCGCTCCGGCGTAGTGCGCATCACGCAGATGGATCGGTACCCGACCGATCTTGCCCGCTCGAACGTCGGCGATGGCCGCATCCAATGCGACATACGCGGCATTCGATTTCGGTGCCATCGCTAAGTAAACGACGGCCTCAGCGAGCAGGATCCTTCCCTCTGGCATTCCGATCAATTGCACCCCTTGGGCGGCTGCCACTGCGACGGCGAGGGCGTCTGGGTCTGCCATGCCAACGTCCTCTGCGGCGAGAATCATGACGCGCCTGGCGATGAATCTTGGGTCCTCGCCAGCCTCAATCATCCGCGCAAGGTAGTGGAGGGCGGCATCCACATCTGAGCCACGCACTGACTTGATAAACGCGCTGATGACGTCATAGTGCTCATCGCCTTGGCGGTCGTAGCGCAACAGCGCTCGATCTACAGCGGTCGCGACAATCTCGGCAGTCACGGTAGGGAGTCCGTCGCCAGGGTGAGCCACGGATGCCGCGAACGCCGCAGCTTCGAGGGCGGTCAACGCTCGCCGCGCGTCCCCTGAAGCAAGTCGAACGAGACTCGCGCGGGCGTCATCATCAAGTCGCACCGAGTTTGCAAGTCCTCGCGGATGCGCAACTGCCCGATCGACAACCACCGCGAGATCGTCGTCACTCAAGGCTTCGAGTGTCAGGAGCAGCGAGCGAGACAGTAACGGCGCGATCACCGAGAACGAGGGATTCTCCGTAGTCGCCGCCACGAGAATCACCCAGCCGTTCTCGACTCCTGGCAGGAGGGCATCCTGCTGCGCCTTGGTGAAGCGATGGATCTCGTCGAGGAAGAGCACGGTTGACAGTCCATAGAGATCCCGACTAGACAGTGCCTCTTCAATGACTTGACGCACATCCTTGACGCCAGCGGTCACCGCGGAGAGTTCAACGAACTTTCGGCCGGAGCCGTTAGCGATCGCCTTGGCGATCGTCGTCTTACCGGACCCTGGCGGACCCCAGAGAATGATCGAGACCGAGCTGGTACCGGTTGGCTTATCTGAGGCAAGATTCACCAGCGGCGAACCGGGCGTCAATAGGTGTCGCTGACCCGCGATCTCGTCGAGGGACTGAGGCCGCATCCGAACAGCGAGTGGACTGACACCACTCTGCAAGCCGGGCTGTCCGTTCATGACGCAATGCTAACGGCGCTGGATCGTCGGCAGTTTGGTCGCGCTCCGTGCTGCACCGTAAAGTGCAGGGTGGCTTGCCTATCAGGTGGCATTGCACGGTCTAAGGAGCAGCAGCGTGGCAGGCAACAAGAGTTCCGAGCGCGAGGCCCGCGAGGTGCGAGAGCGACTCCGGCGCTACAACGCGAGACAGACCGTGCATGAGAGCCAGCTTGCACGGCGTCGGCGCGACAACATTGTTGCGGTCGTCGGTGTTGTGATCATTGCGGCATTGGCCGCTGGCACGCAGGTGTTCTACTTCACGGCTGGCCCTGGCCTTCCAACCCCGGCCCCATCAGCGTCGGATGCCCCGGCGACTGAGCCGACCACCGCACCCGGCTCCAACGTTGGTGACGTGCCAGACCCGTCGCTCTCGGAGGATCGGCTGTGGACCGGTGACTTGACGCTAAACCAGATCGCGTTGGGAATCGAACTGGATGGAATTGCCGCGCCGCAAGGGGTTGCATCGTTCGTGGCATCCACTCAATCCGACTACTACTTGGGCAAAACATGCCATCGGATGGTCGTGAGTGCGTCAGCTGGATTGATCCAGTGCGGTTCATTGGATGGGACCGGTGCAAGTGACCCGACCTTTAGCTTCGGCCCAATCGAGAACTCGCCAGTCGACGGCGTTTACCTAGCTGGCACCATCGCGCTTGCGCGTGGCGGCAATGATGGGTTCAGTCAGGGCCGGCAGTTCTTCATCGTCTTTCAGGATGCCACCCTCCCGGATGACTCGGCGGGCGGGTACACGATTATCGGTCGCGTGACCTCTGGGCTCGACGAGCTCCTTGCTCAGATTGTCTCGGCAGGTATCGTTGACGGGCTCGAAGACGGTGCGCCAGTCGTACCGACCTCAATCACAGGCCTCACGATCCAGTAACGCCGTCCGAGGCTGCGAAGCCTTGCCATAAGCTGGTTCACGTGCGCTCGAGACCCTCTGTTGCGCACTCTCGCTCACACACAGCAAGGTGATGATAGTGACGGCAGACGAGCACTCCCCGTGGGGTCGTGTCGATGAATCAGGCACTGTCTTTGTGCGCGAAAGCGATGGTGAGCGGGCTGTTGGCCAGTTTCCCGATGGCACGCCAGAGGAAGCGCTCGCATATTTCGAGCGCAAGTTCATCGAGCTAGCCGGTCAAGTGACGCTGCTTGAGCAACGGGTCAAGCGCGGCGCTCCGGCGGCAGATATCGCTAAGACGATTGCTACCCTCTCGACATCGATCGCAACAGCGAACGCCGTCGGCAATCTCGCTGCATTGACCGATCGAGTCGCTGCACTCGGCGGGACCGTCAACGAACTCACGGAGAAGCAGAGCGAAGAAGCCAAGGCCGCCGTCGAAGCGGCAATCGCTGAACGGACCGCACTCGTGATCGAGGTTGAAACCCTCGCTGCAGCCGACCCGGCGAAGGCGCAATGGAAGGCAGTGACTGCATCCGTTGATGACATGTTCGCTCGTTGGCAGAAACACCAGACCGAGGGGCCTCGACTTCCGAAGGCAGAAGCGAATGCACTGTGGGCGCGTTTCAGGGCGGCACGGGGAACCCTAGATAATGCCCGGCGAGCGTACTTCGCAGACCTCGATGCAACTCACCGTCAGGCTCGGGATGCCAAGCAGGCCCTGGTTGACAAGGCCGAGGCGCTTAGCTCGCAGGGCGCCGCAGCGATCCCGACCTACCGAGCGCTCCTCGACTCGTGGAAGGCGGCAGGGCGGGCTGGCAAGAAGGTCGACGACGCGCTGTGGGCCAAGTTCAAGGCAGCCGGAGATGCGCTGTACTCCGCAAAGGCCGAGGTAGATGCGAAAGACAGCGTCGAGTTCGGAGCGAACCTCGAGGCCAAGCTCGCTCTCCTGATCGAGGCTGAGGCCATCCTTAAAGAGACTGACAGACTCAAGGCAAAGGAGGCGCTGCTGTCGATCCAGAAGCGCTGGGACAAGATCGGCAAAGTACCGCGCGACCAGGTTCGCGTTGTCGACGACCGGCTTCGCCTCGTCGAGACGGAAGTACGAAAGCTGGACGAAGAGCACTGGCAGAAGAACAATCCGGAGCGTCAGCAGCGCACGGACGGTTTCGCCGGCCAGCTTGCTGAAGCGATCGCGAAACTCGAGCGCGAGCTTGACGAGGCGAGAGCCAAGGGGGACGAGAAGAAGATCGCCGTGGCTCAAGAAGCGCTTGATGCGCGGAAGGCTTGGCTCGGAGCCGTCAAGTCCTGATCTCCTGACTCATCCACAGCTGAAGCGCTCTGCACAGACTTTCGACGCAGCGCGCACCGTCGGGTTTAGGTACTGCACACTGTGACGGTGTCTTCTCGACTCCTGTTCGCTGAACTCCCCGCTGTGTTGTCCTCCCACGACTTGCCACTTCCTGAGCTGTGCGCAGCGAGACTCGATGGTGAGCTCTTCGGACTCTCCGACGGATTCGTCGTTATTGACCAACCCGATCACCGCAATCAGCGCGCCGCTGCCGTGTTGATTGGTCAACCTGATCGGGTCATTGCTGAGCAACGGACGGCGGCATGGATCTGGGGAGCTACCCAAACGCCGCCATGGCCCCACGAACTCTGCGTCGGCAGCGCAGCGCGAGTGCGAACATCCGGCTCCGGCTGGGCCAATGTGCGTGAGGTCGTCATTGAACCCAGCGAGATCGCGATCGTTGCTGGTCTTCAGGTCACTACTCCGCTGAGGACAATTGTCGACCTCGCCCGCTTTGCGATTCCGTTTGGAGAACACGAGGTGCGCATCGTAAAGGCCATGATCGCGAGTGGTCACACCCGACTTAGCGACTGCGCGAGAGTTCTCAATGAGCGGCGCAATTTGCCGAATAAGCGACGCGCGCTGGAACGGCTAGCACTCTGCGTGAGCGAGGGACCTGCCGATTGACGAGTAGATTGCGCCGTCATTCTGATGCGAGCTAGCCGCTATTGACGCGATAGACGTCGTACACCGCGTCAATTCGGCGAACGGCATTCAGAACCCGATCGAGATGAGTCGTGTCCCCCATCTCAAACACGAATCGGCTTAGGGCCAAGCGTTCGCTAGAGGTCGACACCGTGGCGGAAAGGATGTTGACATGGTTCTCGCTGAGGACGCGGGTAACGTCAGAGAGCAACCCTGAGCGGTCGAGGGCTTCGACTTGGATCTGAACGAGGAAGACGCCCTTTGACGAAGGGGCCCATTCGACGTCGATCATGCGCTCTGGCTCTTGAAGCAGGGACGCAACGTTGTTGCAATCACTTCGATGGACTGAAACTCCAGCCCCGCGCGTGACGAAGCCGACGATGTCGTCGCCCGGCACCGGAGTGCAGCACTTTGCGAGCTTGACAAGAATGTCTGGTGCGCCCCGCACGAGCACTCCAGAGTCGCTGTTCTTCAGTGCTCGACTGCGACCCGTCGGAGCAAACTCAATGTCAGAATCCTCAGTCTCGGCCTCGGTGTGAAGCGAGGCGAGCACCTTCTCGATCACCGACTGGGTCGAGACATGTCCCTCACCTACCGCAGCGTAGAGGGCCGAAACGTCGTCGTACTTCATCTGGGCCGCAACTTCGGCGAAGGAGTCCTGGCTCATGAGCTTCTGGAGTGGCAGGTTTTGCTTTCGCATTGCCCGAGCAATGGCATCCTTGCCGTGCTCGACGGCCTCTTCTCGACGCTCCTTGGTGAACCATGCACGAATCTTGTTGCGTGCTCGAGTGCTCTTGACGAAACTCAACCAGCCCTGGCTCGGACCGGCATCCGGGTTCTTGGAGGTGAAGATCTCGACGGAATCTCCGCTGGAGAGACTGCTCTCGAGGGGCACCAGCCGCCCATTCACCTTCGCGCCCATCGTGCGATGACCGACCTCGGTGTGAACCGCATAAGCAAAATCGACGGGGGTAGCGCCAGCAGGTAGCCCGACCACCTTGCCCTGTGGTGTGAAGACGTAGACCTCCTTTGCGCCAATCTCAAACCGCAGAGAGTCGAGGAATTCGCCAGGATCGCTTGTCTCCGCTTGCCAGTCTGTGATGTGCGCAAGCCAGGCCATCTCGGTGTCGTTCTGGCTGCTAGATGCCACGGAGTTTTTGCCCCCGTTGACGCGATCCTTGTACTTCCAGTGCGCTGCAACCCCGAACTCCGCGCGATTGTGCATCTCGTGCGTGCGAATTTGAATTTCAACAGCCCGCCCTTGTGGCCCAATCACCGTCGTGTGGAGCGATTGGTACAAGTTGAACTTCGGCGTCGCTATGTAATCCTTGAACCGGCCGGGAATCGGATTCCAGCGCGCGTGAATCGACCCGAGCACCGCATAACAGTCGCGGACGGAATTGACCAGAACGCGGATGCCTGTCAGGTCATAGATCTCGTCGAAGTCTCGCCCGCGAACGATCATCTTCTGATAGATCGAGTAGTACTGTTTTGGGCGGCCCTCGACGACGCCCTTGATCTTCGCAGCCTTGAGATCGTCGTTCACGGCGTCGATGACCTGTTGAACAAAATCTTCACGCTGTGGCGTTCGCTGCTTCACAAGACTTTCGATCTCGACGTACAGTTTTGGGTTTAACACCGCGAACGATAGATCCTCGAGTTCGAGCTTTACCGCCTGAATCCCAAGCCGGTGGGCAAGTGGGGCGTAGATGTCGAGAGTCTCCCGAGCCTTTCGTTGAGCCGACGCTTCGTCGACGAAGCCCCAGGTGCGCGCGTTGTGAAGACGATCGGCCAACTTGATGATGAGAACGCGGATGTCCTTCGACATCGCAACGATCATCTTGCGAACGGTCTCGGCCTGCGCGCTGTCGCCATATTTGAGCTTGTCAAGCTTCGTGACGCCGTCGACCAGCATCGCAACCTCGTCGCCGAAGTCGGCGCGCAGTTGATCGAGATCATAAGCAGTGTCTTCGACAGTGTCATGGAGGAGTGCAGCAGCGATCGTTTTAGGTCCGATTCCCAGGTCCGCAAGAATCTGCGCCACCGCGACAGGGTGGGTGATGTAATCCTCGCCGCTCTTGCGCTTCTGACCGCGATGCGCTTGCTCGGCTGCGAGATATGCGCGGTCGACGAGCATCAGATCCGATTTCGGATGGTGCTGACGCACCGTGCGAATCAAGGTTTCCACTGCGCCAACCGGCTGCGCGCGCGAGAATAAGCGAGGAAGCAGTGTGCGCAGTGAGGCGGCGCTTTGTGTCGTTTCCGTCACCGACCTACCTCCTGAGCCGAGTCTAGTTTGGCTATGTCGCGCCGCCAGTCTCGACCTCGCCGCCAGCGGCTGCCCAAGCGAGCATTCCCCCTGAAATTGAGACTGCGATGAACTCAGCCTCGCGGAGGGCACGGGCCGCACGATCCGAACGCGCCCCGCTGTGGCAGATCACCAGAATCTCGGTATCCCTTGGCAACTCGGACGTTCTGGCATCCAGTTCCCCTAGCGGAATTAAGTGCGCATCCGGAGCATGCCCGACTACCCACTCGCCCGGCTCTCGGACGTCGATCAAGGGGGTACCGTCTCGAACGAGCGCCACGGCAAGCTCAGCGGCTATCTCTTGAGAGGATTCAGCGGCACTGAGGTCCATCGGAACAGAATACCCCCGCGCGCAGAGAGGATCGCTAGTCGATCAGCGAGCAGAAGCGGCTTCGCGCGCAGCTAGGACCTTCACAGTGCGCGACTTGATGGCTGGCTCATTCTCTCTCAAGTGCGCGTAGACCGGGGCGCCGATGAAGATCGACGAGTAGGTCGCGACAATGATTCCAACGAACAGGGCCAAAGCAATATCGCGAAGGGTTCCCGCCCCGAGGAGGTACGCGCCAACAAACAAGATCGCTGCCACCGGCAGCGCGGCGATAACGCCGGTGTTGATCGACCTGACAAGAGTCTGATTGACCGCCAGATTCACCGACTCTGAGAACGCGCGAGACATGCTCTCGGTATCCTCGGCAGTGTTTTCTCGGACTTTGTCGAACACCACGACGCTGTCGTACAGCGAGTAACCAAGGATCGTTAAGAAGCCGATCACGGCAGCCGGCGTGATCTCGAAGCCAAAGATGCCGTATACGCCAACCGTGATGACCATGACATGTAGAAGCGAGAGATTGGCCGCTAGCGACATCTTCCAGGTTCGGAAGTAGATCCACATGAAGATGGCAGCAAGCGCGATGAACACGATGAGCGCTCTGATCGCTGCCGCACTGATATCTGCGCCCCACGATGGGCCCACGAACGAAGACGCAACCTCGTTCACAGGCACACTGTATGCCGTCGCGAGCGCTTCGCGTACCGCGCCGGAGTCTTCTACACTCAGCTGCTCGGTCTGGACACGGATCGAGCGATTGGCTGCGTCTCCGATCAGAGATACCTGGGGTGAGGCGGCAGGAACGATCGAAAGCACCGAGTCAATTGCGAGTTGTTGGTCTGGTTCGGCTTCCACGCCGGCCACTTGGAATTCCGAGCCGCCTCGGAACTCAATCCCAAACACGAATCCGCCGCGAGCGATCGGAACAATCACCGACACCGCGATGATGACAGCAGCGATCGCGTACCAAATTCGTCGCTTGCCAACAAAGTCGTACGAACGCGCTCCTGTATAGAGGTCGTTACCGAACGTGACGAGTCCTGACATCAGTCGTTCTCTCCCTTCGCTGCCGCTGCCTTACGTTCCGCAATTGTCTGACGTTTCGCGGCTTCTCGGGATGCCCCGGATTTCCCGGCAACCACAGGGGCACGGAACTGAGCGCGTCCCCGGTACACAGCACCGAGTGCTGTCGGATCCAAACCACTGAGCGGATGCCCGCCGGAGAAGAATCGCGTTGTTGCCAGAAGTTGCATCATCGGATGCGTGAACAGCACAACGACAATGACGTCGATGATCACCGTGACTCCGAGGGTGAGCGCGAACCCTCGAACGTTGCCGATGGCTAGTGCAAACAGCACGATGGCTGAGATGAGGTTGATCGATTTAGCGGCAAGGATCGTACGCAGTGCGCGCTTCCAACCGGCCTCAACGGCCCCCTCTAGACTGCGACCGTCGCGGAGCTCATCACGAATGCGTTCGAAGTAGACGATGAAGGAGTCGACTGTCAGACCGATCGCCACGATCAAGCCGGCGACCCCCGCGAGCGACAAGCGATACCCCTGCCGCCAAGACAAGATTGCGATGACGAAGTAGGTCAGTATCGCGGCGACGACCAGCGAAGCGATGGTGACGCTCGCAAGTGCGCGGTACTGGAAGAGTGAGTAGCCGATGACCAGGATCAGCCCAATCAGCCCGGCAATGAGGCCGCTCTGAAGCTGCGTCGAACCGAGAGTCGCTGAGATGTTCTCTTGGCTCAGAATCTCGAAGCTGATCGGTAGCGCGCCAAACTTCAATTGATCGGCCAGGGTTTTGGCGCTCTCCTGCGTGAACGAACCGCTGATCTGCGGTTGTCCGTCCGTGATGATCGCATTCGTCGTAGGCGCCGAAATCACTCGACCATCCAACACAATCGCGAACCGATTGCGAACGTCGGATTGGGGGAAGCCGAACAGTCGGGTTGTGACGTCCGCAAACTGCTGGGTGCCGAGTTCGTTGAACGTGATGAACACGCCCCACTGCCCAGTGCTGACCCCTTGGCTGTTGCTAATGAGACCGCTCGTCGCGTTCGAGATGGTCTCGCCAGAGACTTCGACCGGTCCAAGGATGTACTTGAAGCTGCCGTCGACCTCACAGGTAATGAGCGGCTGATCTGCCGGGGCGATGTTCGTGTCCGCCGACTCGAGAGTTGCGCAATCAAAGTTCTGGTATTCGGCGAACAGCGCCGGGGTCACCCAGTTCGGGTCGCTGGCGTCAGTAGGGCTTACCGTCGGCGTCGATGCGAGACTGGGATCGGCCGTCGGCGTCGGGCTTGGTGTCGAACCGTCGATCGGAGCACCGCTCGGGTTTGTTGCGCTTGATGCAGCAACATCGGTGAAAATCACCGGGCGGAACTCAAGCTTTGCAGAAGATTGGATTCGATTGAGTGTCTCTTCGTCAGGCTCGCCGGGAATCGCGACAATCACGTTTCGATCACCCTGAGTCGTAACCTCGGCCTCAGAAACACCGGCGGCGTCAATGCGGTCACGGATGATAGCGACGGCCTGGTTGAGCTGATCCTGCGTTACTGTCTCACCGCTACCCAATTGCGCACCGAGCGTGATCTGCGTGCCGCCCTGAAGGTCGAGGGCCAGTTTCGGAGCCCAGGTTGCCGTCGAGAACAGCACTCCACCGGTCAGAATTGCGCCAAGTCCGACAGTGATGACAGCGAGCCAAGCGAGTGAACGCCACGCCTTCCTCACGGGAGTACTTCTAACCACCGGCGAACTCAGCTCTCTCTAGTATTTCAGCGCCGCGCGCGCAACTCCGATGATTAAGCACCGGGGAGCGCTCCAACGACCGCCGACCGGTGCGGTCAGCAATTTAGGCTAGCGGTTACTCTGCGACCTTCTTCACGGTGCGGCGAACAGGCTTCTTAGCTTCAGGGGTAACGCGTTCGCCGAACTGGGGGTCAGCAAGCACGTCGACGGTGCTCTCGTTGAGCTTTACGCGATTGCGCTCCTCCCGCTCCGCTGCCTCGCGATTGGCAATCTCCATCGCCTCTTCGACGGAGCGCGGGCTGCCAGGCTCGCCGGTGCCTGCAAGGTCTCCGACCACCTTCGCAATGGTCTGGCTGTGCACTCGCACGATATTTCCGGGACTGGTCTCGACCTCAGCGACTTTGCTGATCTCATCAATGGACACGAGGGTTCCATATAGACCGAAGTTTGTCATGATCTCGGCCCCCGGGACGATCTGGGTGCGAAGCTCCTCCATCTGCTGCTTGCGCTTGCGGCTATTGCGGAACATGAAGAAAATTAGCACCGCGAGAATTACGAGCATTCCGATAGTCAACGGATCCATGGGTTACCTTCCGAGAGGGAGTCAATGCGCAGTCGAGTCTAGACAGACGATGTGTTCGACCACCTGAGAATTATAGGTCATCCCTGAACAGGGTCTCCCGACCACGATCGAGACCGAAGTGCTTCCACGCCGCGGCCGTCGCCACGCGACCTCGTGGTGTTCTGGTGAGCAACCCGATTCGCACGAGAAATGGCTCGACGACCGATTCGACGGTCTCCGCTTCTTCACCAACGGAAACTGCGAGGGTGTTGAGACCAACAGGGCCCCCGTCAAAGCGCGTCAACACCACGTTCATCACGGCGCGATCGAGTCGATCCAGCCCAAGTTCGTCCACGTCGTACAGCTGCAGCGCAGCGTGGACGGCGTCGATACTTACTGAGGTCCGGTTGACGATCGAGTAATCGCGGACGCGGCGCAATAACCGGTTCGCAATACGTGGCGTTCCGCGACACCGACCGGCGATCTCGGCCAAGGCGTGATCGTCCACCTCCAGTCCCAGCAGCTTTGCCGCACGCGTCAACACCTGGTTCAGTTCAGCAACGTCGTAGAACTCGAGGTGCGCGGTGAAGCCGAATCGATCGCGCAACGGATTCGGTAACAGCCCAGATCGAGTTGTCGCTCCGACGAGAGTGAACGGTGCGAGGTCGAGCGGGATGGATGTCGCCCCGGCGCCCTTTCCAACCATGATGTCGATGCGGAAGTCCTCCATCGCGAGATACAGCATTTCTTCCGCGGAGCGAGCCATGCGATGAATCTCGTCGATAAAGAGCACTTCCCCCGGCACGAGTGAAGAGAGCACCGCAGCTAGGTCACCGGCGTGCTGGATCGCCGGGCCACTCGACATTCTCAATGGCCGACCACTCTCGTAGGCCACGATCATCGCAAGGGTCGTCTTGCCGAGCCCTGGCGGGCCGGAAAGAAGGATGTGATCGGGCGTGCGATTCTGCATCGCTGCAGCCTGCAACAACAACTGCAGTTGACCGCGAACCTTCGTTTGGCCGACGAACTCCGACAGGGATCGCGGGCGCAATGCACCCTCGAAGGCAAGCTCAGCCTCAGACTCAGGCGTGAGTCTTGCGATCGCATCACTACCGTTCGTCATCTCAGAGCCCCCGATGACTGTTGTGGGCCGAGGTAGACGAGCGCAAGGCGCAAGAGCGACGAGACCGTGTGCTGGTCCCCCGCGAGCTGAGATGTGTCTGCGGATCCGGGAGTGCCCAGCGCGTCAGCCACCGCTTGTGCTGCGACCCGTTCTGGCCATCCTAGGCCGACCAACGCGATCACGACGTTGTCGCTCACCGATCCGTTTGCGATCGACCGAGTTGCCTGAGATAGCCCGGTGGCCGCCACTTTTCCGGCGAGCGACACGACAATCAGTTTCGCGGTCTTTGGGCCGATACCAGACACGCGTCGGAAGGCGGCATCGTCTTCGCCGTTTACTGCGACGGCAACGTCATGAGGGCTCAGTTCTCCGAGTACCCCGAGCGCGCTCTTTGGCCCGACACCGCTGACTCCGCGCAACAAATCGAAGATCATGAGTTCCCCATCATCGGCGAATCCATACAGGCTAAGGTCGTCCTCTCGGACGATGAGCGCGGTGCGCAGGTTGGCGACAGCTCCAACGCGCAGACTCCTCGCGTGGTTCGGTGTCACGTACACCGCGAAACCGACTCCCCCGACCTCGATTACGGCTGTACCACCAGCCGCGGCGAGCACGGTGCCCCGCAACGAAGAGATCATGCCGGCTTCCTCTGCCTCTGGACGGTGGCTGGCCGACGAACTGATGCCGCCGTCGATGCTTCGGCGGCACGCCAGGCGCGCTGCGCTGGTGTGAGCTGGATCGCGCTCAGAGGCCCGGCAACAATGTCAGAACTCCAGGCCCCCGAGCCAGACCCCGACCAGGCATGGCAGAGCGCTAGGGCGAGCGCGTCAGCGGCATCCGCGGGTTTGGGAACTTCACTGAGGCCAAGAACCTTGGCAACCATCGTGCCAACCTGTCTCTTGTCGGCTGCACCGTAGCCCGTGATCGCCGCCTTGACCTCGCTTGGCGTGTGCAAACCGACCGCGAGTCCAGCCTCGGCCGCGAGATGTAGTGCGACGCCACTGACCTGTGCCGTGCCCATGACGGTGCGCAAGTTATGTTGCGCGAAGACCCGCTCGACGGCGACGGCGTGCGGCGCGAACTCCTGCATGATCGAGCGAATGCCACGCGCAATAGTAAGGAGCCTGAGTTCGAGTGCGGTACCCGGGGCAGTCTCGATCACGCCAACGTGAACCAGGCTCGCCGACCTGGTTGGTGTGACGTCAACAATGCCGATGCCGCACCGCGTCAGGCCGGGATCGATGCCAAGAACGCGCATCAGAATGTCCAGCCGAGCGTCATGCTGTTTAGTCTTGCTCCAATTGCGCCTGAACCTCGGAGGACACGTCGTAATTCGAATATATGTTCTGCACATCATCCGAGTCTTCGAGCGCGTCGATTAGTTTTATGACCTTCCGCGCAGTATCAGCGTCGACATCCACGGTGAGATTTGGCACGAACTCGGCTTCTGACGAGTCGTAGTCGATGCCTGCGGACTGAAGAGCCTGACGAGTTGCCAGCAGGTGTGCGGTGTCGGTGATTACCTCGAAGCCCTCTCCCCGGTCGAAGACCTCCTCTGCGCCAGCATCGAGCACTGCGAGCAAGATGTCGTCCTCGCTCACTCCCGGCGTCTTCGTGATCGAGATAACGCCTTTGCGAGTGAAGTTGTATGCGACACTGCCGGGGTCGGCCATGGTGCCGCCATTTCGACTCATGAGCGTTCGAACATCGGCGGCGGCGCGGTTTCGGTTGTCTGTAAGGCACTCGACCAGCAGGGCAACGCCGTGCGGCCCGTAACCCTCGTACATAATCGTCTGGTAATCAATGGATTCACCGGTCAGTCCAGCACCGCGTTTGACCGCGCGGTCGATATTCTCATTGGGAACTGATGTCTTCTTCGCTTTTTGGATGGCATCGACGAGAGTCGGATTCCCCGATAGGTCTGGCCCGCCTATCTTCGCAGCGACTTCGATGTTCTTGATGAGCTTGGCGAAGGACTTTGCTCTGCGCTGGTCTTTGATCGCTTTCTGGTGCTTCGTGGTTGCCCACTTGGAATGGCCCGACATGCTGAACATTCTAGCCAGCGGTGCAGGGCACGCCCATTCGAAGCTCAGGGCGAGCGCATGAGACGGTCACTCGAACCGCACTCCTGCAGACCTCAGTTCGAGTTGCGCAAGCCGGCGCATGACGCTTTCGTCGCCGCGTCGCCATGCCGCCATCGCGTCCGGATCGACTTCTGCGATGACCGCCATCTTTTGATTCGCGAGCGCCCTGAGTGCCAGCAGATCGACCCCAGCGTTTGACGCCATGATCGCTTGAGCGTTGCTTGCGCGCCGAACGAACCGTAGGCGCGGAATGAGCCAAATCAGCAGAATCATCGCGATAGGGAGAGCAGCAATCCCGATACCGAGCACGGTAGCAAGCTGATTGACCGCGATCTGCTGATCGAGGCCAGCTTGCTCAAGTGCGGCCCCTGCCCCGCTTGCCCCATCGAACGGCGCGCGGATACCGCCACCGATGACCGGAACGGAGCCCAGAGTCTCGCCAACATCGGTCATCGTTTGTCTAAACCCGGCACCGGCCTGTTGTAGCTGAACACCAAACGCCGAGAGATTCAACACCAGTTGGTAGATCGTGACGCCGAACCACACCCAAGCCGCGATGGACAGTGCCGCGATGATGTCGATGGTGACCTGACCGGTACGTGGTCCAGTGAAATCGGAATAGAGCTTCATGGCCCCACTATGCAGCACGGAGACGACTGCAGGAAGCCCGAGGCACAGAACACCAGGGTGTTGAGCTCTGAGCCCCTAGGCCGTGGTCACTTTCGCCAGAAAGTACTCGTGGAACCGAGTTTCACCCGTGATCTCGGGGTGGAACGAGGTGCCAAGCAGATTCTCCTGTTCGACAGCCACAACACGACCATCGCCGAGCGAGGCGAGAATCTGTACGTCAGGCCCGATCGATTCCACAACAGGCGCCCGAATGAATACCGCGCGCACCGCTGGCTCGCCGAGTACGGGAACCTCAAGTTCGGTCTCGAATGAATCGACCTGCGATCCGAAGGCGTTCCGCCGAACCACGAGGTCGAAGCCGCCGAGAGTCTGCTGGCCTTCGATGGAATCCACAATTGTGTCTGCGAGCATGATGAGCCCGGCACAGGTGCCGTACACAGGGAGCCCGGACCGAATCGCGCTCTTGAGCGGTTCTGCCACCCCGAACAGTCGGGAGAGTTTGTCAATGACGCTCGACTCGCCACCCGGGATGATCAAGCCGTTGATCTCGCGCAACTGATCAGCTCTCTTCACTGCGACACCGTCAACGTCAAGCCGATTGAGCAAGTCAATGTGCTCGCGAAAGTCACCCTGAAGTGCGAGCACCCCAATCGTGGGCCTTGCGGCACCGCTTCCGACGATACGTCGTCGCGCTGGCGTACTACCAGCCACGCTCAGCGAGACGGTGCGGCGCTGGCAGGTCGGAAACGTTGATTCCAACCATCGCCTCTCCGAGCCCGCGCGAGGCGTCTGCTATCACCTGCGGGTCGTCGTAGAAGGTCGTCGCCTTGACGATAGCTGCGGCCCGCTCAACCGGATTACCCGATTTGAAGACGCCAGAGCCGACGAAGACGCCGTCCGCTCCGAGCTGCATCATCAGCGCAGCATCCGCTGGGGTTGCGACCCCACCCGCTGTAAACAACACAACTGGCAGCTTGCCGCTGAGCGCGACCTCACGCACGAGCGCATACGGCGCTTGCAGTTCTTTGGCAGCGACGTACCATTCGTCCGGTGTCTTGGCGGAGAGCGCACGAATCTCACCCAGAATGGTGCGGATGTGCTTGGTCGCCTCCGAGACGTCACCGGTGCCCGCTTCGCCCTTAGAGCGAATCATCGCTGCACCCTCATTGATGCGGCGAAGCGCCTCGCCCAAGTTGGTTGCGCCACACACGAACGGGACGGAGAAGTTCCACTTATCGATGTGGTTGACGTAGTCGGCTGGACTCAACACCTCTGACTCGTCAATGTAGTCAACCTTGAGGGCTTCGAGTACCTGCGCCTCAACAAAGTGGCCGATTCTGGCCTTGGCCATCACGGGGATCGAGACCGCGTTGATGATGCCGTCAATGAGGTCGGGATCGCTCATTCTGGCAACCCCACCTTGTGAGCGGATGTCAGCCGGCACCCGTTCAAGCGCCATCACCGCGACAGCCCCAGCATCTTCCGCGATCTTGGCCTGGTCGGCATTCACCACGTCCATGATTACGCCACCCTTGAGCATCTCTGCGAGACCGCGCTTAACGCGACTCGTGCCGAGCTCGGGGGTATCGGTGGTGGGGTTGCTAGCTGTACTGTCGTTTGCGCTGCTGTTATTGGCGGTGCTGGTCGTGATTGTCATAGGCGTAATTCTACCCCGACCATGCATTGGCAATCTCCGTGCGAACCTCCCCGAGCAGCCGCGGCAAGGCTTTCGTCTGCGCGATAATCGGGAAGAAATTTGAATCGAACTGCCACCGCGGAACCAGATGTTGATGCAAGTGGCCGGCAATGCCCGCGCCGGCTACTTTTCCCTGGTTCATGCCGATATTGAAGCCGTGAACTGACGCGGTTGCGCGAAGTACGACCATCGCCCGCTGGGTCAGGCTTGCGACTTCGGCCGTCTCTTCGATCGTCGCTTCGTCATACTCTGCGACATGCCGGTACGGGCACACCAGTAGGTGCCCGCTGTTGTATGGATAGAGATTCAGAAGCACATAGGCGTGCGCGCCCCTCGCGACAATGAGCGCCTGCTCGTCACTCAGGCTCGGCGCAACACAAAACGGGCACGCGATACCCTCGGTATCCCCGGCCCCAACGTCTCGGGCACCGGTATCGCTCGTTACCCGAGTAACGTAGGCAAACCGGTACGGTGTCCACAATCGCTGGAAGGCGTCTGGCACCGCCGCGAAGTCGCGAGTCGACTCACCGCTCGAGAACTCGGTGCCGTCGTAGTCGTGGACGGTCACACCTGAGCTCGGTCTTTGATCGCTGTCACGATTCTGGCAATTGCCTCGTTCACTGGAACGTTGTTTTCTTGAGTACCGTCTCGGAAGCGAAAGCTGACCGAACGGTTCGCGGCATCCTGCTCGCCAGCAATCAGTTGATACGGCACTTTCTGAAGCGTGTGAGTACGGATCTTCTTTTGCATACGCTCATCGGATGCGTCGATGTCGGCCCGAACTCCCACGCGTCTAAGTTGTGCGACCACGTCGGCGAGATAGTCGTTGTATGCCTCCGCAACCGGGATCGCGACGACCTGCACCGGGGCCAGCCAGACTGGGAAGGCGCCAGCGTAATGCTCCGTAAGCACTCCGAAGAACCGCTCGATCGAACCGAACAGCGCGCGGTGGATCATCACGGGCCGTTGACGCGTGCCATCGGCTGCGGTGTACTCAAGCTCGAAGCGCTCTGGGAGGTTGAAGTCAAGTTGCACCGTGGACATCTGCCACGTTCTTCCGATGGCGTCGCGAGCCTGAACCGAGATCTTCGGCCCGTAGAAGGCGGCTCCACCCGGGTCAGGCACCAATTCGAGGCCGGAATCGGTGGCAACTTCGAGGAGCGTTGATGTCGCCTCCTCCCATATCGCGTCGTCACCGACGTACTTCTCGGGATCTTTCGTTGAGAGCTCCAGGTAGAAATCAGTGAGGCCGAAGTCGCGCAGTAGCGAGAGCACGAAGTTGAGGGTGCTCGTCAACTCCCCCTTCATCCGCTCCTTTGTTGTGAAGATGTGTGCATCATCCATCGTCAAACCACGAACGCGAGTCAGGCCGTGGATGACACCGGACTTTTCATTGCGGTAGACGGTGCCAAACTCAAACATTCTCAATGGCAGATCTCGATACGAACGCGCGCTCGACCGGTAGACCAAGATGTGGAACGGACAGTTCATCGGCTTGAGGTAGTAGTCAGCCCCTTGACGCGTGATCTTCCCTTCTTCGTCTCTCGCCTCGTCCAAGTGCATCGGCGGAAACATCCCGTCGGCGTACCAGTCAAGGTGGCCGGAGGTCTCAAAGAGGTTCGCCTTCGTGATGTGCGGCGTGTAGACGAAGTCGTAGCCTTCTTCTTCGTGCCGCTTGCGGGAGTAGTTCTCCATCTCACGCCTGATGATGCCGCCCTTGGGGTGGAACACGGCAAGCCCAGAACCGATCTCCTCTGGGAAGGAGAAAAGATCAAGCTCAGCGCCAAGTTTGCGATGATCGCGCTTCGCGGCCTCTTCGAGCCGTTCGAGGTGCGCGCGCAAATCGTCCTTGTTTGCCCAGGCTGTTCCGTAGATGCGCTGGAGTTGCTTGTTCTTCTCTGACCCGCGCCAGTATGCCGCGGCAGTTCGCTGCAGCTTCCAGCCGTTCCCAATCATGCGGGTGTTCGGAAGGTGCGGACCTCGGCAGAGGTCTTTCCAATACACCTCGCCCGTCGCGCCATCGACATTGTCGTACATGGTCAGTTCTGCACCGCCAACTTCAACGCTCTCGCCGTCTTGACCGAGCTCCTCATCGGCGGTCGAGCCTGTCGAGACCCCCTTGAGCCCGATGAGTTCGAGCTTGTATGGCTCATGTGCAAGCTCGGCGCGCGCTTCCGGCTCAGTTACGACCCGGCGCTGAAAGCGCTGGCCTTGCCGGATGATTCGATCCATGGCCTTCTCAATGGCCTTCACGTCTTCCGGCTGAAACGGCTCGTCAACATCGAAGTCGTAGTAGAACCCGTCGGTGACAGGCGGCCCAATTCCCAGCTTGGCATCCGGATTGAGCGATTGAACAGCCTGCGCCATGACGTGGGCCGCGGAATGCCTGAGGATACTGAGACCATCCGGCGAGTCGATGAGCACGGGTTCGACCGTCTCGTCGTCAGCAACGACTGCAGCGAGATCCATCAGTTCACCGTTGACGCGCATGGCGACGACTGCGCGATCAGTGAAGAGGTCAAATCCGGTCTTGTTCACCTGACAACTTTAGCGGCGCGCTTGCTCGCTACTGTCGCG
>JBGSTT010000161.1:0-9878 GCA_041736385.1 Rhodoglobus sp. | reverse complement strand
GCCGCCAATCGCACGGAGCCCTACGAGGTTGCTGTGCTGTGTCACTTCTTCGTGAGTGAGGATGCTCAACTCGTAGCTGATGCAGTCGACGGAGTAGCGCTCGGCTTCTTTGCGGGCCAGAAGCGTGATTTCACGATCGCTGCGGGTAACGCCGTTCAGAGTGCTGACGTGATTCGCGGTTTGTGGGAAGCGGGTGCGACAACGGTCGTGCTGCGGCCCATTGGCGATCTCGCGGCACACTTCGGGCACGTCATGGCTGCCCTATCGGCTCAAAAACGCCCCTGACTGGTAGGATATGAAGGTTGCTCTCGGTGTTCCGAGGTGCAACCTGAGCAGGCTGGCAAGAAGCTGGTCACCGGTGGTGAACTTCCAAGGGTCTTGGAGCTTTTCTACTGTTGATCAGAGCAGCACTCATAACGAGTTTGCCGCCAGAGCGTTCGGGGTGTTAAGCCTTGCGCTTCTTTCTGTCCGCTCCTGCTCTTTGGAGCGTCGCGACCACACGGGTTGCGACATTAAACAAAGGAGAGAACCCCTTGGAGGGTCCAGAAATCAAGTTCGCCGAAGCCATTCTCGACAACGGCAAGTTCGGCAAGCGTACGGTCCGGTTTGAGACCGGTCGGCTCGCGCAGCAAGCCCAGGGTGCGGTCGCTGCGTACCTCGACGAAGAGACGATGATCCTGAGCGCCACGAGCGCCGGCAAGGAGCCGCGCGAGGGCTTCGACTTTTTCCCGTTGACGGTGGATGTCGAAGAGCGCTCGTATGCAGCTGGCAAGATCCCCGGTTCGTTCTTTCGGCGTGAAGGACGCCCATCAACCGAGGCCATTCTCGTCTGCCGCCTCATCGACCGGCCGCTGCGCCCAACCTTCGTTGAGGGCCTGCGCAACGAAGTCCAGATCGTGATCACGGTATTAGCCATTGCGCCAGACGAGTTCTATGACGCGCTCGCCATCAATGCGGCATCCGCCTCAACTCAAATCTCGGGCCTTCCGTTCTACGGCCCGGTAGGCGGTATCCGTCTCGCCCTGATTGGCGACCAGTGGGTAGCATTCCCGAAGTTCAGCCAGCTGGCTGACGCCGTGTTTGACCTCACTGTCGCTGGTCGCCTCGTTACCGACGAGAACGGCAATGAGGATGTCGCGATCATGATGGTTGAGGCCGAAGCCACCGAAGGTAGCTGGGACCTCATCAAGGCGGGCGCAACCAAGCCAGATGAGGCTGTCGTTGCCCAAGGCCTCGAGGCCTCGAAGCCGTTCCTGACCCAGCTCATCAAGGCGCAGCAGAAGCTTGCGGCCCAGTCGGCCAAGCCGATTGCCGACTACCCGGTGTTTCCGCCGTACTCGCAGGAGACCTACGACGCTGTCGCCGGCCTCTCGTATGACGAGCTGAAGGGTGTCTACCAGATCGCAGACAAGATCGAGCGTCAGACCGCTGATGACGCGCTGAAGGCCAGAGTCAAGGAGACCATTTCGGCCAAGGTCGAGGCCAATGAGCTGCCGACAGCCGCTCTGTCTGAGGTCAGTGCGGCCTACAAGAGCGTGTCTAAGAAGGTCATGCGCAATCGCGTGCTGACCGAGGGCATTCGTATCGACGGTCGCGGGCTGAGTGACATCCGCGCCCTCGACGCCGAGGTGCAGGTGATCCCGCGCGTTCACGGCTCGGCGATCTTCCAGCGTGGCGAGACCCAGATTCTGGGTGTCACGACGCTCAACATGCTCAAGATGGAGCAGCAGATCGACTCGCTGAACCCCATCAAGAAGAAGCGCTACATGCACCACTACAACTTCCCGCCGTACTCGACCGGTGAGACCGGACGAGTTGGCAGCCCCAAGCGTCGCGAGATCGGGCACGGCTTCCTTGCCGAGCGCGCCCTCGTGCCGGTGCTTCCGCCGCGCGAGGAGTTCCCTTACGCGATTCGCCAGGTCTCTGAGGCGCTCGGCTCAAACGGTTCAACGTCGATGGGCTCGGTGTGTGCGTCAACACTCTCGCTCCTCAACGCGGGTGTGCCGCTGCGTGCTCCGGTCGCCGGCATTGCGATGGGGCTCATCTCAGATGAGGTCGACGGTCAGACCCGCTACGCGGCACTGACCGACATCCTTGGCGCAGAAGACGCCCTCGGTGACATGGACTTCAAAGTCGCTGGCACCTCGGAGTTCGTCACCGCGATTCAGCTCGACACCAAGCTCGCCGGCCTGCCTTCCAGTGTTCTGGATGGCGCGCTCAAGCAGGCCAAAGAGGCTCGCACCGCGATTCTGTCGGTCATCAACGCCGCAATCGACGCGCCAGACGAGATGGCGCCGACCGCGCCCCGCGTCATCAGCGTGCAGATTCCGGTCGACAAGATCGGCGAGCTGATCGGCCCGAAGGGCAAGACGATCAACCAGATTCAGGATGACACCGGAGCCGACATCTCCATCGAAGATGACGGTACCGTCTACATCGGTGCCGTCGACGGTCCTTCGGCCGAGGCTGCTCGCGCCGCGGTCAACGCGATCGCGAACCCGTTGAACCCCGAGGTTGGTGAACGGTTCCTTGGAACCGTCGTCAAGCTCGCGACGTTCGGTGCGTTCGTGTCACTCACCCCCGGCAAGGATGGCCTGCTGCACGTTTCTGAGGTGCGCAAGCTCGCGGGTGGCAAGCGGGTCGAGAACGTCGAAGACGTGCTCTCGGTCGGCCAGAAGATCCAGGTCGAAATCACCAAGATCGACGATCGAGGAAAGCTCTCGCTCGCGCCCGTAACCGACGATGCGGATGCCGCGGATACCGACGGTTCCGGCGCCTCCTCCGAGGGTCCTGAGGCGCCAGCAGAAGGATAGGGCTACGGCTAGCTCCGTAGCTAGCGATCCGGAAATAAGCCAAGAGCACCGCGTCGGGCCCACTCTCATTCAGAGGGTGGGCCCGACCTGCTTGTACCGGTCGCTGCTGAGTCACCCTCACAGGTGACATACAGGGCCTCGTTACCCTACTGTGATCAGGTGATTCGATACGTGGCTCCGCTCAATCGGTTCATGGCTGACGCTTCGCTGTGGTTTGAAAGCATGTCGCTGATGTGGATTGCCATGGCGGTCAGCGTCTCGATCGTACTTATGCTCGTCTTCGTTGCTCGTCGCAGGCAGCGCGCGCAAGAGCGGGTGCCGCAGTATCGCCGCACGGGCGCTCAAAGCGCTCGGCGGGGCACGCGGCGGTAGTTCGATACCGCGCGTCCAGTGACACGGAGCGGTAACGATTGAGCATGCCGCATGTTTTGAGTCTGCGTCGGCGCTAATCTGATCCTGCCTGGCGAGCGACAGGAGACGACATGACATCGGTGGATCCAACATCGGAAGTGCAGACGGCCGAGACCGCCGTTGTGCGTATCTCGCCGAGAAATCGCCGAATCGGTTCTTCTGAACTGTTTGTCTATCCACTCGCGATGAGTGGCAACGTGTTCGGCTGGACTACCGACGATTCCGTCTCGTCGAGCATTCTTGACGCCTACGTCGCGCAAGGTGGGAACTTCATCGACACCGCTGACTCCTACGCAGCGGGTCGCAGCGAGACCATCATTGGCAACTGGATGCGATCGCGACGCAATCGGGATCAGCTCGTCATCGCCACCAAAGTCGGAAAGAGCGATGACAACCCTGGGCTCAAAGCCCGCGTGCTGACTCGCGCGGTGCACGCGTCGCTTGAGCGTTTGCAAGTTGACCATGTCGACTTGCTGTACTTGCACATCGACGACACGAGCGTTGAGTTTGAGGAGACCCTGTTGGCCGTCGACGAACTCATCCGAGCTGGCTCGGTACGGTACTTTGGTGGATCCGATCACACCGGCAATCGTCTGATCGAGGCGCGCATCGCATCCGCACAGCTGGGAGTGGCCCAGATGGTCGCCGTGCAGAATCACTACAACTTGATGCACCGTGACGAGTACGAAGGCGACCTTGCGCGAGTTGCTATCGCTCAAGGTCTTGGCGTGATGCCGCGTTTTGCGCTCGCGAGCGGCTTTCTCACCGGCAAGTACCGGCAGCGTTCAGACTTCCAGAAGAACGAACGAGGCGGAGCCGTCGCCAGGATGCTCACGAAGCGTGGTCTGCGCGTTCTCGGGAGTCTTGACCGCATTGCTGCTGTGCACGAGGCGAGCGTTGCATCTATCGCCCTAGCGTGGTTGCTGACCAAGCCCAACGTCGTCGCGCCGGTAGCTTCTGCGAGCTCGGCTGATCAGGTCGAAGAGCTTGCGCTGTCGACACGCCTTCAGTTGACTCGAGCGCAGGTCGCCGAGCTCGACCGGGTTTCCGCGTGACGTCAACCGATTACTCGAGCCGGCAACACCAGGTTTGAGCTAGCGCTCGTTGATCGCCGCATCATCGAGAATTCTGTTTGCCACTCGGCTCATGGCAGCTGAGGCGGCAATCGTGTCGCCGGCGTAGCCGCCAGAGAAAGCGCCGTCGCGGGCTAGGAGAAACTCGTCAGCCGCTTCCCCGGGAACCGGGTGTCCGGCCGCACGCAGGAGTTCGGCGATGCGGTCGATGTACCACTCGCGGTGCATAGCCACGACTTGGCGAACCGGATGCAATGGATCAGCAAACTCGGCGGCTGCGTTGATGAACGGGCAGCCCCGAAATCCGGGAGTGCCGATCTCGGTCACTGCGGCTTGAACGAGCTGACGCAGTGCGGTCGCAGCATTGGGTGCCGCAGCAACGATCCCCTCGATGCCGTCGCGCACGGTGTGATGGCGATTGGTGATGTACTCAACGATCAGGTTGTCCTTCGCCCGATAGTGCTTGTAAAACGTTGCCTTGGTTACCGAGGACGCGGCAATGAGGCGGTCGACGCCAACCGTACGAATCCCGTCTTCGTAGAAGAGTTTGTCTGCGCAGGTAAGGATGCGCCCCTTCGCAGGAGCGCGCGGAGCGGCGGGATGTGTCGCGACGACGGTCACAGAGCGACTCCTAACACGGGTTGGGCTGGTGCTAGCCGTCAACCTACCACGTGAGGACAGACAGATCGTTCTGACTCCCGGCTCCAGTGAGCCCCAGTTCCGAGCTCACCGCACCGCACTGAGTGATGACATAGGCTCGTCGCTGATGACGAACGGTGCGCACGCTTTCCCACTTGATCTGCCAGAGCTCTCGTTCACGGCATCCGGAGACTGTCTCGTTAGGCGCACCGTTCTGCCCAGCGGAGTGCGCATTCTGAGCGAGCAGGTTCCCGGCGCCAGAAGCGCGACGATCGGGTACTGGGTCGCCGTCGGCTCGCGCGATGAGAACGAAGGAACCTACGGTTCAACGCACTTTCTCGAGCACCTCCTCTTCAAGGGGACGAACACCAGAAGTGCCCTGGAAATCGCTGTTGCCTTTGATTCTGTCGGCGGAGAACACAACGCTGTCACGGCCAAGGAGTACACCTGCTATTACGCGAAGGTTCAGGATCGCGACCTCGCCCTGGCGGTAGACGTGATCGCTGACATGCTCACATCGAGCCTCATCGACGAGGATGACTTTGAAAGCGAGCGCGGTGTCATTCTCGAGGAATTGGCGATGGCAGACGACGACCCGGCTGATGTCACCAGCGAATGCTTCTTCGAAGCGGTACTGGGCACTCACCCGCTCGGGCGCCCGATTGGCGGAAGCCAGGAGACGATTGCTGCCGCCACCCGCTCGGCAGTGTGGACTCACTACCGGGAGAATTACGAAGCGCGAGATCTGGTGATCACTGCCGCAGGCGCTGTCGACCACGACGAGCTGGTTACGGGCGTGACCAAGGCGTTACGTGCCGCTGGCTGGGACTTGAGTGTCGAAGGGAGGCCGGTGGAACGGCGGGTGACCGCCGTCGAGCCGATCGAACAGGCGAGCCCGCTCGTCGTCATACCGCGGCCCCTCGAGCAAGCGAACATCATCGCGGGGGTCATCGGACTCTCCGCTACTGACGAACGACGCTTCACACTTGGCGTGCTCAACTCGATTCTGGGTGGCGGAATGTCGAGCCGCCTGTTTCAGGAGGTTCGAGAGAAGCGCGGTCTTGCCTACTCGGTGTACTCCTTCACGCCGACCTATTCCGATAACGGCATCGTTGGGCTGTACGCGGGATGTTCGCCAGCCAAGACGACGCAGGTCGTCGAATTGCTACTTCACGAGTTCGCAGGATTGGCCAGTGGGGGAGTGACAGAAGAAGAATTGCGACGCGCAGTTGGGCAGCTGAGCGGGGCGTCGGCGCTGGCGCTGGAAGACTCCGACACCCGCATGTCACGACTTGGGCGCAGCGAGCTAACGCAAGGAGAGTTTCTCGATCTCGACGAATCGCTGCGGCGACTCGCGCTCGTCTCGCTCGCAGGTATCCGTGACCTCGCGGCTGAGCTCGTAAGTCGACCGCTGTCGATCGCGGCCGTTGGCGCGGTCGACGAGCACGCTCTCGCCGGCCTTCACAACGTCTCGCAGGCGAGCTGAGATGGCCCATTACCTATATTTGGTTCGGCACGGCGAACAACAGGATGCCGAGCATGGGCTCACGGACGGCCCCCTCTCGGCGAAGGGTAAGCGCCAAGCGCGGGCGATTGCTGAGCGGTTGAGTGGCGTTCCGTTCACTCGCGCGTGGCACTCGCCGTTGCAGCGAGCAGAGCAAACGGCAGCCATCATGACCGAGCGGATGCCGACCCTGGCCTCAGAGCCGAGCGCCCTGCTGATGGACTGCATTCCGTCAGGGCCAACGCCAGACATGCCCAGCGCATTTGAACCGTTTTTCGGTGGCGTGACGCCCGAAGAAATCGATGCTGGCACCGCTCAGATGGCGGATGCTGTCGCCGAGTTCTTGGCACCAGCGCGCGAAGACCGGCACGACCTGCTCATCACACACAACTTCGTAATTTCCTGGTTCGTGCGCGAAGTCTTTGACGCGCCAGCGTGGCGCTGGCTCGGGGTCAATCAGGCCAATTGCGGCCTCACGATCATCCGGGTTCGCAGCGCCAAGCCCCCCGTGCTCGTTGCCCATAACGACCTCGGCCACCTTCCACCGGAGTTACGAACGGGGATGAGCGTCGACCAGCCGTTCTAGGTGTTAGTTGACTCCACTGCGCCGGTGGCGTGAAGCTCTCGTAGCCGTGCTTGCTAGATTGGCCCAATGACAACGACCGTCGCCATTGTCGGGGCTACCGGACGCATGGGTACGCTCATCTCGCGCTTAGTGAATGAATCGCCCGAGTTCGAGCTTGGGGCACAACTGGGATCTCAGGATGACCTGACCAGCGTTCTCGGAGCCGACATCGTCGTCGACGTGACGGCGCCCGGTCCATCGCAACGCATCGTCGAGTACGCCGTCAGCAACGGGATGAACGTACTCGTCGGCACCTCCGGTTGGTCGCGGGAGCGGATCGCATCGCTCGAGCATGACGTTGCGCTCCAGCCGGGAGTCGGCGTTGTCATTGTGCCGAATTTCTCGGTTGGCTCGGTGCTCGCGACAAGTTTTGCCGCAATGGCTGGCCGATTCTTTGAATCGATCGAGATCGTCGAGGCTCACCACGCGAGCAAGCTGGATTCGCCCTCCGGTACCGCGGTGCGCACGGCAGAGTTGATTGGTCAGGCTCGAGCCGAGCTCGGTCCGGTGGTCGCTCCGCACGTTGACCAGCGCGCGCGCGGCCAGCAAGTCTCGAGCATCCCGATTCACAGTTTGCGAATGCAGGGGGTGCTGGCCCGGCAAGACGTGATCTTCGGAGGAACCGGCGAGCTGCTGACAATCAGTCACGAGACGATTGACCCGAGCTCGTACGAAGCCGGGATTCTGTTGGCGTTGCGAGCAACGCGCTCAGCACTCGGGGTTACCCTCGGGCTCGACAAGCTCATCAATCTGGGGCTCGACCGCGACCCTGCAACACCGTGAGCGCGCGCCTTGCGACGATCATCATGGCGGCGCTGCTCGTGGTCTATCTTGGCTTCGTCACGCAATATGCGGTATTACTGATCGTCTCCGAGAACGGCATCGCGAAAGCGCTCGGGGTCGCACTGGCGGTGTTGCCGCTCATCGGTGCATGGTTACTCGTCGCTGAGATCGCGTTTGTGATTCGCGGCGAACGACTCGTTGCACGATTGGGCTCAGAAGGCGGGCTCCCGGTCGACGATCTGCCCCGGCTGCCGAGCGGTCGGATTGACCCGATTGCCGCTGACGCCGAGTTCCCGCAATACCAGACCGCCGTCGAGACCGACCCGCAGTCCTGGCGTTCTTGGTTGCGGCTCGGCCTTGCCTATGACGCCAGCGGTGACCGCTCGCGGGCCCGGTGGGCGACCAGAAAGGCGATTACTCTGGCTCGCTCAGTCAACGACTGATGAATGCGGCGATCGCGGCATCCACCGTGGCGTGGCGAAACTCAAACCCATCGTTCGTGAGTGCAACCGGTTCGACGCGTTCGCTCGAAAGCAAGAGATCGTTGCCCGCGTCGCCGAGTGCCTTCAACGCGAACTCAGGAACGACAAACGGGTGCCACCTGCCCAACGCCTTCGCAAGGGAGCGAGTGACCTGCTCCGAGGTCGCGGGGGTTGGTCCGGCAAGATTGACGACGCCGCTCAGACTCGACGTGAGCAGATGACGGATGGCTGCGGCCTCGTCGTGAAGGCTGATCCACGGCCAGTGCTGCTTCCCGGAGCCGAAGCGCGAACCGAGCCCGAACTTGGTGAGGGGAATCAATGGAGTGAAGGCTCCGCCCCGGCCGACGACAACCCCGGTGCGAAACTTCACGAGCCGCGTTGTGCTCGGCGTCAGGTCCGCCGCCCGCTCCCAGGCTTCGACAACATCGCTGAGAAAGCCGGTTCCCTTCTTGCTCGCTTCTGTCAAGGTCACGCCCGGCTGGTCCCCGTAATACCCGACGGCAGAACCGCTGAGAAAGACCGCTGGCGGATGCTCGGATCGAGTGATCGCTTCGGCAATCGTGCGCGTTCCATTCACCCTCGAGTACAGGATCTCCTTCTTATAGCCGTTGGTCCATGGCAGCCGCCCGGTGGTTGCGCCGGCAAGATTGATGACGGCATCCGCCGATTCGATTGCCTGCTGGTTGATCGTCTGCTCGGCTGGAGACCACTCGTACTCGGTGGCGGTGCGCGGCGTCCGCCGCACAAGGCTCAGCACGGTGTGCCCATCGGCTTCCAATTGCCGGCACAACTCCGTGCCGATGAAGCCGGATGCGCCGGAGACAAGTACTCGCATGGTTGCTGGCTTCGACTCAGCCACTACGCGAGGCTGGCTTCGAGGGTGATCGTGATTCCGGCCAACGCTTGCGAGACGGGGCACCCGGTCTTGGCTTCGCCAGCGAGTCGTTGGAAGTCTTCTGAGCTGATCCCGGGAACTCTCGCGCTGACGAGCAGGTGGCTGCCGGTGATGCCGGTTCCCGGTTCAAAGGTCACCGCGGCCGTCACCTGAAGACTCTCTGGTGGTGTCCCGTGCGTGGCCAATGCATTTGAGAATGCCATCGAGAAACACGCGGAGTGTGCGGCTCCGAGTAACTCCTCGGGATTGGTTCGGCCGGATACTCCTTCTGAACGTGCAGCCCAGGTGACAGGAAACTCGGCGGCATCGGAAGAATCAAGCGAGGTGGTTCCCGATCCGCTCATAAGATCGCCGAACCAGAGCGTTGTTGCTTCGCTGGTAACTGACATGGTCGTGACCCTTTCGTTACCGTCAAGCCTATGGGTCTCAGGATCCAGCAGCAGCCGAGCGGCCGAGAATCCCGGTGTGCGCGAGGAGCCGGTAGATCTGGCACCCGATGCAGTAGCCGAACGCCGAGTTTAGAACCGACGCAATCAAGGCCGCACTGGCGGTGATGATCAGTCCGTACGGTACGCCGAGAAGGTGCAGCGTGAAACCGGCCAGCGTAAGGACGAAGCCGACCCCTTGCGCGAACGTTCGCGGGACCGGATCTA
>JBGSTT010000111.1:0-3021 GCA_041736385.1 Rhodoglobus sp. | reverse complement strand
CCGTAGTCGGGCACACCAAGTTCGCGGCCGACTTGGATGATGGTGCGCGCGTGGCCCGCCATTTCGTCGGTGAGGCCAGCGACGTTCGACCCTTGAGATGGCGCACCCGGTGCTGGTGTCGTCACGCCGGGAATGACGAGAGTCTGCCCGCCATAGATGACGCTCGACCATGACAACCCATTGGCGTCAAGTAGCGCCTGGGTGGTGATTCCGAATCGCGTAGCGATGCCCGAGATCGTGTCTCCAGACACGATCACGTAGCTGCCGTTTGGTGCTGCCGGCGCTGCCGGCGGGGCCGATACTGTTGGAGGAGCAGGTTCCGCGCTGGGGCCCGGGTTCTCGACGCTGGGTGCCGGAGCTTCTTCGGCGGGCGCCGAGGCGGTCGGTGTCTGGCCGGTCGGCGAACCACCCTTCAGGCTGGACTCGGAGGCGGCCTCGTCACGGATTACCACCGCGGGTTCGCGCTGGTCGAGGGCTGGCGAGTCGGTCGGGGTTTTCGCACCAGCAATGACAATCGTTTGGCCGGGGTAAATGATGCTTGACCAGCCCAGTCCGTTCGCCATCAGTACCGAGATCGTCGAGACACCAAATCGCTCGGCAATCGCGCTGATCGTGTCGCCTGCGACAATCGTGTACACGCCGTCGCCGGTCGTGGTGGACTCCGCGGCGCTCTGATCCTCGGCCGCGTTATCCGGTTGATCAGCGGCGGTTGACAACGTAAGTTCCTGGCCGGGAAAGATCAGCGAGCTCCAGCTCAGGCCGTTCAGGGCGAGCACGGATGGGGTCGACAAGCCGAAGCGCGCTGCGATATCGCTTACGGTGTCGCCGGCTAGCACGCGATAGACGCGGGGCGCTTGCGTCGTTGCCAATGTGGAGCGAGGCGAGACGGCAGCCGCGGTCGCGGTAGCTGCGTTTGCAGCGCCAGCACTGCGGGGACCGGTCGCCAGAACGGCTTCGGAATTTTCGGCCTTCGGTTGGATGGGGCGCTTCACTTGGACGGATTCCATGGTGCTAGGAATGTTCATCGCCACAGCCATTGATCCAACGAGAACGATCGGAACCGTGGCGTAAAGGCTCTTGGCGATGCGGTGGCGGGTGGTGTCATTGTCTGTTCGGTCACTGCGGGCGTCGGACTCGATCGAGTACAGCTGGCGAGGAGCGAGTCCCGCGAACACGGCGTGCGCTACGTCGTCGCGGTCGTCGCGGTCATCGTGGTCGTCACGGTGGGAGGTATCGCTCATTGCCTATCCGTCCTGCTTGCGGCCCAGGAAGTGCTTGGGCAGACCCAAGACACCACGGTCAAAACTGGCACAGATGGCATGTTCTGTCAATTAGTGGGGTCATTGTGGTTCAAGTTAATACAATCGAAACATAACACCCGATGCGGGATTCGAGACGGTGAGCGTCGCGAGCAAGTTCGCCGTGGCAGTCTTGTCCTGTGACAGAAACTGCACCCGTGCGCTGGCTGACGATTCCTGATCTCACCGAGTTGCTTGCTCTCAAGGTCAGTCAGGTTCGACGCCTTATCGAAGATCGATCGTTGCTGGCCAGCCGCGTTGATGGGGTCTGGATGGTCCCAGATCTGTTCATCGAAAACGGGGAACCACTCCACGACCTCAAAGGCACGCTGGTGGTTCTCGCCGATGCCGGCTTCAGTGACGACGAAGCCATGCGGTGGTTGCTTCACCCAGAGGAAAGCATCGGAATCCCGCCGGTTGAAGCGCTACGTCGCGGTCGTAAGGCTGAAGTGCGCCGGGTCGCACAGGCACTGGGGTTGTAGACGCTAACTCCTTGCCGAGTTAGGCCGACCGTCGCGTGACAGTCTGGGCAAGTTCAAGGAGTTGCGTACGTGCCGCGGCGGTGATTGGCGCCCCGGTGATGGCCGCTCGTGCCAGCTCGACGTTGTGCTCAATAATCCGCTCGACTCGATCGGCCGCGCCGCTATCTCGAATGGCGCTACGGATCATCTCAATTTGCTGCCCGTCGAGTTCGGCGTCCCCGAGAAGTTCGTCAATGAGTTCGCGTGCCGGCTCCGGCAATTCTGCCCGAGCCAACGCGATCAGCACAGTGCGCTTGCCTTCGCGCAAGTCGTCACCAGCGGGTTTTCCCGTCACGGCGGGGTCTCCAAACACCCCGAGCAGGTCGTCGCGTAACTGGAAGGCGATGCCGAGTGGCAACCCAAAGGCCCGGAGCGCCGCCAACTGGGGGGCGCCAGCACCGGCAAGGGCGGCACCGATTACGAGTGGCGCCTCCACGCTGTACTTCGCCGACTTGTAGACAATCACGCGGTGCGCACGGCTAAGAAGTTCGGTGTCCGGGTGCACGACCCAAGATGCTTCCTCGAGGATGTCGAGGTATTGACCAGCGGTGACCTCCGTACGCATGCGATTGAATTCGTCCCGGCCAGCGAGCGCCGCGCCGCGCGAGCCAAGCAAGCGTCCACCTCGATCGAACAGTTCGTCGCTCCAGCCAAGCAAGAGGTCGCCCAGCAACAGCGCAGATGATGAGCCGAAGTCTGAACCGCGGCCGGCCCAACCGCCACTGACATGCATGCTCTCGAATTGCCGGTGTGCAGAGGCCCGCCCGCGCCTAGTGTCCGAATTGTCCATGATGTCGTCATGTACGAGCGCGGCAGCATGGAAAACCTCGAGCGCCGTTGCGGCGAGAACGATGCCTGGCAGGTCCGCATTCTCTGTTTCTTGAAGGAGATCAAACTCCTCGACCGCGGTTCCGGCTTGCCAGCCCCAGTAGCAAAAGAGCGCCCTGAACCGTTTCCCTCCCGATAAGAAGCTGTGAGCAAAGGCCCCGAATGAGGCGAGCTCTGGCGCAATCGCCTCGAGCTCCGTTGTGCGCTCCAAGAGAAAGGCGTCTATGCGTTCCTGGACAAGATCAACTAACCGCTTACTCTCAGCCACCCATCTAGCCTAGCCATCGGCGTGGGGCGTACTATTGAGGACACTCGTCATCACTTACCGCCTCTCACCTGAAGGGATCAGGATGCCACTTTCCGAGCAGGAGCAG
>JBGSTT010000109.1:0-2008 GCA_041736385.1 Rhodoglobus sp. | reverse complement strand
GTGCTCCTTTTGCGCGTTGCGCAGTTCTGCGCCCGCCAGCCGTGGGGCGCCGGTGGTCGAGCTCGTCGAGACCTCCCCCGATCTCGGCTCCGCTCGATCACCGGAATCCGATCTCGGCTTCGCTCGATCACCGGCGGCGCGGAGTTCGAGGTACTGGTCGACTCCGCGCGGCAGGTGCCGCAGTCCCCCGTCGATCACCGCGTACTGCTGGTCGGTGACCCGCTCGACGAGGTACCGGTCGTGACTCACGACCAGCAGGGTGCCAGGGAACGAGTCGAGCAGGTCTTCAATCGCCGCGAGCATATCGGTGTCCAGGTCGTTGGTCGGCTCGTCGAGAATCAGCACGTTCGGCTCGCTCAAGAGAATCAGCAGCAACTGCAGCCGGCGCTTTTGTCCACCCGAGAGATCTTTCACCGGCGTCGAGAGTTGCGCGCTCGAAAAGCCAACCCGCTCGAGCAGTTGGCCCGGCGTCATCTCTTTGCCTCCGGCGACATAGCTGCTCTTCTGTCGCGCGATGACTTCGCTGACCCGGTCGTTCCAGACATCCGTCAGTTCGGAAAGTTGCTGCGTGAGGGTCGCGACCTTGATGGTCTTGCCCCGCTTGACGCGGCCGGTCGTCGGCAACAGCGTTCCTGCGACAAGCGAGAGCAGCGTCGACTTGCCAGCGCCATTAACCCCGAGGATGCCCGTGCGCTCGCCGGGCGCGATGCGCCAGGTCACGTCGCGGAGGACGGATCTCGGCTCCGCTCGATCACCGGATCTCGGCTCCGCTCGATCACCGGATCTCGGCTCCGCTCGATCACCGGATCTCGGCTCCGCTCGATCACCGTGGGCGGGGTACGTGACTCCGACGTGCTCGAGGTCGACAACGTCTTTGCCGAGTCGCTGCATCGCCATCTGAGACAGGGCGACGCTGTCACGCACTGGCGGCTCGTCCGCGATTAGTGCGTTGGCCGCGTCGATGCGAAACTTGGGCTTCGCGGTTCGGGCCGGCGCCCCGCGCCGCAGCCACGCGAGCTCCTTCTTCATCAGGTTCTGACGCTTCGCCTCCATGGTCGAGGCCATCTTGTCTCGCTCGACGCGTTGCAGGATGTATGCGGCGTAGCCGCCATCGAACGGTTCGATGATCCGATCATGCACCTCCCACGTCGCGGTGCAGATCTCGTCGAGAAACCACCGATCGTGAGTGACCACCACGAGACCGCCAGCGTTGCTCGACCAGCGACGCTTCAGGTGCGCGGCAAGCCAGGCAATGCCTTCGACGTCCAAATGGTTCGTCGGCTCGTCGAGGAAGATCACGTCGTGATCGCCGATCAACACTTCTGCCAGCGCGACCCGCCGACGTTGACCGCCCGAGAGATCGTCGACCATCGCTTCCCAAGGGATGTCCGCAATGAGTCCAGCGATGACGTCACGAACCTGCGGGTCACCCGCCCACACGTGCTCATCGATGTCCCCGATGACGGTCTCGTGCACGGTCTTGCCGCTCGCGAGTTCGTCCGCTTGGTCGAGCATGGCGATGGTCACTCCGCCGCGGCGCGTGACACGGCCGGAGTCTGGTTCGAGGCGACCGGAGAGCATCCGGAGCAAGGTGGATTTACCGTCGCCGTTTCGGCCGACGATACCGATGCGGTCGCCTTCATCTAGGGCAATCGTCACCTGATCGAAGATGACACGGGTCGGGTATTCGAGGTGCAACGCCTCGGCGCCGAGCAAGTGAGCCATTCGCACGAGTCTACCGGCGACGCTGGAACTCAACTTCCGGTGCGAGAGCTCGCTACGCGACCGTAACGGTGATGGCGTGGTAGCCCTCTGCGCCATTCGGAACCACTGGCACCTGGGTGCCGGACTGCACGTCCCCAGCGCGGTCGGTTGCGCGCGCCTCGACGATGTGGTTGCCACTGGTGGCATCCCATTCGAAGACCCACTGACGCCAGGTATCAGCCGAGATCGCCTCGGCGAGCGTAGCTTGCTGCCAATCCCCGCCATCGACTCGAACTTCCATGGC
>JBGSTT010000094.1:0-3897 GCA_041736385.1 Rhodoglobus sp. | reverse complement strand
CGCTCACCCGCACGCTCAGATTATCGAAACGCAGTGTCACGCCTTTGACATGCTCGAGTTTCTGCTCGGCCCGATCGCTTCGGTCGCAGCCCAGATGACGGATAAATCGGGAGCGGGATACACCACGACCGCGATCGCGCTCGAGTTCGCAAACGGGGCAGTTGGAACACTGCTTGGCAGCTATGACTCGTCGTACGCGTACCCGCGCACGCACTACTTGGAAGTGAACGGCGACGCTGGACGCCTCACGATTGAAGACACCGTCAAGAGACTGACGATCAGTCGCGCTGGTAAGGAGGCGGCGTCAGTCTGGGAGGCTGGCTTCTTCAACGACGAGGATCGCGACTTTCACGCGACCTTTGGTGGACACCTCGACGTGCTTCTGCCAGCCCTCTTTGCCGGTGAGCCGCCACCGATTCATGCCCGCGCCGGGCGGCGCGCCCTTGAGCTTGCACTGGCATCCATCGAGTCGTTCGAGACCGGCAGCAGAGTCGCGACCACCAGCTAACACGCGCCGCTTGCCAGCAAGCACTGCAAGCACTGCAAGCACTGCAAGCACCGCGAGCGGGGGCTTAGTCTCGTTTGCATGGTCATGGAGAGCGTGCACGGTGCTGGCGAGTCGACAAGTATTGCGGAAGAGACCGTTGAGACGGTGCGGCGCTGGCTCGCCGAGTCGGCGACGTCGAAGCCTGACGCTGGCGCGGCTCGGCTTGCCGGGGTCCTGAAAGACCCGCGAGGACTTGATTTCACGATCGGTTTCGTCGATCGCGTCGTGCGTCCAGAGGACGTCAGCGTTGCCGGCCGCAACCTTGAAGCGCTCAGCCGGTCGATCCCATCCTTCTTGCCTTGGTACTTGCGAGCGGCGATTGTCGTGGGTGGCGGCTTTGCCCTGATTCTGCCGCAACTGGTCGTGCCGATCGCGCGCTGGGTGCTCCGGGGCATGGTTGGTCACCTCGTGGTCGATGCGACACCGGCGAAGCTCGACAAGAGTTTGGTGAAGCTGCGGCGTCGTGGCATCCGGCTCAATGTCAATTTGCTCGGCGAGGCTGTGCTTGGCGACACCGAGGCGGATCGACGACTCGATGGCACTCGAGAGCTGCTTGAGCGCATCGACGTCGACTACGTCTCGATCAAGGTGTCGAGCGTCGTCAGTCAGCTGTCGCTGTGGGCCTTCGACGAGATGGTCGAACGCGTCGTCGAGCGGCTTACTCCGCTGTACGAGTTCGCGGCAAAGTCGCCCACCGCAAAGTTCATCAACCTCGACATGGAGGAGTACAAGGACCTCGATCTCACGATTGCGGTGTTTGAGAAACTGCTCGATCAACCGAAGCTGCGCGGCCTCGAGGCCGGAATCGTGCTTCAGGCCTATTTGCCGGATGCGCTCGGCGCGCTCCAAGGACTTACTGAATGGGCCACCGCGAGACGTGCCGCCGGCGGGGCGGGCATCAAGGTGCGTCTCGTCAAGGGGGCGAACCTCGCGATGGAGCACGTCGATGCGACGATGCATGACTGGCCGCTCGCAACGTACAGCACCAAGCTCGACACCGACGCCAACTACAAGCGTGTGCTCGACTGGGCGTTGACGCCGGAACGCACCGATGCCGTGCGCATCGGGGTCGCCGGGCACAATCTGTTTGATGTTGCGCATGCTTGGCTGCTCGCCAAGGCACGGCATGTGCAGAACCGGGTTGAGTTTGAGATGCTCCTCGGGATGGCGACCGGTCAAGCGAATGCGGTCGGGCGCGATGTCGGTGGGCTGTTGCTCTACACCCCCGTTGTTCATCCCGGGGAATTCGATTCCGCGATCAGCTACCTGATTCGGAGGCTCGAAGAGAACGCGGCAAGCGAGAACTTCATGTCGGCCGTGTTCGAACTCGTCGAGAACGAGGAACTGTTCCAGCGGGAGGCCACCCGCTTTCTCGCATCGCTCGCCGCCTTCGACGACAGCGCGAGCGCGGTTCCAGGGCCGAATCGCGACCAAAACCGCACCGGGACCATCGAGCCTGCTGGCGCTACAGCCTTTCACAACACAGCAGACACCGACCCGTCGTTGCCTGCCAACCGCGAGTGGGCTCGTGCGTTGCTCGAACGAAGCGAAACTTCGGTGCTCGGATACGCGACGATCGAAGCGGCGCGGGTTGTTGACTCCGCCACGGTTGAGCGTCTCGTTGCCGACGCTGTCGTTGGTGGGCGCGCTTGGGGAGCACGCAGCGCGGTCGACCGGGCACAGATTCTGCACGACGCGGGAGATGTGCTCGCGGTCTTTCGCGCATCGCTGATTGAGATCATGGCGAGCGAGACCGGAAAGACGATTGCCGAAGGTGATGTCGAGGTCAGCGAGGCCATCGATTTTGCGCATTACTACGCCGAGCAGGCCACCAAGCTTGCGAATGTCTCCGAGGCGACGTATCGACCTCCGACCCTCACGGTCGTCACACCGCCGTGGAACTTCCCCGTCGCGATTCCCGCGGGATCCGTGCTTGCGGCACTGGCTACGGGGAGTGCCGTGATTGTCAAGCCGGCACCACAGGCGAAGCGGAGCCTCGCTGTGCTCGTCGAGGCGCTGTGGGAGGCGGGTATTCCGCGCGAGGCGCTTGTGCTCGTCGACGTCGATGAAGGTGAGCTCGGTCAGCAACTCATCGCCCATCCCTCGGTCGACCGAGTGATTCTGACCGGCGCCTTCGAGACTGCAGAACTCTTTCGCTCGTGGCGAGCGGATCTTCCCCTGCTGGCCGAAACGAGCGGGAAGAACGCCATCATCGTGACGCCAAGCGCTGACCTAGATCTCGCGGTCGCCGACGTGGTCAGAAGCGCGTTCGGTCACGCCGGGCAGAAGTGCTCCGCGGCATCCCTCGTTATTCTCGTCGGCTCTGTCGCGACAAGCGAACGCTTTCGACGTCAACTGGTGGATGCCGTTCGCACGCTGCGCGTCGGTTACCCGGAGGAGGCGCTCACCCAGATGGGACCGCTGGTCGAGCCCGCCAGCGGCAAGCTCTTCGATGCCCTCACCGAACTCGGCGACGGCGAGAGCTGGCTCGTCAAGCCGCGCCAGCTCGACGACACCTCTCGACTCTGGTCGCCCGGCGTGCGCGATGGGGTCGCTTCCGGCAGCCCGTTCCACCTCACCGAGTACTTCGGACCGGTCCTCGGTATCATGAGCGCCAAGACCCTCGACGAGGCAATGGCAATGCAAAACGCCGTGGCGTACGGGCTCACCGCGGGTATCCACTCGTTGGAACCGCGGGAAGTGGCTCGGTGGCTTGAGACCGTCGAGGCAGGCAACCTCTACGTCAATCGGGGTATCACCGGGGCCATCGTTCAACGCCAGCCCTTCGGTGGGTGGAAGCGTTCAACCGTTGGGCCGAGCGCGAAAGCCGGTGGACCGAACTACCTGTTCGCGCTCGGGACGTGGGAGCCTGTGCACGAGGAACCGGGGGCCAACATCATCCTGCGCGGGTTGTCACGCCCGGTTGCCTCGGTAATCAAGAGGGCGCAAGGTGCGCTCGATTTCGAGGAGTTCGATCGAGTTCGGCGCGCGGCCGAGAGCGACGAACTCGCCTGGCAAACCGAGTTCGGATTCTCACGCGACGACAGCGCGCTCGGCGTCGAGCGAAACGTGTTTCGCTACCTTCCGGCCAAGCTGACGTTGCGCCTCTCCGATAGCGAGTCACTCGGTGACCTGATTCGACTGATTGCCGCGGCAAGTCGCGCGGGATCACTCATCGACGTGAGTACACCGCTGCCACTGCCGACGGTGCTCGTGCAGGCGTTCACCGATCCGCTGCCACCGGCGCGCGTGCGCGAGATCGTGATCGAGTCGGATGAGCGATGGATTGAGCGCGTTAGCGGTGGTGAGTTGCGTACCGACCGCGTGCGCCTGATCGGTGGGGATGCCGC
>JBGSTT010000089.1:0-2932 GCA_041736385.1 Rhodoglobus sp. | reverse complement strand
CGGTGCGGATGCCATGGCGCAACGGTAGCGGAGGCCGCGGCATCCGTCGCTGACGCCACGAATGCGCAGGGAGCGAGCCGACGCGCCTAAGGTGAAGTCATGTCGCACAGTCAGCGCGTGCCAAAAGAGCTTTACGAGCGGGAGCTGAAGCGCCTCCAGATCGAGCTTGTCGCCATGCAGCGCTGGGTCGTCGAATCGGGCGCTCGCGTGCTGGTGATCTTTGAGGGGCGGGATGCCGCTGGCAAGGGTGGAGCGATCAAGCGCGTTGCTCAGTATCTGAACCCCCGGTCGACCCGAGTGGTGGCCCTCCCGCAGCCGACCGAGCGAGAGAAGGGCCAGTGGTACTTCCAGCGATACGTTCAACACTTGCCAACGCACGGCGAGATCGTGCTCATGGATCGCAGTTGGTACAACCGGGCGGGCGTCGAGCGAGTGATGGGCTACTGCACCGACGAGGAGTACGAGAGGTTTCTTCTCCAGGCGCCGGTCTTCGAGCGGATGCTCATTGACGACGGCATCGTGCTGATTAAGTATTGGTTCTCCGTCTCCGACAAAGAGCAGCAGCGACGGTTCAAGTCCCGCTTGCACGACCCTATGCGCCGCTGGAAACTGTCCGACTCCGACCTGCAATCCATCACTCGCTGGGAGGAGTACTCCCGCGCGAAAGACGCGATGTTCGCCGCCACCGATTCGGACTACGCCCCATGGTGGACGATCGGCAGCGACGACAAGAGGGCCGCACGCGTCAACGTGATGAGTCACTTGATCTCGCAGATCACGTTCGAGCGCACCGAGCCTGAACCGGTGCGAATTCCGAAGCGACCGGCACCGGCGAGCTACGAGCGTCCATCCATCGACACCCAACATTTCGTGCCGGATGTCGCGGCGCAGCTATCGCGGTAGCTTGGCCGGGTCTACGACCCCATGATCCTCCCAACCCGCGGTCGGGTGATCCCTAGACGAACGCACTTTCTTGCGCGAAACGTCAATGCCGTAGAGAGTGGTGCGGCCAATCCTGCCGTCACTCACGACCCCGCAGGAGCTCAACGAACGCGCGCTGATGCTGCGCATCGAGGTTGGTGAGCGCGGGGCTGGTGGCCAGCACGCGGTCGGTGAGCGCTCGCCGGATCTGCTCGCCTTTCTCGGTGAGCACAAGCTGACGAACCCGTCGGTCTTGCTCGTCGGCGATGCGCTCCACGAGCCCGAGCGCATCGAGGCGATCGGACAGGATTGTGATGTACGAAGCATCACAGCCGATCACGTCGGCGAGTGCTCGCATTGAGTACGGCTTATCCAGTCGGCGCAGCGCGCCGGCCTCCGCCGCTGATAATTCGAACTCCGCTGCGACCCGCTCGAACTCGTGATGCATGCGCCGGTGCAGGTCGAGTAGCCGCCACACGATCTCATCTTCGAGGGCATCCTCAACCATGAACCCCAGACTACATTAATGCTTGACTCACTCAAGGGAATGTGAGTAGTCTCACTTCCATGACTTACTCAACTATCTATTCATTCAAGGAAATCCGATGAGCGCCGCGGTGAGCCCGCCCGCCGTTACCAACCGGCCACGACCGCTACTGGGTGCAACCGCGGGGGCTGTAGTCGCGCTCGTGGTAAACACCGTCGTGTTCTTCGCGGGCAGCGCGATACTCGGCGCACCGATTCAGGCATCGACCGACGGGACGAATCCGAGCGACGTGGTCTACGTCGGGGTGATCGTTTCGAGCGTCGTTCCCATCTTCGTCGGCGCCGGTTTGCTCTGGCTGTTTGCGCGATTCATGACCTCAGCATTGCGCGTGTGGACAATCGTTGCGATCGTGGTCGTGGTGCTGTCGCTCGCCGCACCCACATTTCTCCCGGTTGACGGCGGATCGAAGATCGCGCTCGCGCTCATGCACATCGCGGCAGCCTCCTCCGCGATCTTCGGACAGTGGTGGGCGGCACGTCGCCCCTCGCGGAAGGCGTAGCCGACGTGGAGAACGGCGCTGCCCTGCTGGCTCCCGTGCCCAGGGTCGGGCGGGCGCCGGCATCGGCGTGGAGCTGGGTGCGGGCACGTCAGAGGTCACGATTGGCGGTGCCGTCGTCGGCTGGAGCGAACGGAGATCGAGTCACGCCGAGTACGTGATTGTGCCGGAGGACCATCTCGTGCCCAAGCCCGACGCACTGTCGTGGGAAGTCGCCGGGTCGCTCTTCATCGCCGGGTTGACGGCGTTCGCGGCCGCACGCAACCATGAGTGGCTCACCTCGGTCGGGGTCAGCCCGGTGGGGTACGTGGCTCCCACGCTCGCGTCGCCTCGAACGCAGAAACCCTGAAGAAGGTGGTTGGGCTTGTTGGCGACGGGACCGTGTCGGTGCAGATCGAATCGACCTACCCACTCGACGAGGTACGCCTGGCGTACACCGTGCTCGCGAAGCGGCATTCACGCGGCAAGGTCGCCCTGATTCCGAAGTGTCCAGAGCGGATGCTCGCGCGCATTCTCGGAACTCCAGGAACCAGCGCGCGCTCAGTGATCGTCGTGCGTGATCAGCCGTCCTGCCCACGACGCGCCACGGTCGTGACGGAGGTGCCGTAGTTGTTCGTTCCGCGCACGGTCATGCAGGTGTGCACGCAGGTGAGGGTCACGGTCACCTCCAATGGTGCAATCGCGGTGTTGATGACATCCGCGATCTGAGCGGTGAGGTTCTCCTGAATCTGAGGCCTGCTGGCAAGAATCTCGATTGTCTTCGAGAAGTCGCTGAGACCGGCGACGTGCTCATTTGGCGTGTACACGATCTGGGCAACTCCGGTGAACGGAAGCAAGTGGTGCTCGCAGAAGGAGGCGACAGGGATGTCGCGGATCGTGACGAGGTCACGGCTCTGCGCGGCGAATGGAGTTGCGAGGGGTGCAGCGGGGTCGAGTCTCACTCCCGCGAAGAACCCGATGAGCGAATC